>NZ_RXIU01000067.1:0-1444 GCF_004217665.1 Candidatus Magnetaquicoccus inordinatus | reverse complement strand
CCGAATCGCCCGGGCAACCGCTTCGGGAATCGGTGCTGGATCCTGCTCTTGCAACAGTTGCCATGCTTTGCGATAAAAGCCCATGCCTGCCAGATCGACGGAATCCATTCCATTCACAGATCGAGCTGCTTCAATCGCCGTGGCCGGGGATCCGGCATTACTCCCACGCGCCGCCAAGAACCAACCGCTTTGTCGAATGGGACGGGTTTGTCCCACTATCGTGGTGCTCATTTTGTCACCTCTTACCGGTTCCGCTGCGTCCTTTCCTTTCCGTGCAGATCATCATTCAATGATCCCACTTTTAATATCTTGATCGGCAGAATCTCCTCATGACTCAAGAAAAAAATCTTCTGCAAGCCAAGGAATGCAAACCTTAAGATTCAATAATTTATCACCTTGCAGCCCGTTTATCCCTTGCCGCAAGGGCTTGCCAAAGTTACATGCTGCAAGATTTCGTGCAAGAGGGTTAAAAAAATTCAGCAAATCCCAAAAAAAGCTGCTATGATAAGTTAACTGGAAAGATTGTCTTACACTATCTTGCCTACTTGAGCTCGGTGAACATTCCCGACGGCATGGGCAGGGTTTGGCTATCTACATATTAATTCAAACTTTTCCTTGGGAGGAAAACTGCATGAAAACACGTTTGTTCAAATTGGGTTTGCTGCTCGTGCCGTCGTTGTGCATCGGGCTCAGCCTGGATGCCCTCGCCGCAGGCGCCCCGGTTTCCATGCTGACCCAAGTCCAGGGTGATGTTCAGGTCAGCAAGGATGGTAAAGAGTGGAAAAAGGTGGATCGCAACAAATTCCTCTTTGCCGGCTATCAAGTCAAAACCGGTGCCGACGGTGCCGGTAAACTGGTCAATCAAGCCACCAATCTGACCCAGGAAGTGGCTGCCAATTCGGTGGTGGAAATTACCGAAGCGGATGTCAAAGCCCTCGCTGGAACCATCTCCGCTCCGAGCCAAGATTCCGGCAACCTGGTTGACGGTATCGGTCAACGCTTCGATAAAGCGCAACGCTATACCACAGTGCGTCGCAGCGTCGAGAAAAAAGCCTCGGAAATCAAGCTGGATACCATCCAAGAGATCACCCTCTCTTCCTCTCATCCCGATCTGGTCTGGTCCGGCATGGGTAAAGAGTACTCCTACCGTTTGGTCATCGATGGCAAAAATTATGATATCGCCGCCAGTGACAACGATATCATTCGCTTCACCGTCCCAGCCCTGTCCGCCGGCGAGCATGAATATCGTGTCGATGTCATGCAAGGAAACAGCGCCGTCTATGAGCCGAAAAAAGCTGGCAAGATCAAATGGTTGAGCAAGGATGAGGAAAAACAAATCGCCGATGGTTTGGCCAAAATTGAAAAAACCTCACCGGGTGACACCTTCTTCAAAGCCTATTTCCTCGATGACAAAGGCTTGACCGTCTCTGCCATGGATCTCTAT
>NZ_RXIU01000066.1 GCF_004217665.1 Candidatus Magnetaquicoccus inordinatus | reverse complement strand
CCTGGATGGATTGGGTATATCGGCCTTCTCTCGGTCGTGTCCATGGTTTCTCGCTCAATGGTAATCAGCAATTTCGATGTTGAACGGTTTTGTGGCACCATCAGGCCACTCAAAGCAAACACGCCACTGCTGGTTGATACGGATGCTGAACTGTCCCTTGCGGTTTCCACCCAGGGATTCAAAGCGATTGCTTGGCAACAGCATCAACCCCTGGCGGGTAACAGCACTCTCCAGGATGACGAGCCGCTTTTTGATTTGCTCCTCGAACGCCTGGAACTCTCGAACACGTTCACCGGTTGCAAATCGTTCCGTTCTCTTGTCCCGGTATTTGGGTTGGTCAGTCACTGGACAGCCTACGCCCCCCTTTCTGTCCATGATGGTCATCCATGAGTCTTCGCAGAATACCCTGTAGTGACGTGTTACGTCAAACGTATTTTTGAGTAACGTTGACCATTCGTTCCACAATCTTGACATGGAGTAAATCTTGATGCTACAGTGATTATATAGGATATATTACAATAAATATTTTCAGAAAGCTGGAGAGAATCCTCCGAGAAGAAAGAAAAAATTGTTGGTCTTTTTAGTTGGTTTGCAAATTTTTTGCTTCAATAAATATCAATAAAAACAATATATTACAAGTATATTTGGAGTCCGTTGGGGACGCCAATCTTTTCAAAAGAGTGTGAATGCCGTCAGATCAATCAGTTACAAACCAACCTCTTCCCCGTTTTATCTATTTCCACACACCTTTTCCACCAACGCTTTCCACCAACGTTGCCAATCTTCAATCCAGCAACAGTTAATCGGCATAGTCAACAATTCCTGCTCTGTCAGCACTGCCACTCCAGCTCAACAGGAGAGTCTTGTTGATGGTTGCCCTCAATCTGACTGAGGGCAAGCCTGTGTGTCGTTCTCTGCCAACAGTAGAGCCTTGTGAGCAATTGCCCATGACAAGATGACATCTGTCAATAGCCGCCCATACTGTACCACCCTGTTCGGCCATACTGACTGTACCACCTTGGCGACTGACTTTTCCCTAATCCGACCCTCCGGTTACTGCGCCTTTCTTTGCCCACCCATTTTGATCAATTCCTGCTTTCGTTTGCCATGTGCCCGGTAACTGGATCCGGTGATTTCCACATGATGGGCATGATGGTTGATCCGATCCATGGCGGCTATTGACACATACAGACAAGCAATGCCCATTGTTGCCACAGGAAGGCCATTTCCAGGCATAATAATAGCTCACAACTAACAACAAAGACGCCTAAAACAGGCCATTTCTTGCCACTAATGACAATCTCCTTTTACGAGAGAAACCAGCCTTAACCTGCATACTCATTGCTGTCAATATAAGGCCATTATTAGCCACTTCCATCTTTTTGGCTGCCAGCTCAATTCAAGTCATAACACCTAAAACAGGCCATTCCTTGCCATTAATGCGTACTCTGTATAGATGTGCTCCGTATAGACATGCACTGCATAGAGCAATCTCCATAATCCAGAGAAACCATTGGAAAGCCTTCTTGATGTGCTGTATCCTGGGAATGGAAATTGATACCAACCGAGGAGAGCATCATCATGGCAGCCATAACCTTTGATACCTTGGAATATGTAGAGCAACTCAAGGCAGCAGGTGTACCTGAAGAACAGGCTAAGGGTCATGCCAAGGCATTGGCTAAACTCATCGTGCAGGTTGATACCCGAACAGACGAATATGCCACCAAACTGGCAGACAGGAATGAGAAGCAGATTCAGACTCGTTTGGATGGCTTGGCAACCCGACAGGAGATGGAAGCCAAAATTGAGACCACAAAAGCAGAGTTGCAAAAGGATATTGAAACCGCCAAGGCTGAAACCATCAAATGGATGATCGGCCTAGCAATGGCTCAACTGGCCATGATGGCAGGAATCCTGATGACGCTGGTTCGTGTACTGCCTGGTGGACATTGAACCCTGTCACTCCATGCAGAGCACATGCGTGCAAAGTACATTTGTACGGAGAGAGAGCATACACATGCTCCAGAGAAGGTGTTTAGCCTGCATGCTCATTACTGTCACAGATGTCTTGCCCTTCCCTCTCCCCCGGTGCCGTGCCATCGCCCATAAATAGTCTATCGGTCAACTATAATGCCAGCAGTGCCCAAGGCATCGCCGTTCTGGGTGGAGTGACTGCAATCAATCGGCTTGTGCCTCCTGTTCCTACCTACTACCAACCCACCATTCAGGAGTTTCGTCAACCGCATTCTGCACCTGTTGTTCCTCCGTCTCCCTCGCCATCTACCCCTACGCACTGATACACTTGTTCCTGCCTCTGTGTGTGCGCCAGACGCTCATTCTCCCCCTCGGAGAGGAGTACTACGATACTGAACTGCCCCTTGCGCTCTCCCCCCAGGAATGCAAAACGATTGCTCGACAACAGCATCAGCCCTTGCTTGTTGGCAGCAAATTCATTGTCCGGTCTTGTGGCACATGATTTGTCCAGTTTCAAATAGGGGTAAGGAGGTGACCCTATGAGACGGACTGAATGGCTGCAGGGGACTCTTTAAAGGTTCGCTTGAAAAACAAAGAAAAAATTGCACAGCGTATCATATAGCCTACAGCGAAGTTCATCTTGACGGACTGATTCAAGGCTCTTTGTTTATTGTATCTTAAAGTTGGCTTACACTATACAACCAACTCTTTCCTGGAAAACTGTAGAGGTGGCAAGGGAATGAGCAGCAGGTGTATCCCCTGCGCATTCAATGCCCACCTGGCAATACACGCACCAAAGTCATGAGAATGCCCGCCATCATAGCCAATTGCGCCAGGGCGAGACCGACCATCCACTTGATGGTTTCATTTTTGGCAACCTCAATCTCTTTCTGCAATTCCGCCTTGGTGGTCTCCAACCTGAGTTCAAGCTCCCGGACATCACCCTTGGTGGCCAACTCCTGAAGTCTGGACTCCTCCACTTTCTGGAGAACACTTGACAATGCTTTGGCTTGCGCTTCTGCATGCGCGGGTGGAATCCCGGCAGCCTCCAACTCCTTGGCAAATGCCAAGGTGTCAAACGGTATGGCAAAGGCTGTTGTGCCCATGATGACGCTCTCCCCGGTTGAACCTTGTCAATCCCTCTTCACTGTAACGAATTTCCATAAACGATGCCACTGGATTTTCGCCGGTAGCACACCACCCCAGGAGAGTGACCGAAAAAGGCACAGAGGAGGCGGGAGCGCACGAAAAACATTTTGTTGGTAGATTATTGTCTCAACAAACAAATATAAACAATAAAACAAATAGATAATCATGCAATGCGGCAGACGTTGGAGACGCCAATCTTTTCAATAGAGTGTGCATGCAGTCAGCTCAGTAAGTTATCAATCTCCTCCTTCTCCCGTTTTACCTGCTTCCCACACACGTTTTCCACCAACGCCATTTGTTGCCCAATCATCGCCACATCCAACTCATAAGTTCTTCTGGAAATTCATCCAAAAAGCTGCCTCTACCCCTCACCATTGCTCCAGCCGTATCGCGGTATCCGCAGTCATGGCCAGTTTCCCGGCAATAATCTGGTAGATGCGCTTAAGCTGGCACATAGATAGCCATGGCCAGATCAGCAGCACTCATCCCAAGCTCTTCCAACTCCTCCGCCAGCACCTTCCAGGATGGATGAGGTAGATCGGCCTGCTCTCAGTCGTGTCCATAGTTTCTCGTTTAATGGTAATCGGTAATCTCAATGGGGAATGGCTTTGGAACATCCTCTGGCCACTCAAAACAGATGAGCTACTGTTGGTTGATACGGAAATTGAACTGCCCATTGCGCTCTCCACCCAGAGCTGCAAAACGATTGCTCACAGCATCAGACCTTGACGGGAAACCAAGAAATAGCGCGAATGTGCGTAAAAGCTTGCCTTGCTCCACAAATGAGATAAACATATCCACTAAGTTGTTATACTGACCAACAAGGTCTGCTGCAATGGCGACCACAACAAGAACTATCTTTCTTCCATACAAAGCAAGGTTGACTGATGGCTTGGCATTGGCACTCCACCCCGGAGTCAATTAAAAAAGGGGAACTCTCCATTCTGGCTCTGCTGGAAACACTCCTGGCAGTCGTGCTCACTTGGAGTGTGGCAATCTATTATAATTTCTACATCATTATCATCGCCAGTCTTTGCGTCTCCCTTATACAGCTATTTCGGTCTGAGGAATCGGTTAGAACTGGAGTGCGTTGGTTCAAAAATTATTGGGAACAAGATAAATTTTCGCACAAAGAAACACCTGTGCTATTTTGGACAACGATCGGCGTTTCTTTATTGGCATTTTTTTTCACCATCTTTTGGTTAGCACAATCCTATTTTTGGTTAGCACAATCCTATTTGACTGGTACAGTAGCATGGTCACTCTTCTGGCGATCTTTTCTGTTGGGGCTGTTGGCTAGAATTATTGGAGCAGCAGCGGGGGCGATAACAGGAGCAGCAACAGGAGCAACAGCAGGTGCGGCAGCAGGTGCGGCAGCGTTAGCGGGCGCGGTAGCGGCATCGGGTGTTGGAACGAGTACCGGAACGGCAGTGATAGTGGGTGCGGCAGCAGCAGTAGGAGTTGGAACGGGAACTGGAACAGCAGCAATAGTGAGTGCGGAAGCAGCATCGCTAGCAGCAGTAATAGCGGTAGCAGGAATGGTAGCGGGGGTAATAGCGGGAGCGAAAGCGGAAACGGCAAGGGGAGTGATCGCAAGAGTGGTCTCGGTAACGGAATCGGCAGCAACATCGGTAGTGGTTGTGGTAACGGGAGCCTTTGGAATTTGGTTGCGCTCATTGTTCACCCGTCTTGCTGCAACAATGCGACATCTCGATTCCGGTTGCTTTGCTATTCCAAAAAACTGGTGGCAAACAATCGGTATCATTGACCTGTTTCATCCACCAGAATTAATACCTGGTGGAGTGGCTATAAGCGATGAACTTTCTGGAACCTATTGGATAAAAGAGTTTCCTGCAAAAATCACTGGGATCAAAATTATAAATTATATATCACATCTGTTTATTATTTTTATATTTTTTGCCCCAGCCTTTTGTTACCGATGGAGCCTAAAATCATCCTGCTGGTTTTATCTACCGTTACTCTATCTGGTGCCCCCTTCAAAAGAGGAGATCAGTGGCCACAAGGGTGAAGATCTGCTCTGTGGGTTATACAATGGGCGTAGCGAATGGCGGAATCGTTTGCTAGCAATTTACTTTGTTGTGGGCATGTTTCTTCTCTATTGGCAAACGCCCCTCATCGCTGATATACGCGCACAAATTACCAAAGCTCCCGTTCTCTTTTATGCGCTGTTTATCGATCTAAACAGATTGCCTGTTTGGCAATGGCCACTTCTTCCAAGCATAGCACTGACATATTTCATTTATTTTGCCAGCGACAAATATTATCAATCCTGGCAAAATCGCCTGCGCCTTAACCCTGCCACCGCTCCCGATCCCACCGATGTGCAACGACTCCTTTGGCTACACAATATCCGCACGTTTTGCACCTTTGCCTATTTCCTGCTGTTCGGATTCTATGCCTTTGCTGTGTTATGGTCACAAGAGCACTGTCTGCCTGATTTCCCTCGCCAGATCCTGAATTGGTTATATGGCCCTGCCTGGATCTCCCCTCCTCTGCCTGCAAGCTGCAGCAGTTTTCCCCCTGAAACCTAGCACCAGCAACCATCGATCAAACATTTATTTTGCACACACATCCCGCTACACTGCCCACATCACTCCTACCACACACGGAAAGAGCTTGCTCCATGTCCCATCTCATGATCTCTCTCGGCCTGCTCTTTTGCCTGGATATCTACCTGATCGGCAAAACCATGGATCAAATCGGGATCCTCATCACCCTCCTGCTTTTGATCCTCATGGCCTGGGTCGGCAGTCGCATGGTCAAACTGGAAGGAATGCGCACCCTGGAAAAGATCATGCGCAAAATGCAGCAACAAGAGGCCATCGGCAGCGAAATGCTCGAAGGATCTGTCCTCCTGCTTGCCGGATTGCTCTACCTTCTGCCCGGCTTTCTCTCCGACCTGTGCGCCACCTTACTGCTGCTCCCTCCCATCCGCCGCTTTGTGGCCATCCTGCTCAGCCGTCACGCCCACACCTTCGCCGCTCGCAATCGCCCCACTCGCGACCCCCACTCCGTGGTCATCGATGGCGAAACCATCCACAAATCCAACCATCCCGATTCCCACCACCTCAACTGACCCAACGCGCCATCCCCTCAAATACCTCCCCGGAGATCTCCCGCCGCGTAAACAGATGCAGCTCCTCGCCATTGCTCAACCAATAAAGCTGCCGCCGCTCCGCCAAACGACGCAAAGTGCGCGGCGCAAAAAATGCAAGATTGCGCCCCCCCCCCAGATCATATCCAGACCACTCCTCCGGCTTCGGAATCGGATCCGGCAACAACGGCACGTTAAACAAAATGCCATCACTGTTGGCCAATAAACGATCCAATACCTTGCCCGGCTCGGCAAAACGCTGCCAAACATCAAAAGCTGTCACCAACTCAAACCCCGCCTCTGTCTTGCTCCGTCTGCTCAACCGCTCCGCCGCACGCGCCACCGCCTGCGGACCTTGATGGCGAAAATGAAAACCAGCCTCGCGCATCGAACGCGCAAAACGACCCTCATCGGCACTGCAATCCAGACACTCCCTCTGCGCATCATATAGATTTAACAACAACAAACTGACAAACGCCCGGCGTCGGCCCCAGGTCTGACGCACGCTGGCCAAAGAGCTGCTCTGCAGCAGAGTCTCACCCCCCTCCTCCGTCTGCCAATAGGGCGCCTCCGTACATAAAAATTCACACTGCGTACACCAATAATAGGCTACCCGATAACGACCACACAAACGGGCATGAAACCAATATTCCGCTTTGCCCGCGCACAACTTGCAAAGCTGTGGTGTCCAATCAAACCCCTCGGTTACCGCCCCTTGAAAATGGCGTAAAAAACGCCATACCCGCTCCGCATCCTGCTTGGCCACCGATGCCGCCCATAAATGGCTGACCAAAGGTGCCACCATACGATCATAGACCTCCAGCAAACGCTCCGGCGCCAAGGATTCCACCTGCGCCGCTAAAAAACGCAGTCCATTCTCCTCCTCAACCGTATTGCCAAAGATCAACCCCCCCACACTCAGCGCAATCGACATCACAATAGTGCGTTGGCCACGCTTTTCCAGCAACATGGCCATGATGTAGGCCGAGCGAATCCGCCCCCGGGCCAATAATTGCGCCGTCGCCGATAACATGTCCGAGGTACTGTGCCGTCTGCCCTGCACAAACTCCAAAAATTCGTGCATATCATCGCACGCATCCAGACGGAAAATGGTTTCAAAAAAATCATACGGTTCGTTCTCTTCCACCTTCTCCTCCCGCCACTGCCACGCTGACACATACGCATAAAACGCCGTTGTGCGCAGCCAATCAACACAGCTCTCCCCAATCTCCACCGCAACTATCAACCCATACACCCACACTTTCATGATACGGGCAAATCAGGCAAACTGCCAGACAGACAGGGCAGCAACCGGGAAAAAGTGTTCCGGCCTACAGTTGCTGCAGACTCTCTCTCCTACCGAGGCCAGACCATGCCTACTGCACTGCATCTGCAGGGACGTACCCTGCTGATCACCCGCCCTGAACCCGAAGCGGAACAGACCGCCCGTCTGGTCCAAGAGTGCCAGGGCAGAGCCCTGCTCGCTCCAGCCCTGACCATCCAGCCTCCCGCCGATCTCCGACCCCTGCAACAGGCCCTGCAACGCTGCCTCACCCCTCCCCATCCCTATCGGGCAATTGTGCTGACCAGCATCAACGCCGCTCGCGCCGTCATCCAACACCTGCCCGATCATGCACAACCTCCCCCCTTCTTTGCCGTCGGCAAACAAACCGCCACCCTGCTGCAAGAAAAAGGCTGGCCCATCTTGTTGCCACCTCAAGCCTCGGGAGGTGAAGCTCTCGCCCACTATATAATGCACTGGGCAGAAACCCATCCCGATCCCTGCCGCACCCTGCTCTTTCCACAAGCCGCCATCGGTCGCGAAGAGCTCCCAACCCTGCTCAGCCAAGCCGGATGGTTGGTCGAACGTGTGCAGGCCTATCGCGCTGAACCGATCACCACTTTACCCCTGCCCGTACAACAGGCTTTGGCACAAGAACAGGTCGATGCCATTCTTTTTTTCAGCAGTCGCTCGTTCCAAGCCTTTGTCAACGCCTTGCCAGCCGAGGGCAAAGCGTGGTTGCAACGACCGCTACTTGCCGTCATCAGCCCAGTCACCGGCCAAAGCCTGCTCGAGGCAGGACTCTCCGTCGCCGTCACCGCCCGCGAGGCAACGACACTGAGCATGTTGGAAGGTTTGCAAAACTATTGGCAACAACAGAAAAAATGAGACAACCAGAAAGGTCGGAGTCCAGGAAAAAGAGGGTTTCCCGGACCCCGCTATCGAGGGATATTTAACAGGAAAAATGTACCGCCAAAGGATCGCTGCTGTTGACCTCACGACCCAAACCAATCACCCCACGCCCCTGCAACACATATTCATCCCGATGCACAAAGGCCCGATCCTTCTGGGCTGTCACCACAAATGTGCCATTGGTGCTCTGATCAATCAACACAATCTTGCCACGACGACACTCCACCTTGGCATGCACCCGCGAAGACATGCTATCCAATACCGAAAAGGTGTTGTTTTTATCGCGACCAATGGTCACACTGGGATTGTTTTCATTAATCTCTACACTCTTGCCATGAAAGGAGATCACCCCAGTCACCGTATTGGGCGCCATCACCGTCACTGCCTCACGCCCACCCATCACCGTCAACTCCTCCTCTTCGCCCCAGGTCAACTCAATGATCTGGATCGGCGTCGATTTGCCCTTGACCGTGGTGGTGATCAACTCACGACTGCCAAAACGTAAATAGGGACTCATGGCATCCAATGTCTCACCCGTGGTGATAATCTGATCCCCCTTGGCCTGTGCTGCCATGCGCGCCGCCAGGTTGACCGCATCACCAAAAACATCCCCATTTTCCAAAATCACTTCACCAAAATGAAATCCTACCCGAATATGCAAATTGCCCAACTCAGAACCATTTTCAGAGACCGTCTCCTGCATCCGTACCGCCGCCCGCGCCGCATCATCGGCAGTCGGAAAGGTGCACATCACCTCATCGCCAATGGTTTTCACCACCCGCCCACTGAACTCTGCTGTCACCTCCGACAAATAGACGATGCAGCGAGAGGTCACCTCACGCGCTCTCTCATTGCCTATGGTCTCATACAGTTTGGTACTCCCGGCAATGTCCGCAAACATAATCGCCAGTTGGTGATTCTCTCTCATCATCCTCTCCTTGCCTGCGTTCTCTCAGAGCTTGTGCAATCTTCTGCTCGGCCATGCCAATCGCCTCGCTGACTCGCCTACTCTTCGCCTATCTGCTTTCTCTCTCTGCGTGCGCTTGCCAGCAGCTTGTTCCTTGGCCTGCCCGCACCGATCTTTTGTCAAGCTCTCAGATAAAATGGCCCAGGATCACCGTCACATTATCCCGTCCCCCACCCTCACGGGCCATGGTGATCAACCGATCGCACACACTATCCAAATTATCCGCCGTCAACTCTGCCAATACCCCGGCAATGGCCGCATCCGTCACCATGCCCGTCAAACCATCCGAACAGATTAATACCGTATCTCCAGCATATACTGGCAAAAATTGTACATCAGGGGTTACAATCCGCGAAGGGCCAATTGCCTGCAACAAGATATTCTGCGGCGGAGGCATCCCCTTGCCACCAAAACTCAACCACTGCTGATACAACGAATGGTCCCGCGTCTTCTGCTGCAACTGCCCACCATGAAACAGATATAAACGACTATCCCCCACATGAAAAACAACGGGATAGGCACTGAATGGCGGCGCCCACAACCCCACCACCGTGGAGCCCATCCCCGAATCTTCTGGATGACCCCGCTCCTGATTGAGTTGGTTTAATTCGGCATTTACCACCGTCAATGCCTCGCGTACCACCAATAATACCGGATTGGGCAAATCATCCAAAGTTGCCTGCTCCTCTGGATCCAGCTCCGAATCCTGCGCAATACCCGCCAACATTCCCTCTTCAGAATGGTGATCGCTTGAGGCATTCATAAACTGCCGAATCCGCTCCGTGACCTCCTGCACCACATGCGCGCTGGCTACCTCACCCGCATCATGCCCCCCCATGCCATCCGCCAGTATCAATAATCCTGTCGCGCCATCAATATGAAAACTGTCCTCATTAAGCGGTCGGACACAGCCCACATTGCTCCGCCCTACCGCCAGAAGATGCTCACCGATTTTTTCTGCCATGGATTCGCTCTTTCCGTCTTTCGGTTATTCGTTATCCTCAACCCGGTATCCGACCGGAGAAGGCGGATCACCTACAAAACTTCCCTCGCCCGCTATTCTAGGTTAGACTGCAGGCTTTCGTCCAGCACCCTTTCCCGGCAAATGGTTTCTCGATCACAAAAAATCTGCCGCCACAAAAAAAAGGTGCCACTCCCTGTCCACTTGCTTGATGCGCATCCGATACCGTTAACGACTATGCCCGACTCCTCTCTGCTCCACCGCCCCCGTCGCCTGCGCCAGACCGACACCATCCGTCGTCTGGTACGCGAACATATCCTGCACCCGGCAGATTTGGTCCAACCCCTATTTATCGTCCCCGGACAGGAGATCCAAAACCCTGTCCCCTCCATGCCAGGGGTCGCCCAACTCTCCATCGATCAAGCAATCCGCGTGGCACGCCACTCCCAATCCCTGGGAATTTCAGCCATCATCCTTTTTGGCATACCGGAAGTCAAGGATAAGGATCCACTCGGCTCCGATGCCCGCAACCCCAACGGCATCATTCAACAGGCCATCCGCGCCATCAAAAAAGCCTTGCCCGATCTCTATATTATCGCCGACCTCTGCTATTGCGAATATACTGATCACGGCCACTGTGGCCAATTGCGCCCTTCACCTCTGCCGCACTATCCCTACCCAGAGGTTGATAACGATGCCACCCTCACCCTGCTCGGCCAGGCTGCCTGCTCCTATGCCGAAGCGGGCGTCGATATGGTCGCCCCCTCCGGGATGATGGATGGCATGGTCGCTGCCATTCGCTCCGCCCTCGATCAGCAGCATTATTACCATATTCCTATCCTCTCCTACGCCGTCAAATATGCCTCTGCCTACTATGGACCCTTTCGCGATGCCGCCGAAAGCACCCCCAGCTTTGGTGACCGCCGTGGCTATCAAATGGATCCCGCCAACCGTCGCGAAGCCCTGCTGGAGGCCAACCTTGACGTTACCCAAGGGGCCGACATGTTGATGGTAAAACCTGGTCTCGCCTATCTGGACATCCTCCGCGACCTGCGCGAACGTTTCACCCTGCCCTTGGCTGTCTATAATGTCAGTGGCGAATATGCCATGGTCAAGGCCGCCGCCGCACAAGGCTGGATCGATGAAAAGCGCGTGGTCATGGAAAATTTGACCGCTTTCAAACGAGCCGGCGCCGACCTGATCCTTACCTATCATGCCCAGGATGCCGCCAAACTCCTGCAAGAAGGCTATCCTGGCTGAAACCACTCCTTGTTATACTGCTGAAAGATCATGGATAATCATCACACTCCCATCTCTGCTCTCGGTCTCCTCTCCGGCGGCCTGGACAGCATGCTGGCCGCCCGTCTGCTCATGGATCAAGGGATCCATGTCGAGTGCGTCAACTTTCATACCGGCTTTTGCATCCAAAGCCATACCAGCGCCATCCGCAACCCAGAACCTGGAGCCAAACCGCCACGACACGATGCCCTGCATGCTGCACAACTGCTCGGCATCAAACTGCATATGGTTGATATTGCCGAGGATTATGTACGCATCGTCACCGACCCCAAACATGGCTACGGCAGCAACCTCAACCCCTGTCTCGATTGCAAAATCTTTATGGTGCGCAAAGCCTGGCAGCTCAAAGAGGAGCTCGGCATGCACTTTCTCTTTACTGGTGAAGTGCTCGGCCAACGTCCGATGAGCCAACGCCGGGAAAATCTGCCCCACATCGAACGTGAAGCCGGAGTGGAAGGATGGTTGTTGCGTCCTCTCTGTGCGGCCAAACTCAAAGCCACCGAACCCGAAAAACGGGGCTGGGTTGATCGCGCACGGCTTAAAGGCTTTCATGGCCGTGGTCGCCGCGCCCAAATGGAGCTGGCCCAACAGTTGGGCTTGCACGACTATCCCAGCCCCGCCGGCGGCTGCTGTTTTCTCACCGATGAAAACTACTCCCGCAAACTGCAAGATCTCTGGCACAGCCGCAGCGAACGCCGCTATACCATGGATGACATCCTGCTGCTCAAAGCCGGTCGCCACCTGCGGCCTGCGGCCCATTTCAAAGTGATCATCGGACGCGACGAAACGGAAAATAATTTTCTCTCCGGCTTTCGCGAACAGCGCTGGCTGCTGCAAGCACAAGGCATCCCCGGCCCGGTACTGCTCGTGGAAGGCACTCCCAACGAGGAGGATCTTACCCTGGCCTGTCGCCTCACCGCCCGCTTTGGGCAAGGGCGGCATGCCGATGTGGTCACCATCCGTATCTCCCATGACCATCAAGAGCAACTGCGCCAGGTCGCTCCTCTGCCCGCCAGCGCCATCCCCGACTCCTGGTATATCTAATGGCCGACTCCGCGCCCAACAGCGCCGACCACCCCCCCCAGGCCGATCAGACCCTGGATGCCCGTCGTCTGCTCTGCCCTTTGCCCATTCTGCGCGCCGAACAGAGTCTGCGCAGCTTGCCGCCTGGCGCCATCCTGGCCATTCTCGCCAGCGACCCGGGCATTCAACAGGATCTTCCCGCCTGGTGCCAGATCAACGGCCATGCTCTGCTGGCTCTGCAGCCACAAGGCCGGGAATGGATCGGCTGGGTCAAAAAAGGGGGTTGAAGATGCCACGCCGCCTCGTTTGCGCCATCTCTGGACATGGCTATGGCCATCTGGCGCAATCGGCCGCCCTGCTCAATATCCTGCCAGAGTGGCTGAGTGATCTGCAGATCCATATCCTCAGCCCCTTACCCCTGCCGGTACTCCACAAACAACTGCGCATCCCCTTCAGCCATAGCCCACTGCAACTGGATGTGGGCTTGCTGCAAAGCGACGCCCTCACCGTCGATCTGCCCGCCACCAGAAATGCCCTGCGCGCTCTGCATGCGCAATGGCCCAACAAAATCAAACAAACTCGCCAACTTTTTGCCTCTCTGCACAGTGATCTGTTGCTGGCCGACATCCCCTATCTGGCCTTGGCGGCTGCTGCCACTCTGCTTCCCAGTGTCGCTATCGCCTCTTTGAGCTGGGATGCGGTACTGGCCGCCTATTTTTTTCCGACAACTGCGCAACCAACCGATCCTGAACTGCTCGATTGGTGGCAAAGCATGCAAAGCGCCTATGCCAGCGCCACTTTGGCCCTGCTGCCCACCCCCGCCATCCACCCGCATCCCTTCCCTGTGGCCCACAGCATCGCTCCGCTGACTCTGCCCGGGCAACGCCATCCCAAACGGCTGCGCTCTCTACTCCACCTGTCGCCTCAGGATCAACGCCCCCTGGTTCTGCTCTCCCTGGGCGGCATCCCCGCACACTCTCTGCCCATTCCGGCCTTGCAGCACAAAACCGAGTGTCATTGGCTGATCGATGCCCCCCTGGAGCAACCGCCACCCCATCTTCACCCCGTCAGCGCCCTGCAGCCGCATCTGGCCTTTTCTGATCTGGCCGCCTCGGTCGATGCGGTCATCAGCAAACCCGGCTATAATACCGCCGTCGCCGCCACCCTGCATCAACTCCCCTTTCTCTATATCCCACGCGGCACCTTTCCCGACGAGCCCTTTATCATCTCCTGGGCCAAAGAGTTTGGTCGCGCAGAGGAGCTCTCGCCCACACAGTTTTACAACGCTGAATGGCTCGAACCACTCTTTGCTCTCTGGCAACAGCCCGCCAAACCGGCTCCCTCTGGCAACGGCGCCCAAGAGGCCGCTGCCCATATTTTGCCTTTGCTGCGATAGATTTTCGGCAGGGCAAACGCAATTGAAAAACGAAAGATTATTCAGGAGATCCAGAAATAGATTCTCCCCTCCTGAGCAAAGCAAAGCCAAACCCTGCAGCTCTGGCTTCCTCTCAGAACAGCCAATTGGCAGAGTCAATCGGTGCCACACGCCTGCATCAAGCCAAGCAGGAGCAGGCTTTGGACGAATGGATGCCCGACACACACAGTTTTGCTTGTGGCGACCACGCGGAAATTTTCCAAATAGACTTGCCCGGAAATTTTCTGACCCATACGTTGACTTTGCCAGACAAAAAGGACTATATTTGCCAGTCAGGCCGGTTCGCACCCCCAGCGGAGAATCACCCCTCACCCTTTCGTCACAGAAGCCCTGCGCATGCCTAAACGTACTGACCTGAAGAAAATCTTGATTATCGGCGCTGGTCCCATAATCATCGGCCAAGCCTGCGAATTTGACTATTCGGGAGCCCAGGCTTGTAAAGCCCTCAAACAAGAGGGCTACCAAGTGGTACTGGTCAACTCCAATCCAGCCACCATCATGACCGATCCCGATCTGGCCCATCGTACCTATGTCGAACCCATCACCGTCGAAGCTGTCAGCAATATCATCGCCAAAGAACGACCCGATGCCATTCTGCCCACCATGGGCGGACAAACAGCTCTCAATATCGCCATGGCCTTGGCCGACAAAGGTATCCTCGCCCACTATCAGGTCGAACTGATCGGAGCCTCGCGCGCTGCCATCGCCAAAGCGGAAGACCGCACCCAATTCAAGGCTGCCATGCAGCATATCGGTCTGGCCCTGCCCCGCTCCGGCTTTGCCCACTCCTGGGAAGAGGCTCTGCAGGTGCAACAAGAGATCGGCTTCCCCCTGATTATCCGTCCCAGCTTTACCCTGGGCGGCACCGGTGGCGGAGTCGCCTATAATCGCGAAGAGTTTGAACGGATCATTCGCCGCGGCTTGGCCGCCTCGCCCACCAGCGAAGTGCTGATCGAAGAGTCCCTGCTCGGCTGGAAAGAGTATGAAATGGAGGTGGTGCGTGACCGCGAAGATAACGCCATCATCATCTGCTCTATCGAAAATTTTGATCCGATGGGTATCCATACCGGCGATTCCATCACCGTGGCCCCCGCGCAAACCCTCACCGATAAAGAGTATCAGGAGATGCGCGATGCTTCCATCGCCATCCTGCGCGAAATCGGCGTCGATACCGGTGGCTCCAACGTCCAGTTTGCCGTGCATCCGGCTACAGGACGCATGATCGTCATCGAAATGAACCCCCGGGTCTCCCGCTCTTCGGCCCTGGCCTCCAAAGCAACCGGCTTTCCTATCGCCAAAGTGGCTGCCAAACTGGCCATCGGCTATACCTTGCCGGAAATCATGAATGATATTACCGGCATTACCCCGGCCTCCTTCGAGCCGACCATCGACTATGTGGTCACCAAAATTCCCCGCTTCACCTTTGAAAAATTTCCCCTCGCCGAACCGCTGCTTACCACACAGATGAAATCGGTTGGCGAAGCGATGGCCATTGGCCGCACCTTCAAAGAGTCGTTGCACAAAGCCTTGCGCTCCATGGAGACCGGTCTGGATGGCTTAAACCCCATCTTCAAACCGGATCACTATCTGACTGCCCAACAGGCCGATGCCGCCTTGGAAAAGGCGTTGCGCCATGCCGGTCCCGATCGCATTCTCTATGTCGCCGACGCCCTGCGTCTGGGCAAACCTCTGCAATGGATCCAC
>NZ_RXIU01000065.1 GCF_004217665.1 Candidatus Magnetaquicoccus inordinatus | reverse complement strand
GAACAAACAGAATGGGGGCAATACAGAGCAGGATAAACAGCAACAGGCCGATCAATCCGCTGGCATGCAGGGCTTCCATCAGGCCATTATGGGCATGAAAATAATCACTCTGCAAAAAAATCCACTGACCATCCCAGAGCTTTTGTTGGCTGAGTGGGAGATAGTGCTGAAAAGTATCGCCGATCCGCCCCCAACCGCTACCAAACAACCACGTGCTGGGAGAGGCATCACGCATTGCCCCCTCTAGCATACGTGTGAGCAAATAACGATCTTCAATGGAGGCAATGGAACGCACAGATGGCAGCCACCAGGGAGAGAGAATGGGAGCCAGCAAGGTCAAAAGAGTGACAAGTGCGGCAGCAATCCGCAGAAAGGTAAGGGAATAGCCCTGTTTTAGAGACCAACGCACTCCATAATAGCCTGATATTCCCAATACAGCAGCCAATGCCACGCTCATGCTGCGTGACACCACCATCAGGAGAAGCAGAATCAGTGTACCAACCACCTGATGGGAGCGGCTGGGAGGGCTCATCTGTAGCAGCAGCCAAAGAGATGGAACCAGCCAAGCATAGTAGGCAGGCACCCAGATCAACAGAATTGGCAATGCCTTTTGTTCGGCAATCCAGTCCCAGCCTTTGATGGCGGCCACCAAAACCGCCACCAAAAAGGCCAGATTGCGCAACAAATGCAGGCGCTCTGTACTCGACAGAAAACGGCGTCCCAGAATAATCAACAGAGTCAGTTGCACATACCAGAGAGCGCCTGTTCCCGACTGGGGTGCGCCGAGAAGGCTCAACATCGGCATTTCGGTTATCGGCGCCACAAGAGAGGAATAAAGGGCCAGAATGAAAGGTATGACAATCAAGGGATGACGCCAGGCAGCCGCAGAGCTCTCCGGTGAGAGAAAGCCGTCGAGGGCCAGGGTCAGGGCAGCCAGAGCGGTGGACAGGTAGAGCCCGATGAGCAGAGGATCTCCTTTGGACCAATAGCCTGTGGTAAAGGGTGGTAAAGAGGAGAGAGGCAACAGCAAGCCAATAGTGAGACTGATCCAGCCCAGCCAGAGCACAGGAGTGGACAGGTCATTTGCTTTTGTAGCCTCTTGCACCATTTGCCCCATGCTTCCTTCTCCTGTTTATGCGCCTAATCAGTGCATTTGTTGCAACAAAGTGGGTCGATGTGCGCTCCGCTTGCCGATAATCCCTGCCGAACCGTCACCTTCACAAGAGAGGATCCAAAGGGGATAATTTGGCAACAGGCAGTCACAATTTTCTAATATAAACCGGGGCGTGGAGACAACGTGCTTGAGCAAAGCGCCAGAGATCATCGGCTCGCTCCGTTCATAACGGATGGGGCAGGCATGCAGAGACAGTTGGGTCATCGAAAAAATATTCCGATGACCCAACAAAGTGCGGAAACCAAAAGATTCACACTGATTAGGGAGAATCAGAACTCATAGCGGGCACGAACTGCGATGGTCCACAAATCCAGATCCTGCCGGAAGACGGAGTTGTTGTTGACCTCCAGACTGCCTGTCAATCCCGCCTTGTTGAATTCATAACCCAAACCCACGACTGCGCCACCATCGTCGATATGCGAATATTGACTGTTGGTTTTGAGAGAGGCATCGGGCTTGGTAAAGTCCCATTCACCCATCACCTTCATGTAGGGGATACCCGCGTCTGTCAAATAACCCAATTTGGTACCGGCGGATAACCGTCCCAGTTTGGTGATACTCTCAGGAACGATAGTACCGTTAGATTCCGCATAGCGATCCTGGGTCTCTTCTACATAGAACAAACCGACTTTCGGTTGGTAACGCCAATTGCTGTAGGCATAGTTGCCGACCAGATTGCCGCCGGCAAATACACGATGGGCATCATAAGATCCGGTAACGGTTCGGTTGGTATTGGTGGTATCATAATCCAGCCAGGAGTATCCCAACTGAATATCCCCTGTCCACGATTTGTTGATCGTGTAGCCCAGATAGGGGATAACGGAAAGACCATTACCAGTCAGCGTGCCTGCGTTAAATTTGGTGGTAATATCATGGTGTTCAAAGCTTAACGCCAAACCAGTCAGCAGCGTTGAAGACCATTTATAGTCGGCACCGGCAACATAATTTTGTACGTCACCATCCATTTCGAGGGCAGTTTCCGATTTTTTCAGGTGGGTATAGGTACCTTGTCCCCACACACCAAATTCTGCTGCACCGCCACCCGCTGCCATACCACGACTGGACAGAGCAAAATTGGATGGAAGAGCATTGGCACCGTTCAATCCACTCATGTGCACAGAAGAGTCAGGCATGCTGCGCTGCGATTGGGTAATGGAGCCACCACCACTACCTGAGGAGGGGATGAAACCGCCGGCAACAGCGTTGCTGACCAGCAAAGAGGTTTGCGTGGAAACTGTGCTGGTCACCAGTGAGGCGATACTGGTTCGGGCTGCTTCGCTTCTTTCGCTGGTATCACTGGCAGACCATGCCGGAGAGGAGACAAGGATGGCAGCCATACCGAACAACGAAGATGAAAAAGATATGTTTTTGGTATTCATTGCAAGCAGTTCCCTATAGCGTAATGACGAAATTTAAATATATTCCAACAACAAATCAATTGACCATTCATTCGGGTCAGAAAAACAAGCATCTTGGTGGAGTTGTTAGAGCGAAAACTTTGCTGAGTTCAAGTGCTAAACCTTTGATTCTGAAAAACTTATTCAAAAGATTGCCCATACAAACAAGCACAGCATTACCCCACACCTCCCACAATCCATTGCTGGATAGATTTATACTTGGAATATAACGATATAATCAGTTTGCATAGTACAACCGACCATGCTGCACCATATTTAACAAAATGGCTCTGTTTTGACAAGAAAAAAAGGGTCTATCTCAATTTTGGCTGCAGAATGCTGTTAACAAAAGCCAGATTACTCACCCGTAAAGCACCACACCACGAAAGCGGCCAGGAGCATAATTGTGTAATAAAAGATCAATATTTTCCACGGAGCCCAACCAGCAAGCATTTTTTGTTGATAAAAATGTTCCCGGTGGGGCTGCAGAATGGGTGATCCGTTGCACATACGGCGCAGCAAGGTCCAGGTGGCATCCACAATGAAAGGCGAAAAAATAAGCAGACTTGCCCACCATGGCAGCAAATGGGCACTGTGGCCCCATACACTGAGAGCTGCGGCCAAAAAGCCAAGGGAGATGGCACCGACATCACCCATGAACAAGCGCCCAGGCGGTCGATTGAGCAACCAAAAACCCAGACATGCGGCGGATACGGTCAAAGCTGTTATGGCAAAAGGGTGATTGACAGAGGCGCTGCTGGTCAGGGCCATGGCAGCAAAACCAATGACTCCCATGCCACTGGCTAAACCATCCATGCCATCCATAAAATTATATAAATTTATCATCCAGAGCATAAACAAAAAATAGAGGACCAAATTGCCCAGATGCAAAACGGTTGAGCCATGCTCTGGAATCAGCATCTCCAGATGGTCGCCATTGCCATAAAGAAACAGCAAGAGTGCCAAGGCTTGCCAGCGCAAGCGCAAAAAAGCCGAAAGCGGCTGGCGGTCATCCAGAAAAGAGAGGATGGCCACAATGGCTAAAGGAGGCAATAACCACCCCCAATATTCATTCCAGGATGGGTATAGCCTGGGAAGCCATGCAATCAGGAAGGCAGCGAGGATGGCAACTCCGCCCATGCTTGGGGTTTCCACACAGTGGAGAGATCGTTCGTTGATCTCTTTCAACGGCATCCATTTTGGCCGACGCTGGACAAACCACAGGGAGATTGCCCAGGCCATACCGGCAACCCAGAGATAATGTGCGATGCTGTTCATGGCCATGACTGGCCGGTTTGCGCAATGCGGTTATACAGCGTGCCAGCATGAATGATCTTTTGGCTCGAATGTGCCAACCGCTTCCCACAGTCTGGCCGCACCCAGACTCTGAATCTCTGTAGACTCTCCTCGACGCGCATATTGATTCTTTCCGCAACCCATGGCTTGCTCGTACAGGGTGCCAAAACCCGGATGGTTTGTTATCGGCAAAAAGGATCATCCTCCCTCTCATCTCTGCTTGCCACGCCTGCAAACTGCTTCCTCTCGCAGCACCCATAGACAATTCAGAACAGTGCCACATACTGGAGGATGTACGTTTCCATGTTGACATATCGACCTGTTTAACGGAAATTGCCACCGCATGCAACGCTCCTGTCGGCAAGGGGTTGTTCCTTTACAGGCTGTGAGCATCCAACAGAGCCAGCTTTTGCGAGAGCTTGAAAATGAGTTTGCCTGTGCAACAAAAAGCAATTTTTGTCTTGGGAATGCATCGCTCCGGCACCTCGGCCATCACCCGCATATTAAATCTGATGGGAGCTGTTCTGCCCCATGACCTGATGCCGGCAACAGCCGATCAGATTCCAGGATATTGGGAATCGATGCAGGTGATGAAAATTCATGACAAATTTTATGCAGATATTGGTTCAAGCTGGCATGACTGGAAGCTGTTTCCAAAGGAAGTCTGGCAATCTAAGGCAGCCAAAACCTGCAAAGAGGCCCTTGCCATCCTCTTGGAGCAGGAGTTTGCCCAACAGGCTCTGTTTGTCATCAAAGATCCGCGCTTGAGTCGTTTATTGCCGCTGTGGCTGGATCTGTTGGCGGAGCGACAGATTGAGGCAGCCTGTGTCCTGATTGTGCGCAATCCACTGGAAGTGGCCGCTTCCCTGCAAAAGCGGGATGGCTTTTCCGAAAGCAAAGCACTGTTATTATGGGCGACTCATGTGCTTGAGGCTGAGCACATATCCCGTCTCTTGCCACGGGTACGCCTCTTTTATGATGATCTTTTGCAAAATCCCCGTGCCGTGATAGCAGAGATCGAAAAACATTTGGGTGCGTTTCCTGCGACACAACAGGCATGGCCTGAGATAGATCGCTTTCTCTCTGCACAATATCGCCACCATCACAGCAGTGATCAAGAGTTGCAGGCCGAACAGAGAGCGCCTGCCTGGATCCAATCAACCTATGAACAGCTCTGTCGGCTCAATCGGTCGTCAGAACCGGTGGCGGAATCGGCAACAAGCAATCTCTATTATCCTCTGCAGGAGCTCATAGAGATATTGACTGTGCAGTTGGATGCAGAGCGAGACCATGCCAGCACAATCTGCCAGAACAGGATCAAACAGTGCATCCAGGAAAGCGAACAGCGCCTGCAAGAGCAGCAGCAACAGCATCAGCAGTTACAGCAAGAGATCAGGCTTGTTGAGCAGCAACTGGCCGAGTCGCAAACAAAAGTGGCCGGACAGCACAGACAACTGACCGCCTTAATGGAGCATATTCATTCTCATTGCCTGGAAGAGAGCGTGCACTCTGTACAACAAAAGCTCCATCCCTTGCCTCCTCTCTTCCACTGGTTGGAAAAGGTTGTCACAACTTGCTTGCCACGCCAATTCTGCCCGGTAAAGCTGTTGCCGATGCACAATGTGGAGGCAGTAGATCTGTTGCAAGGAGAGTTTGCAGCAACCTCTTCAGATCCGATATTTCAAATCATTCCCCTGCAGGGTCACCTCTCTGGAGGATGGTATTATCTGGAAATGCTGCTTACCGCCAAGCGTTCTGTTTCAGCAAAACTCTATTTTGATAACGGTCAGGGATTCCAGGATCACCATTTTGTTGCCATCCCCTCACTACAGCAAGGCAGTGTGCGGGAGGTCATCCGCTTGCCTCACCCCTTGTTTGGCTTGCGCTGGGATCCAATAGAACATAGCGGCCCGTTTCAGCAAAGCCGCATGGTGTTGCATCGCATTACTTTTTTGGAAAGCTGGATACGACGCATGGTGCGGGTCTGTCGGGATTGGTGGCGTTTTCGTCACAATCCGCTCACTGCCATTGCAGGCTTGGGGATAGGGGAAATTCTCTTTGATTTGGACAAGGCGTATACCAGAACAGCAAAGTTGCGTTGCCAGCACACCGCCCGAAGCGAGCCCCATTATCCAGCGTGGCTGCGCTATAACGATCTCTTGAGCGCCGGTCGCCGCAACTGGATAGTGGAGCAAATGGCTGGCATGCCCCGCCATCCTCTGATTTCAGTGGTCATGGCATGCCATAATGTGGCCAATCCGGAGCGGTTTGCTGCAGTGGAATCGGTTTTGCGACAGATCTATCCGCATTGGGAGTTGTGTATTGCCGACGATGCCTCCTCCGACCCGCGCATGGCAGTATGCTTGCAACACTATCTCTCTCTGGATTCGCGGATCAAAGTCATTTTTCGCCCACAACAGGGGCAGATCAGTGCAGCCTCCAACAGTGCCTTATCCTTGGCAACAGGAGAATATGTCGCATTTTTGGAGCAGGAGGATCAACTGAGCGAACAGGCTCTGTTTTGGGTGGTGGAGGCCATCCTGCGCCATTCGGATCTGGCTATCCTCTATTCCGATGAAGATGCAATCGACGATAGCGGAGAGCGCCATTCACCCTGTTTCAAATGCGATTTTAACTATGATCTGTTTTTGTCGCAAAACATGGTGCGCCATCTGGGGGTCTACAAAAGATCGTTGTTGCAACAGACTGAAGGATTTCGTACAGGCTATGAGGGAGCCCAGGATTGGGATCTGCTCTTGCGTTGCCTGGAGCATGTGCAACCGCAACAGATTTTCCACTTGCCGATCATTTTATACCACTGCCGCTTACAGCAGCACAGTTTGCCAGAACAAAAGGAGAGCCAACCTTCTGCAGTGCGGGCTGCCGAAAAGGCGTTACGGGATTATTGTCAACGCCGCAATCTTGCTGCCCAGCCACTCCCGTTAGCGAACAGCGGCTATTTTCGCATTTGCTATGCACTGCCAAAAGCTGCACCTCTGGTCACCCTCATCATTCCGACCCGCAACAACCACCACTTATTGAATGCTTGCGTTCAATCCCTTCTGACCAAAACCGATTATCCCCATTGGCAAATTGTGCTTATCGATAACGGTTCCGATGCACCTGAAACACTGGATCTGTTGGACTCCTGCTCCCAGCATCCCCAAATAGAGATCATCCGAGACAACTCCCCCTTCAACTATTCTGCCCTGCACAATCGCGTCATCCCATTGCTGGATACCCCTCTTATCGCTCTGCTCAACAATGATATTACCGTGATTGACAGCCACTGGCTGCAAGAGATGGTCTCCCTGCTTTTGCAACCCGGTGTCGGGATAGTGGGAGCACGGCTTTGGTATCCCGATGATACGATTCAACATGGGGGGGTTATTTTAGGTTTGGGGGGGGTGGCAGGACATGCCCATCACCGCTATAGCTTGCAAGATGCCGACTATTTTGGACGCTTGCGGTTGACCCAAGCCTTTAGCGCAGTGACCGCCGCCTGTCTGCTGGTGCGCAAGGAGATCTACCTGGCGGTGGGAGGCATGAACGAAGAGGATCTGGCCATTGCCTATAATGATGTCGATTTTTGTTTGCGCGTGGGTGAACTGGGCCTGCGTACTGTCTGGACCCCTTTTGCCAACCTCTATCATCATGAATCGGCCTCTCGTGGCGCCGAGGACTCCCCGGAAAAACAGGCTCGTTATGCCAAAGAGGTGGCCTACATGCGGCAACGCTGGGGTGCCAAACTGGATCAAGATCCCGCCTACAATCCCAATTTATCCTTGGAAAGAGCTGATTTTTCGCTCTCCTGGCCTTCCCGCTGCCAATTGACCGAAAAATATCGGAGTGTGCCATAATGAATTTTACCCTGCTGACAAATCGCTGCCCGGCACTGAGCGAATTTTTTCAAGGGTTGTGGCGGGTGCAGTTGTGGCTGCATTTGGGCTGGCGCGATATTGGCATTCGCTACAAACGAACCATTCTGGGCCCCTTGTGGATCACCTTGAGTACTGTGGGCACCTTTGTCGCCCTGGGCATGTTGTACAGCGCCCTGTTAAAAAACGACATCCACCAATCCTTGCCCCATTTGGCGGTTGGCTTGGTAACCTGGAACCTGCTCTCCGGAATAATTTCTGAAGCACCGCATCTCTTTCTGCAAGCCAGACATATCATCACCACCCTGCGATTGCCTTTGACCGTGCATGTGGCCCGCTTGCTCAGTAAACATTTTTTCTTCTTTTTTCATAACCTGGCGGCAGCATTATTGACCTTGTTAATCCTGGATGGCCGGCCAGGATGGATCCTGCTTTGTCTGCTACTGACCATTCCCTTGCTCTTCGTGATCCTGTTTCCTTTGGCATTGCTGTTGGGCATGCTGGGTACCCGCTTCCGTGATCTGGAACCGATCATTGGTATCTTCATGCAGTTATTGTTCTTTCTGACACCTATTCTCTGGAGTCCAGCCGATTTGCCCTTGGCGCGCAAATATTGGGTAACCTTCAATCCGCTCTATCATCTGATTGAAATGGTACGTGCACCCATGCTGGGACAATTGCCGGAGCTGTTTTCGCTAGGCATGGCCTTGGGCAGCATGGTACTGTTGCTGCTTCTTGCGCTCTGGGGATTTTGTCGTTTCAAAAATCGCATTATTTATTGGTTTTAATAACAATGGCTTCCATTATTCTTGAGCAGGTTGCCGTCGAAATGCCGGTCTATTCCGGTACACAACGCTCCCTGCGCCGCGCCTTTTTGGATCGGTTAAGCAATCGCCAAAGCAAAACCAACAAAGAGCTCTTTGTCTTGGCGCTCGATCAGATCTCCCTGCATCTCAAGCCAGGGGATCGGGTTGGCTTGATTGGTCACAATGGCGCCGGCAAATCAACCCTGTTACGGGTTTTGGGCGGCATTTTGGCACCAACCAGTGGTTGCATTACCATTGAAGGGCAAATTTCCAGCCTGCTCAATATGACCAGCTTGCTCGATCCTGAAATGACAGGCTATGAAAATATTGAGACAGCCCGACTCTTATTGGGCATTCCGACAACGCGGCGTGATGCTCTGCTGCAGGATGTGCTTGATTTTACCGAATTGGGCGCCTATCTGGAGATGCCTTTGCGTACCTACTCTGCCGGAATGCAGCTTCGTCTCTCCTTTGCACTGCTGACGGCACAACAACCCGAAATTTTATTGCTCGATGAGGTAATTGGCGCCGGCGATGCCGGCTTTTTCAAAAAGGCCACACAACGCTTCGGCCAGCTCTGTGAACAGACCCAAATCCTTGTTCTGGCCAGCCATGTCTTGCCACATATTGCACTGATGTGCAACAAGGTGATCTGGTTGGAGCAGGGCCGGGTACGCAAGACAGGAGCTGTCGAAGAGCTCATCAAAGAGTATCAACAAGCTGTGCATGAGGTTTCCCATCCTGGCTGTCCGGTACAGATTCGCTGAATTGCGCACATTCCAGCCGCTCTATCTCCCCTGCTCCGGGCCACAAGCTGCAACCAGGGGCAACACAACCCTTTGCCGTTTCATCACCACCGAGGGACGCCAAACCAGCAAGCGGGCCAGTTGCATGGTGGAGAGGCAGCGCTGCATTTGAATCGAGTGCCGTTGCTGCCAAATCATGCGCCAGCCGCGAACTCCTTGCCACAGAGCATGCCAGCGCTGCCTGGCTCCCCTGGTACGGAAACTCAACCATCCCTGCGCCAAGACATACAAAGGCAGCGAAAGCCACAGCAAAGGCCAGGGCATACAGCGCAACTGCATCCACAAACCGTTACGCACACTGTGAAAAAGGGTAAACGGGCTATGCTGACCGCTAATTGCCGAACCCACATGAATCACCTCGGCCTGCACCGCCTGCCTGGCCTGAAAACCAAGCAGATTCAGGCGAAACCCCAAATCGACATCTTCGAGATAACAAAAGAATGATTCGGCAAAACCGCCTACCCTTTCAAACAGATCGCGACGATAAAATGCCGCCGCCGCACAGGGAGAAAAGGGGCGATAACCATCCGCAAGCGCACTGACCAACTGCCCATAACCAGCCCGCCAAGCCAAGCCATAAATGGAATAATAGTCCCCTGCCCCATCCCAGAGCCTGGGATCGGCAGCCATGCGCTGCGTGGAACCAAACAGGGCGGTATCTGGAAAACGGACAATGGCTGCCCGCATCGCTGCCAACCAACCATCAGTAGGCACTGTATCGGGATTCAGCATGGCCAACCACTCTACCTTGGCCCCTCTCGCTCCCAGATTGGCGGCTGCGGCAAAGCCTAAATTTTCCGACACCGCCAACCATTGAAAGCGCTCATCGGGAAGAAAGCAGGCTGTCTCTTGCTGTGGATCGCTCTCATTATCGACAATGACCACTTCAAAATGGCTATCGCTCTGGCGAAGCAGAGCCGCTACACTCTGTTGCAGCCATGGCTCGGCATGATAGTTGACAATGATCACCCGCACCCAGGGAGAGTCATTCATGAGCGGCGCGCCATCTGCTGGGTCAAATAGTTCCTGAGGGCGCGGTACCACTCTCCGACTTGCCGACAGGGAGCGGTCATGCGCCAGGATCGCGACTGCTCCAACGCCTGAATGCGATAGTGGGCCGCCTGGAGCAAGCTGCTGAGCTGTTGCAATTGCTGATCGCTGGCACCGACTGCCTCCGCGGTTGCTCCTGGGATAGACTCCTCCTGAAGCAGGGACGCAGCAAATTGCAGGGGAGCAGCCTGCCGTGGTGGCAAATAGTCCCTGCACTGGCTTGGCCATTGCTGCAGGGCATATTTTTCTACCAAAGCGCTGATTTTTAGAGAGATCTCCTCTGGCTTAAAGCGTGAACAGCGTTGAAAAATTCCAGGAAAGCGCCGCTCATAATCCTGCATGGCCTGGACAAAAATATCCAGCACCACATCGGCCCGTAGCGCCTTGCTGTCGATGCTGTTTTCATGATTGGAGACCAGGTGCAACAGGGCTATCTCTTCGACGCCAATGCCACTGGCCAGATAGGAAAGCAAAAAATTGTGTGATGGCTCAAGAAGATGAAAGGGTTCATGGGCAAGCAGCAGTGCCAAAGAGATCTGATCACTGCTCACCACATGTTTGACCTGCTCTGCAGAGGCGCAGACCTGAAAAGCCTCATCCTGCAATTGATAGAGCTTTTCCCAGGTCTCACACCAAGATCTCATGGTACTGTTAAAACGTCCTACTGGAAAGACAATCAGCCCCCCATTGACATAGCGAAACTGTCTGACAAAATCGGTACAAAGCGCCTGCTCTGCCTTGCCTTTTTCCAGATAATAACCGGCAAGATCGCCACTGGCCAAATTGAGAGCCAAAGGAATCTCAAAACGATCCGCCAACCATTGTTGCAATGGCCAAGAGATGCGCAAACTGGGCGCCGGACAACCGGCAAAATAAGATTCGGGAATGGCGCGCAACAACCAGGGATCTTGCAAAAAAATAATATCCCAGTCTAAAAGGATCACACGAGACTCTGAAAAATCCAACTCTCCGGCAAGAAATTTGTTTGAATAGGGTAATTTGTTGATATGTAGATGGAGGGGACGACGATGCACGGTCACACCCAACGGACGGACAAAATTTTCCAACTCTTGATTTTCACCAACCAGAAGCAAGTGCAGTTGCGACCATTCACGACAATAACAGTGCCAGGATGCAGCCAGTGCATAGACCAAAACACTCTTTGCCACATAGGCATCCACCACCGAACAAAATATAATCTGCACTTGAACTCCTTTGCAAAAGCGCTATTAATTGCCTCGCGGTCTCTGCTGTTTTGTTGACTGTGCAACCTCTATCAGAACCGGCAAATGGCTCAAACAATCATCGACTCCCTTATAGACTCATTCATGATCGACAATGCTCTTTAGGCCAGACAAAGCAACCACTTCTCCCGCACCCAGCGCGCCGTTGCAACCTCCTGAACAGAGCGCACTGACCTCCTGTGGAATCGTGGGTATTACCGGTGCCGCCGGTGTGCTGGGTCGCATCCTGGTCCAGGCATGGGAACATCAGATGACACTCCGTCTGTTTGACCAGGTGCCGTTGCCCTACCTCAGTCAACATCCCGCCCAACTCGTGGATCTTTCCGATTCCAGCAAACTCGGCAATGGTTCTCTGTTTGCGGGGATCGACGCTCTGCTGCATCTGGCTGCCGAATCACGACCAAACACCCCGCCAGAACGAGTCAAACAGCATAATTTTCGTGCAACCCGTCTTGTCTATCGCGAAGCTCTGGCTGCAGGCGTCAAAAAGGTGATTTTTGCCAGCTCCAACTGGGTCCATGAGCTTGATTGCAAAAAGCTTCTTGCCCAACGCAGCACCTCCAACAGCGCAGCCCCCCTGCCTCTGATCACTCTGCATCAAAAAAGCTCGGCCCGCACTGCCTACGGTCGCTCAAAAATTTTTGGTGAACAGGCAGGGCAGGCCATGCTGGTGCGTCGGGGAGTACAGTTTGTGGCCTTGCGCATTGGCTGGGTGGTGGCCAGCGATGATCCGCGTTGCCATGACATCCCGCAGATGCACGCCATGTATTTGAGCCACCGCGATTTGCTGCAATTTTTTGCCCATGCTCTGCTTTCACCTCTTGCCAGCGCCACCGCCTTTGCCATCAGCGACAATTCGGGCAAGGTGTTTGATCTGACAGAGAGTTGCCAACAGTTAAACTATCATCCCCAGGATAATGTGGCGCATTTTTTTACTGCAGCGCATGGTTTGCAGCAATAAGGGCTAAGGGCTGCCACCACCCGACTGTTGTTGCCGACGACGCTGGGCAAGCACTATACGCGCATAATCAACCGCCGCCTCTTGCTGGGTACGGCCATGATTATGCAGGTGCAGACGGCGTTCCACAGCATGTACCCCTACCATCACCTCCTGGCAACCCATCTCTCTGGCCCGCAGCAGCCAATCGATAAATTCACCGCGTCGCCAACGGCTATCAAAACCACCCACTCGCGCAAAAGTGCTGAGGCGGGTAAGCAGCGCACTCGGCACATAGCCCGTTTCCCAGCCAGGTGGCACTCGCAAGCGCTGACACAGCTCGATGGGAGCATCTGGGCTGATAAATTGCCGCATCTGACCAAAAAACAGCTCGCTTCCCACATGCTCCTCCAGCGCGCGCATTGCCGCTCGCAACCAGCCAGAGATCCAGCGATCATCGGCATCCAAAAAGGCTACCAGCGGCCCCTCTGCCTGGGCCAAAGCCAGATTGCGGGCCGCACTGATCCCGGAAGAATGGTCCAGACGCAGACAGCGCACCTTGGCAAAGCGGCGCGCGATTGCTCCGCTGTCATCGCTGGAACCATCGTCAACCACCACAATCTCATTGACCATGGAGCCCTGCGCGAGCACACTCTCCAGAGCCTCTGGCAAATAGGCGGCCCCATTTTTTACTGGAATTAAAACCGAAACGGGCATCATGACACACCACCAGGTAAAAAACCCACATGCAGCAGCGACGACAAGGGGGGAGGTGGATTGCCTTGTTTTCGCCGCCGCCGCAAGGAGGCAGCAATGGCTTGCATCATCCCCTCCTGAGCCAAATGGTGCTGGCAGGTCATATTGTTGCCATGCAGCCTGTAGATCACCCCAGGATTATCATGCAACACCACTTGCGGCACATCCAGCTCCATGATGCGTAAAAACCAATCCAGATCCTCACCATACTGCATATGTGCCGCAAACAGACCAACCTTGTCAAACAAACGGCGGCGAAACAGGCCGCAACCGATTTGAAAGTGCATCAGATTATCACGCATCTGCTGATATTTTATGGATAGTTCCGAGGCTTCAGCCATGGCAACCACCTGCACCAAACCCAGTACACCATCCCATTGCGGCTGCTGCCACAACGCTCGCATTTGACACGCCAACTTATCCTCCGGCCAAAGATCATCGACATCGAGAAAGGCAATATAGGCACCGGAGGCGTGCTGCAAACCACAGTTGCGTGCCCCGGCTGGACCGGGATAATCATTGGGAACGATTATTAATTTGGCTTGGTGTCTGTTGGCCCATTCTACAGCCAAAATCCGCGAATCATCGCTCGAAGCATCATCCACCAGCACAATCTCCTGTACCGGCCACTGTTGCGCCAGAATGCTGTCGAGAGCCGATTGAATAAAATGTTGGCCATTTTTTACTGGGATGATCACGCTGAGTCCAGCGGATTCACTGTGCTGTAACATGCTCTTTTTCCAACCAGGAACGCAGCAGAAGCGCCACTTTGCGTGGATTTTGCCCAACACCCAGTTGCCATGCCGGCAAGGCAGCACAGAGAGCACGCAATTTGCGCATGGTTTGCGCACCACCTCCCGACAAAGTCATGAGCGTAGTGGGCGCCAAAGCGCGCAGAGCCGCCCCGGCAGAAGAGGGATGCAACCAACTCTCCTCGGCATCATGCAGTTGGGGGATCATGATAGCCCGCAAAGTGGCCTGGCGCATCACCCTTTCTGGCCAGCAGTCCAGAACGGAGACAATGGCTTTTTCTTGATCGGCTTGTCGCATGGGCAGGCTTAGTTGGGCCAGACTGGGCAAGCGCCGCATACCATCACGGGTCAATTTGCCCCAATGGTAGAGCGAACTGGTTAGCGGATTGGTTGCCTCAGGCAACCCCGTCAGGACAAAATCATCGCCCACATAACCCAATCCCTCTTCAAGACAGCTCAAACTGGTGGTGCTTTTGCCCGAACCGCTGGGACCAACCAGCAAGATGGCTCCCTTTTCCGGCAAACCAACCGCCGCTGCATGCAGCGGCTGCCAGGGAGTTGGCAACAACAACCAGTGCAAGATCTGCCGCAAAGGAAAAGAGAACTCCCAATAGGGCAATTTCTCTACCTGACGACACCAATAGAGGGCACGACGTCGGTTCTGGTCATAAAGCAATAGCGTTTCCGAACCCAGATCATAACGACCATACAACTGCGGACCAACAAAACCAGGCAGTTCACCACGTTCGCCAAACTCATGCACCTGCCAATATGGAGCAGGAAAAGGCAGATCCTGACTGACCTCCTCCCATATCTCAATCCGATAATCCACCTTTTGCGGGGGCTCAAACAAGCGTTGGTGTGCCATGGCCTGCAACAGATGTTGGGCCTGCGCTTGGCCCAACAGGCGTACTTCAATCGACAAAGAGCCCAGTTGATACCAGCAAAGAGGTGGCGGCCTCTGTGCTGCCGATTGATCACAAAGCGCAAAAATGGTCTCCGCATACTCCTGGGGAGTTGCTCTGTTTTCCTGGCAGGGCCTCTGGCAACGGTCGGGCATGGTCACTCTCAGAGCTGCGGTTTAATCGGCCAACCGGTATTATCCACCTCATGAATGGGATCAAGCATGAGCAACTCTTGCATATCACTGTATTTAAGCAGCTCTCCACCTGGAATGGCCGCATCTTCGGCAGCAGGAGCAACAGCACAGAGTGCGTCTCCACTCACCTGAGAGAGAATCCCCTCCTCAACCAGTTGCCACAGCAAGCGATTAATCACCCGCGTCAGTTGCTCCAGGTTGCTTTCCGGAAACGCAGTCGCCACCTGGCGAGCCAGTTGGCTGCTCTCTACCCCTTCTTGCAGTGCCTGCCAGAGAGGGGCACCTACTCCCGTCAGGCTGTAATATACACCAGAATCCAGGTTGACTATCACCACCTCCCCATCCAACTGATCGGCCACCAGAGAGCCACCGGCAAACTGAAATTGCTGCGGATTAGACATAAACACCCCATTGCTGAGAAAAAAGCGCACCCTCTGGTTACAGAAACGGCTGCGATAATAATCAATATCATTGAGAAAAAAGCGCACATTACGGTTACAGAAACGGCTGCGGCGATGATCCACTATTCAGACGCAACGACAACCAATAACAAACGGCCATTGTTCTCTATTTTCCTGTTGATGGCAAGGAAAGTGGGCATCAGTAGCAGGGCAATCGCATTTGAAAACCAGAAAATTATTAGGGAGGTCCAGGAGGAGATTATCTCCTCCTGGTGGGTGCAGG
>NZ_RXIU01000064.1:12072-15911 GCF_004217665.1 Candidatus Magnetaquicoccus inordinatus | reverse complement strand
GGCGCAAAAATGCGCGCCAATTCGCACAGCTTGCTTCCATTAGGCGCTTAAGCCGACGCAAAAAGCGCGTCGGCTTCGTGTGTAAAGCGCGCCAAAGACAAAAGATTACAAGCAAAATCCCAGGGATTCCATCCCTGGACCCGGCCAGGGAGGTGCCCTCCCTGGACCCGCAATGGTTTTCGGTGGTGAATAGTTACGATTATTTATCCTTTCCGCCCATCAGGTTTCAGCTTCCCCTTTATCGGAAAATTGCAACGCATATAACCGGGAATAGAGACCATCTTGTGCCAACAACTGCCGATGGCTACCCTGTTCGACAATCTTGCCTGCGGAAAGAACAATAATCCGGTCCGCATGCAAAATAGTGCTCAGACGATGGGCAATGATCAGGGAGGTACGACCTGCCATCAGGCGCTCCACCGCCTCTTGAATCAGCCGTTCACTCATGGTGTCCACCGAACTGGTGGCCTCATCCATCACCAAAATACGCGGCTGAAAAGCCAAAACCCGCGTGATCCCCAACAGTTGCCGCTGTCCTGCCGAAAGATTGATCCCCCGTTCAGCCAAAGGGGTCTCCAATCCTTGCGCCAAACTCTGAATAAAATTCATCGCACCAGTCTCTTCGGCAGCCAAACGTACCCGTTCCGGGGTGATCTCTGGATCGCCCAAATGGATATTTTCCGCCACCGTCCCGGCAAACAAAAAGGTCTCCTGCTGCACCATCCCTACCAGACGGCGCAACTGGGCCAACGGCAGGTTGCGAATATCCACACCATCCAAACGAATCAGCCCTTGTTGTGGTTCATAGGTGCGGTTGAGCAGCTTGATCAGCGAACTCTTGCCAGCCCCGGTCGGACCCACCACCGCCACCCGCTCCCCAGGGGCAATACTGAGCTCGATCTCCTGCAACACCGGTACAGCGTCATAGCGAAAACTGACCTGATGAAAATGCAGAGCACCCTGCGTCGCTGCTGGCAACGGCTGCACCTGCGCCCTATCGACTATGGCCGAAGGGGTATCCAACAGCGCAAAAATCCGTTCCAGGGCGGTGATTGCCGATTGCATGGTGGTAAATTTGCTGGAAATCTCCCGGATCGGAAAAAACAGACGGCGGATATAATCGATAAAAGCCACCACCACACCGACGCTGATTGTCGCCTCCCCGTGCAGGGAGCTGCCATACCAAAACAGCAGCGCCACCACCACCGTCGAGGTGGCATCGATAAAACTGAACTGCATCGCCTCAAAAAAATTGGCTTCGAGTGTCGTCTCCAGATAGGAGCGATTCAGACGATCATAGGCGAGACGATTTTTTTCCTGGCTATGAAAAAGACGAATGGTTTCGCGCCCCTCCACCTCTTCGGTCAGGTGTCCGGCCATGCGCGCCTGCAGCAACCGCCCCTTGCGCTGTATAGTGCGCATGCGCCGGGTGATAGACAATGTGCCAAAAACAATGATCGGCAGGGCCACCAAGGTCACCAAGGAGAGCGCCGGCGACAAAAAAACCATGCTGATGGCAATACCCAGTAACAACAGCAGATCTCCCAACAGGTTGATCATCCCGGCGCTGATCATTTGACTGACCGCTTCCGTATCGTTGCTGATGCGATTGGTCAAACGCCCCGAGGCGTTATGGGCAAAAAAAGCGGCATCCATGGCCAACAGATGGGCAAACAGCTCGCGACGCAGATCGCGCACCAGGCGTTGCCCCAGCAAAGTGTTGACCGCCGATTGCAAATAGCCCACCACAAATTGACCGATAATCAACAATAAAAACCAGAGCAACAGCCAGGCAAAGCCTGCCTCTTGCCCCGGCAGCAGATGGTGATCAATCGCTTGTTGAATCAACAAAGGTTGCCAAAGTTGCAACAGGACAGCCACCGGCAACAAGGCCAGGGCGGTGATCACCCAGCCACGGTAGGGACGGGCATAACGCAAAAAGCGCCACAAGAGTCGATAGGGATGAATATCAAACAGATTGCCGTCGCGAGTCTCTTCGGTTTCGGCCAGCACCGGGGGCATCATTGCAAAGACTCCAAGGCTTCATGACGAATCATCTGCTGGTGCAGACTGGCATAGAGCTCTGAGGAGGCCATCAACTGTTCATGGGTTCCTTGAGCCGCTATTTTACCCTGCTCTAAAACATAGATCGCTTCGGCGCGGTGCAGAGCGGCAGTGCGGTGACAGACCAAAATGATGGTGCGCTGCCGGGTGTCGGCCAGGGCATGAATATTGTCCAAAATGCGCGCTTCGGTACGCGCATCGACACTGGAAAAAATATCATCCAAAAGCAGCACATCGGGATCCATCAACAACGCCCGCGCCAACGACAGACGTTGCCGTTGTCCACCAGACAAGGTGATCCCCCGCTCCCCGACCAAAGTATCCAACTGCTCGGGAAAATGACGAATCTCCTCGGCAAAACAGGCCATTTCTGCGGCCTGCCAGATCTCCTCCTCGCTGGCTTGCGGTCGCCCCAAGCTCATATTGTCGCGGATGGTGGCAGAAAAGAGAAAACTCTCCTGTTGCGCCAAAGCAACCCGTTGCCGCAACTCCTGCTCTGGCACCGCCAACAAATCGCGTGCATCGAGAAAAATTGTCCCCGCTGGCGCGGCATAGAGCCGGGCCAGACAATGCAGCAAAGTGCTCTTGCCACAACCGATGCGCCCGGCCAAACCGATAAAACTGCCGGGAGGAACCAGCAGATCAATCCCCTGCAAAATCGGCTCGTGGTGCGCAAAATGGAGATCGCGCACCACAAGGGCAGCACGACACGGGGGAGCTTGTGGCAAAACCTGCTGCTGTTGGGCAGGCAGCAGAGCAAAAGGTTCGGTATCCAAAACCTGACCGATGCGTTCCAGTGCCGCCAACCCCCGTTGCAACACAGTCAAAATCCAGCCAAAACCCACTGTGGGCCAGACCAATATCGCCAGATAGCCCGCAAAGGCCACAAAATCACCCACCGTCAATTGTCTGGCCATCACCTCCTGGCCACCCACCAGGAGAATGATCCAAATTCCCGCACCTCCGGCCAGCAACACCAAAGGACCAAACAGACTCTGCAAACGGGTGTGGCGCATCTGTGCCGTATAGATCTCCTCGACCTCGGCGGCAAAACGACGCTGCCAATCCTCTTCCCGAGCATGGGCACGAATCACCGCCATACCCGCTACCGCCTCCTGCACAAACCCAGAAAAAAGACCAAAACGATCCGCCACAGCCCGGCTCAAACGATACAGGCGGGTAGTCAACAGCCGGGTCAAACCGAGAATGATCGGAAAGGGCAGCAAGGCCAACAGGGTCAAGGTGGGGTTCAAAGCAATCATCACCGGCAGCGTGACCGCATAGACCATGGCGGTGTTGGCCACCTGCAAAAATCCGGGACCAATAAACATCCGTACTGCCAAGACATCGGTATTGCCCCGTGCCACCAGATCCCCTGTCTTGGAACGGTTGAAAAAAGCAGCATCCAGACTCAACAATTTGCCATGATAGGATTTGCGCAAGGCATACTCCACCTGACGGCCAATGGCAAAGATATGGGTGCGTGACCAGATGCGCAACAAGGCATTGCCCACGGCAACGACAATCAGAGCCAGCACAAGCTGCTGCATGCTCTCCCCTGGTTGCGGTTGACTCAACGCTTCGGTAGCCAGTTTCATCAAATAGGGAATCAGAGCTGCGCTGGCACTGGTGGCCACCAGCAGCAAAAAACCAAAAACAAATGCCCGCAAATTTTCCCGGTAATAGGGCAGAATGTGGCGCAAACGCCAGCGCAAGGGGGGAACGGCACGGGAACGCTCAACCATAATACCTCATCATCACCTCAAGCGGGCTAT
>NZ_RXIU01000064.1:8537-11287 GCF_004217665.1 Candidatus Magnetaquicoccus inordinatus | reverse complement strand
TTTCGGTATTGCGTACCCTCTACACCCTGGCTGCCCACTATCCACGACGAGCACCCTTTTTCCAGGAGGAGTTGCGCCACTTTCTCCTGCTCTGCCAGGAAGAAAACTGGGATCCCCATGACCTGGAAGGATCCTATGCCGGGGCCATCGGACAGATGCAGATGATGCCCAGCACTTTACGCAAATATGCCATCGATTTTAGCGGCGATGGCAAACGCGATGTTTTTCACAACAGCGCCGATGTCCTGGCCTCCATCGCCTCCTTTCTCTCTGGACATCGCTGGAACCCCGATGCCCCCATCGCCATTGCCTTGAATCCGAAAATAAATCCTGACCTGCAGGCGATGAAATCACCCTCCCTGAATGCCATGCGCCCCTGGCAAGAGTGGCAACAAGAGGGGATCACTCTCTCTGGCAAAGATAAAATTCCAGAAGCAAATGAACCGGCGGCATTAATCGCACTGGAAGAAGAACAAGGTTCCCGCTATTATATGGTATTCGGCAATTTTAAGGTCATTACCCAGTGGAATCGTTCCAGCCGTTTTGCTATGGTGGTGCGAGAATTGGCCGATCAACTGCGAAAGGCTCCCTGATTCATGCTGCAACTATCTCGACAGACTTTCCTGTCTGCTATGCGTTTGCCATTGTCCCTCCTGACCCTGTTGGTCTTGAGTCTGATCAATGGCTGTGCCATGCACCGCGACCCCAGTACCGCCCTGCCTATTCCTCAACCCAGCCAACCCGCTCCTCCCGGTATCGCCAAAGTCGGTACACCCTATACCGTCTCCGGCGTCACCTATTATCCAAAGGAGATTGGCGAAGGTTTTGCCGCTGAAGGAATCGCCTCCTGGTATGGCCCGCAGTTCCATGGTAAGAACACTGCCAATGGCGAAAAATTTGATATGAATAGCATCTCGGCGGCCCATACCACCTTGCCTCTGCCCATGCACGTGCGGGTCACCAACCTGCACAACGATCGCTGGCTGATTGTGCGTATTAACGATCGCGGTCCTTTTGTGCGCAAAAGATTGCTGGATCTCTCCAAGGCAGCGGCAGAAGAGCTGGATTTTCTCGATCAAGGCACCACCTCGGTGCGCATAGAGGATCTTTCCGCCGTGGAATTGTCACTGGATGCCCATACCATCGTGCCGGAACGTCAGCAAAAACGCCGTTCGGCCAAGGAGTAACATGAAGTCAAGGCAGGAGAAATATGCCAACCGCGCATCACCGATCGGCATGGCAAACCGTCAATAACAATTTCGATGCCTGTGCATCGAACGGACCGACAAGTGGATTGAGGTTGAAAAAACCGTGTTAGCAAAAAACCTATTCCTCGGACTGCTGCTCCCCCTCTACCTGCTTACCGCCATCTCTCCGGCTGCTGCAGTCGATACCGGCAAACCAGCCAGAGGGGCTAAAGCCAGCGATACCGCCAAAACCGCTGATCCGGGCAAAGCCACGGATCCCATGGCCAAAAATGATCTCGGCAAAGGTGCCGATCTGGATAAAGGAGTCTTTCAGATCAATGCCCCTGCCGCCATCCTGGGTGACATCGACTCTGGAACCATCCTCTACGCCCAAGAGGATCAGGTGCCCATGCACCCCGCCTCTTTGACCAAGGTGATGACCCTCTATCTGGTCTATGATGCCCTGGCAAAAGGTGATCTGAAGCTGGAGCAAAAGCTGCCTGTCAGCGAAAAGGCTTGGCGAATGAGCGGCTCCAAAACCTTCGTGCAGGTGGGGGATCAGGTCAAGGTGGAAGATCTGATTCTCGGTATCGCCGTACAAAGCGGCAATGATGCCTGTATCGTGGTGGCCGAATATCTGGCTGGCTCGGAAGAGTCCTTTGCCGAGTTGATGAATAAAAAAGCCAAACAGTTGGGAATGAGCCAATCCCGCTTTGATAACGCCTCCGGCATGCCCAGCCCCAACCATATGACCACCGCCCGTGACATGTTTTTGCTGGCGCGCGCCATCAAACGGGATTTTCCCCAATATGCCCACTATTCACAAGAAAAACAGTACTCTTTCAATGGCATCCGCCAGTATAACCGCAACCGCCTGCTCTGGCGGGATCCCTCCATCACCGGTTTGAAAACCGGCCATACCAAAGATGCCGGCTATTGCCTGATTGCCACCAATGACAAGGATGGTCAACGCCTGGCCGCCGTCATCATGGGTGCCAAAAGCAGCCGCATCCGCGAGGATGAAGCGCTGCGTCTGCTCCGCCACGGCAACCGCATGTTTGAAACCGTCCGCATCTTTGAGGCCAAAGCGGTGGTACGCAACCTGCGGGTCTGGAAAGGACAACAGGAACGAGTCGATGGTATTGTCACCGAAGCCATGTATGTCACAGTGCCACGCAAAGATCGTAGCAGCATGGAGGTGGGGCTGGTCTATGATGAACCCTTGGTTGCCCCCCTGGCCGAAGGCGCAACAGTCGGGCATGTGGTGGTCAAACTGGCGGGCAAAGAGATCAGCAATCGCCCGGTGGTTGCCGCTACTGCCATACCGGCTGGAGGCTTTTTCCGCGTCCTGATTGATACCATTCGCATGTATCTGGGGTGGTAATCTCTCTGCCGTCTGGTCTGCCAGAGCGCTGTTAATCCAAGGCAGAGTGCGCCGCATCCTGCTAAAAAATGGACCTGCCTTCTTGGAGAAGGAAGCAAAATGGCCAATAAAAAAACCAAAGAATCCCGTTGGGACGAGGAGGCCCTGGGCCCCCTCGTCGGCAATGATGCGGCGTTGCT
>NZ_RXIU01000064.1:0-8183 GCF_004217665.1 Candidatus Magnetaquicoccus inordinatus | reverse complement strand
AGAGGAGAGCGCAAAACCCAGCAGCGCACTGTCAGGCACTGACAACACGGCTGCGGAGAGCGCACCAGAAGCCATTGTCGCGACCACAGCCACTGCGCAAGAGCGGGTCGCTGACAGAGTTGCTGAAGAGGAGAGGGTCGCTGACCAAACAGAGGCAGAAGAGAGTGCTGCTCGGGAAATAACAGAAGAGGAGCCTGCAGTCGAAGCAACAACAGAAGCAGCGAGTGCTGGTGAAAAAAGTGCAGAGGAACAGCCGGTTGTCACGGATGAAAGCGCAGAGGATGAAGCGGTCGCTGCAGAAGAAGCAGTCGCTGAGATAACTCCAGAAGAAGAGCCTGCTGCCGACGCGGCCGCAGAAGATGTGCCGGTTGTCGTTGAAGAAAGCGCAGAGGATGAAGCGGTCGCTGCACAAAGCACAGAAGAAGAACCAGTCGCTGCACAAAGCACAGAAGAAGAAGCAGTCGCTGCAGAAGGAGCAGTCGCTGAGATAACTCCAGAAGAAGAGCCTGCTGCCGACGCGGCCGCAGAAGATGTGCCAGTTGTCGCTGCAGAAAGCGCTGAAGATCAACTGGTCGCTGTAGAAGAAGCAGTCACTGCGGTAACTCCAGAAGAAGAGCCTGCTGTTGAAGAGGCCGCAGAAGAAGAACCGGCCGTCGCTGCAGAAAGCGATGCAGCAGAACCGGCCGCTGCAGAAATCTCTGCAGAAGAACCTGCCGCTGAGATAACTACAGAGGAAGAAGAGCCGACTGCCGAAGCTGGCGCAGAGGAAGAAGAACCGGCTGCCGATGCAGCAGAACCGATCGCTGCGGAAATCGCAGAGAGTGTGCCGGTTGTCGCTGAAGAGACCACAGGAGCTGAACCCGTCGCTGAAACAACTTCAGAAGAAGAGCCTGTTGCCGAAGCAGTCACAGAAGAAGAATCGGCTGTCGCTGCAGAAAATCCTGCTACAGAAGTTACTACAGAAGAAGAGCCAGCCGCTGCAGAAAGCGCTGAAGATGAACCGGTCGCTGCAGTAACTACAGAAGAAGAGCCTGCTGCCGAAGCTGTCGCAGAAAAAGAACCGGCTGTCGCTGCAGAAAATCCTGCTACAGAAGTTACTGCAGAAAAAGAGCCTGTCGCTGTAGAAGAAGAACCAGTCGCTGTAGAAGAAGAGCCTGTCGCTGTAGAAGAAGAACCAGTCGCTGTAGAAACCGTGGAGGAAATACCGGTCGCTGCAACTGCAGAACGTGAACCTCTTGCCCCCACGGAGCAGGATAATGGCTCTTTGGGAGCGGCAGCCAACACAGATCTGCCGTCTGACAGCGCAACAGACTCCCCCTCGCGCACAGCAGAGCTGGCTCCAGAGTCAGACAGCGACCACGCAAAAACGCAGCCACCCTCTGCAGAAAGCAGCCTCCCCGTTGCTGTCGCAGCGGCGCTCCCTCCGGAAACAGCAGTAGAAAAAACTCAGACAACACCATCGGTAATGGCCTTGACGGCAGTACATGCGGAAGTGGTACAAATCCCCCTGCCCTCTGGATTTGCGGCGGTCACTCTGGCTGCTCCGCCACCGCTGTTACCCTCCTGTGCCTCCCTGTCGCCCCTGCCCGCAAACGAGGCTCCCCCACCGCCAGTACAGTGGTCGGTGCAACGCTTGCAAGAGTGTTTTGGCGAACGGGTGGAACGATTGGTGGAAGAGATGGCGCGCCAGATGTTGCGCACCATGTTGCCCGGCATGCTGGAAGAGGCCATCCGGGCTGAGTTGCAACGGATTAAACAAGAAAGCACAGGGGAGAGCACTGCGCGCGCGACCCCTGCTCCTGAAGAGAAGTGCGAAGGAAACGGTTGATGAGCATGTCGGAATCTTCACTACCCAAAGCCTATGATCCTGTCGGAGTCGAACGGCGTTGGTATGCCCATTGGGAAGAGAGCGGCTATTTTGCCGCTGGCAGCAAGGGAGATCGTCCCTCTTATTGTATTATGATTCCGCCACCCAACGTGACCGGTACGCTGCATATGGGTCATGCCTTTCAGGATACCCTGATGGATGCCCTGATCCGCCAACGACGCATGCGTGGCGAACACACCTTGTGGCAAACTGGTACCGATCATGCTGGAATTGCCACGCAAATGGTGGTAGAGCGGCAGTTGGCCGCCGAAGGCAAAAGTCGTCATGATCTGGGCCGTGAAGAGTTTCTCAAGCGGGTCTGGCGTTGGAAAGAGGAGTCAGGAGGCAGCATCGTGCGCCAACTGCGCCGCCTGGGCGCCTCCTGCGATTGGCAACGCGAAGCCTTTACCATGGACAGCCACCTTTCGGCGGCGGTGCAAGAGGTGTTTGTACGCCTCTATCAGGAGGGGTTGATCTATCGAGGCAGTCGCCTGGTCAACTGGGATCCGGTACTGCATACGGCTGTCTCCGATTTAGAGGTGATCTCCGAGGAAGAGGAGGGATTTCTCTGGCATCTGCGCTATCCGCTGGCCGATGGCAGCAGTTCGCTGGTGGTGGCTACTACCCGCCCAGAGACCATGCTCGGCGACAGCGCCGTGGCCGTGCATCCTGAGGATGAACGCTATCAGCATCTGATTGGCAAAGAGGTGCGTTTGCCACTGGCTGAACGCTTGATCCCTGTCATTGCCGATGAATCGGTCAAAATGGATTTTGGCTCCGGTTGCGTCAAGATCACCCCGGCCCATGATTTTAACGACTATGAGGTCGGAAAACGCCATAACCTGCCGCAAATCAATATTTTCACCATCGATGCCACCCTGAACGAACAGGCTCCTGCCGCCTATCAGGGCATGGATCGCTATGTCGCCCGCAAACAGATCATCGCCGATCTGGAAAAGATGGGCTTACTGGTTCAGGTGGTTGCCCATCGTTTGATGATTCCCCGTGGTGATCGCAGCAAAGCGGTGGTCGAACCCTATCTGACCGATCAATGGTTTGTACGCGCAGCCCCCCTCGCCACCGAAGCAATTCGTTGCGTCGAAGATGGTCGGATTCGCTTTGTCCCCGACTCCTGGAAAAAAACCTATTTTGAGTGGATGCACAATATTCAGGATTGGTGCATCTCGCGACAGATCTGGTGGGGCCATCGCATCCCGGCCTGGTATGGCAGCGATGGCAGCATCTTTGTGGCCCGCAACAAAGAGGAGGCCCAACAACAGGCCCTGGCCCATTATGGCCAAGAGCTGCCTCTTACCCAGGATAATGATGTACTGGATACCTGGTTTTCCTCTGCCTTGTGGCCCTTTTCCACCTTGGGCTGGCCGGAACAGACCCCCGAACTGCGCGCCTTCTATCCCACCGATGTGCTGGTCACCGGCTTTGACATCATCTTTTTCTGGGTCGCCCGCATGATCATGATGGGGCTGAAATTTACCGGCGATGTGCCCTTTCGTACTGTCTACATCACCGGTCTGGTGCGCGATGGCGAAGGCAATAAAATGAGCAAATCCAAGGGTAATGTCTTGGATCCGCTCGACCTGATCGATGGTATCGATCTGGAAGCGCTGCTCGAAAAACGAACCCGCGATTTGATGCAGCCACAACTGGCGGAAAAAATAGCCGCCGCCACCCGCAAAGAGTTTGCCCAAGGCATTCCCGCCTTTGGTACCGATGCCCTGCGCTTTACCATGGCCAGCCTGGCTACCCAAGGGCGCGACATCAAATTTGACCTCAACCGTATGGAAGGGTATCGCAACTTTTGCAACAAACTGTGGAATGCCGCACGCTTTGTGCTGATGAACACAGAGGGGCAAGAGAATGGCGCCCTGCCGCCCGATGCCGCCCTGTCGCTGGTGGATCGCTGGATCCTCTCCCGCCTGCAGGGGTTGCTGCGCACGGTCGATGACTCCTTGAGCAAATATCGCTTCGACGAAACCGCCACCGCCTTGTACCATTTTCTCTGGGGCGAATATTGCGACTGGTATCTGGAGTGGGTAAAACCGCGTCTCTATGGCCAGGAGACACTGACTGCAGAGCAGCAACAGAACACACGGCAAACCATGCTGCATGTTCTGGAGCAGGCCCTGCGTCTGCTGCATCCATTGATGCCCTTCATCACCGAAGAGTTGTGGCAAAAGGTGGCCCCCTTGAGCGGCTGTCCACAACCGATCGGCTCGCTGATGTTGGCCTCCTGGCCACAAAGCCGCTCCTCCTGGCATAATCCCGAGCTGGAAAGGCATATTGCCCTGGTCCAAGAGGTGGTAACGGCTGTGCGCACCCTGCGCAGCGAAAATAATATTCCCCCCGGACAACGCTTGTCGCTGTTGGTCGCCGCCGATCCGGCAACCCTGGAACAGAGCTTTCGCCCCTATGAGGGGCTGATTCTACCGTTGGCCCGTTTGACGGGATGGCAAGCGTTGACCGATGAGGCGCCGGTCGGCTGTGCCGTTGCTGTTCTGGCCTCGATCAAACTCTATCTGCCCCTGGCTGGGGTGATCGATGCGGAAGCGGAATATGCCCGTCTTAACAAAGAGTTGCTGCGTCTGGAAAGCGATTGGCAACGGGTCACAGGCAAATTAAACAATCCTGCTTTTTTGGCCAACGCCAAAGCCGAAGTGGTGGCCAAAGAACAAAAAAAGGAGCAAGAGTTGGCAGAAAAACGGTTGGGTATGCAAGAGGCGTTGCAGCGCATGGATGAACTACGGAGGCAAAGATGAATTTTGTCTGGTCTGGTCACTGGTCGGAAACCATCAAAAATGCCCTGTTTCAGGATATAGGCCGGGGGGATATTACCACCAATGCCATCGTCCGACCGGGACAAAAAGCAGAAGCGGTTTTGATCGCTCGAGAAGATCTGGTGGTCTGTGGTTTGCCGGTTATCGCAGAGGTATTTTCCATATTGGACAGCCGGATCCGCATGTTGCCGGAGACTCCTGATGGCGGTGGGGTCCAGGCGGGCAATATCATTTGTACCTTGAATGGTCCAGCCCGCAGTATCTTGACCGGAGAGCGGGTAGCCTTAAACTTTTTCCAAAATCTTTCGGGAGTGGCCACCCTGACCCGGCGTTTTGTGGAGAAGATTGCCGGTACCAATGCCCAGATTATCGACACCCGCAAAACCACCCCTGGCTTGCGCCAGTTGCAAAAATATGCCGTGCGCATTGGCGGTGGACGCAATCATCGCATGGGTCTGGATGATGGCGTGTTGATCAAGGAGAATCATATCGCGCTGGCTGGCAGCCTCACCGAAGCGATTAAACGGGTGGAAGAGTCGGTCAGCCATCTGCATCGCATCCAGGTGGAGTGCGAATCCCTGGAACAGGTTCGGGAGGCGTTGGATGCCGGTGCCCATGCAATTCTCTTGGATAACATGAGCCTGGAAAATATCCGCCGCGCCGTCGATCTGGCCAGTGGCAAGGTGTTGCTGGAAGCCAGTGGCAATGTTACCCTGGACAATGTTTTGGAGTTGGCAGAGACCGGCGTGGATCTGATCTCCGTGGGCGCCATTACTCATAGCGCTGTCAGTAAAGATGTCTCCCTGTTGGTGAAAATTTGAGTCAGGAGAGCGTAACGGAACTAAGCGGCCAACGGATGGCCTCGCTGCTGCGCGGCTCTCTCTTTCGCCCAGAGCTCTATCATCATTATGCGCTGTTGGATTCCAGCAACCGACAGGCCGCAGAATGGGCGCAACAAGGGGCCGCAGAGGGTACGGTGGTGGTGGCCGAGCAGCAAAGCCAGGGGCGAGGCCGCTTGGGGCGACACTGGTTCTCACCAGTCGGCATCAATCTGTACTGCTCGCTGTTGCTGCGCCCGGCAGTGGCACCGCGCCATGCGCCACAATTGACATTACTGGCCGGTTTGGCATTGTGGAAAACGGTGCAGCAGTGGGGTATAGAAGAGTGTCGGCTCAAGTGGCCCAATGATCTGCTGTTGCGTGGACGCAAAGCCGCCGGTATCCTGACCGAAATGCGGGCCGAGGGAGAAAAAACCCATTATGTCATCGTTGGCATCGGGGTCAATCTGAACGGCAGTCGTGGCGATTTTCCCGATCCGTTGCAGGAGCAGGCTATCCATTTGGCAGAGGCTTTGCCCTTTACCATAGATCGCGGACTCTTTTTAGCCGATCTGCTGCTGCAGTGGGAAGCGCTCTATGGAGACTATCTACAGAAGGGATGCGCCCCCCTGGCGGCAGAGTGGTGGCGCGTGGCTGATTGGGCTGGCCGCCCGCTCTCTGTACGTCTGGCCGATCGCTCCTTTGTCGGGGAAGCCGTGACATTGGATGCGGATGGTTGTTTACTGGTACGGTGTGCCGATGGTATGCTGACCCGTGTGGTGGCTGGTGATGTGGCGCTTCTGGGAGAGGATTGAGCAAACGCATGCTTCTGGTGATCGATGTCGGTAATACCAATATTGTCTTGGGGGTGTATCAAACAGACGAAAACGAACCCTTACCGGTTGCCGGACCCTACGAACGGGATGGACGGGGCAAAATTTTGTTGCGCCATTGGCGGGTGGCGACGCGCACCGAGCAAACCAATGATGAATATGGTATTTTATTTGCAAACCTCCTGAATCTGTCGGGTTTGCAGATGCAACAGATCAGTGCCGCCATCATTGCCAGTGTGGTCCCCCCACTCCAGGCAACTTTGGTACGCATGCTCAAACGTTATTTTCATCTGCAACCGTTACTGGTTGGACCGGGCATTAAAACCGGCATGCCGATTTTGTGTGACAATCCGCGCGAGGTAGGTGCCGATCGCATTGTCAACGCGGTGGCGGCATATGAGAGATTGCGCAAAGCGGTTTTGGTGGTGGATTTTGGCACAGCGACCACCTTTGATCTGGTCAGCGAGCGCGGAGAATATCTGGGAGGCGCCATCGCCCCCGGTTTAGGCTTGGCGACCAAGGTGTTGTCGGAAAAGACAGCACAACTGCCGAGCATAGATTTGGTTAGTCCACCGAGTGTGATTGGTCGCAATACGGTAGGGGCCATGCAATCGGGGTTATATTGGGGATATGTTGGGTTGGTGGATGGTTTGGTGGAACGCATGATCGCCGAATCAGGATTTACTTCGGTGCACATACTGGCTACAGGAGGGTTGGCACGTATGATTGCCGGAGCGAGCAAATGTATTGAGCAGGTAGATGAATTTTTGACCTTATCCGGTCTGCAACTGTTATACGAACGCAATCGTTAGGAGCATCCCGTGTCTGCGCATGCCTCGATTATCTCCAGGGCGATGCCCTTAGGGGTATTGATCCTGTTAGCTGGGGTGAATCTGGCCCTGTTTCTGACCATGCCATCGACCAGTCAAGAGGATATCTGGTATGGCCCGCCGATTACCGGACGGCGCCTGGCGCTGGCGGATGCCAAGATCAAGGAGGCCCCTGCACCACCCGTGGTGCAGCCGGTTGCCCCGGTTGCCAAAGCCAAACCGGCCCCTGTCAGCGAACAGGATAGCAAGGGGGAGTATATTGTGCAGACGGGCGGATTTTTTGATCAAGGGATAGAGACGGTTTTGGAGCGCTTGCGCAAAGGGGGCTTGGAACCTTGGGTCCAGACCAGTCGGGAAAAGGTCAAGGTCAACTCGCTGCAGGCAGGACCGTTTGCCAACAAAAAAGAGCTGAAAGAGGCAGAGGCACAATTAAAGGCAGCCGGGATTGCCGTCAAAGTTGAGGAGAGCTGGGAGGGCTCGGTCATTGCTCTGGGCCGCAGCTATGCTTTGGGCGAGGCGCTGCAGGAGATGGAAAAGATTCGCAGCAAAGGGGTACAGATGCTGCGTTTGGTCAAGGTGGAGGAGGATCGTTCGGTCAGTCGGGTTTGTGTGGGCCCCTATCCGTCGAAGGCCAAAGCCAATGAAGCGAGTGCACGGGTAGCCAAACTCAGTCTGACGGTACCGGTGGTCAAGGAGTGGGCCGCCCCGGCATCAAAATAGGCCGCGGTGATGCACCAATGCGATTGTGTTGAGCCAAGCTCTCGCAGACAGGCAGGGAAACAGTTTGTGCCAGCACAGCAGCACAAGGGCGTGCACCCAACTGCGATGCGCATAGCAACAGACAGAAAAGAGACAAACAAGCGCGCCATATCGCTGCAGGAGGAGCAGTCGATTGCAGCAGAGGCGCGGCGCCACAAGAAAAAATTTCCCTGCGTAGGTTCTGATTTTTTTCCATGGCAATCACATTTGCAAATCAGAAAATTATTATGGAGGTCCAGGAGGAGATTATCTCCTCCTGGTGGGTGCAGGGCAAAGCCCTG
>NZ_RXIU01000063.1 GCF_004217665.1 Candidatus Magnetaquicoccus inordinatus | reverse complement strand
CCTGGTATGCCCTTGGGAGCGGCCCCTATGGCATATCTCCTTTGGCATCGCATCATGCGTCATCATCCAGCCAATCCCCAATGGTTGAATCGCGATCGTTTTATTCTCTCGGCTGGGCATGGCTCGGCACTTTTATATGGCTTGTTGCACCTGAGTGGTTATGATCTGGGATTGGATGAGTTGCGACGTTTCCGACAATGGGAAAGTCGCACCCCCGGACATCCAGAGTATGGAGTGACTCCCGGAGTGGAAGCAACCACCGGTCCGCTGGGCCAAGGTTTTGCCATGGGCGTAGGGATGGCCTTGGCAGAACGCCATCTGGCACAGCAGTTCAACCAAGAGGGTTATGCCCCATTGGTGGATCACTATACCTATGCCATTGTCTCCGATGGCGATTTGATGGAGGGTATCACTGCCGAGGCAGCCTCTTTGGCAGGACATTTAGGCCTGGGCAAATTGATCTATCTCTATGACGACAACCAGATCAGTATCGAAGGCAGCACCGATCTGACCTTTACCGAAGATGTGGCCGCCCGTTTTGCCGCCTATCGCTGGCAGGTGTTGCGTGTCGAGGATGGGGAAAATCTCGAGGCCATCGAGGCAGCCATCCGTCAAGCGCAAGCAGATGGGGAGCATCCCTCCTTGATCATGGTGCGCACCCATATCGGCTTTGGTTCACCACGGGCTGATAGTGCTGCAGCACATGGTTCTCCGCTTGGCAAAGAGGCATTGCAGGCCACCCGGCGCCATTTTCAATGGCCCGACACCTCTTTTCACATCCCTGATGGCGTGTATGACCATTTTCGCACTATCGTCAGTCGCGGAGAGGCGGCAGAACAGCAGTGGCACAACCTTTTGCAAGAGATGCAGCGGAATTTTCCCCCACTGAGCGAACGCTTTTTACAACAAATGGCGGGTGTTTTGCCTGCCAATTGGCAGCAGGATCTCTCCCTGCTGTCACGCGATGGTAAGGCCAAAGCCACACGTGTTGTCTCTGGAGAGGTGCTGAACGCCCTCGCTCCCCATCTTCCGGCCTTGTTGGGCGGATCTGCCGATCTGGCCCCCTCCAACAATACCTGGTTGAAAAATCAGCCTGAGCGCAATATCCATTTCGGCGTGCGTGAACATGCCATGGCAGCCATCAGCAACGGCATGGCCCTGCACGGGGGAATCATCCCCTATTGCGGCACCTTTTTGGTCTTCTCCGATTATATGCGGGGGGCCATCCGTCTCTCTGCGTTAATGGGCTGCCATACCATCTATGTGTTGACCCATGACAGTATCGCCGTCGGCGAGGATGGTCCCACCCATCAACCCATTGAGCATCTGGCCTCCCTGCGTGCCATACCCGGATTGCTGGTTTTCCGCCCCGCCGATGCCTTTGAAACCATTGCTGCCTGGCGTCTGGCTATTGCTCTGCAGCGGCCTGCCGCACTGATTCTGACACGACAAAATCTGCCCCTCTTGCCAGAGCAGACAGCCTCGCAGGGAGTCGCCATGGGTGCCTATCTTCTCGTCGATTGTCCCGAAGAGCCCCAACTGACACTGCTGGCCAGCGGTTCAGAGATCCATCTGGCTCTGGCAGCACACCATGCCTTGCGCGAAGAGGGAATCAGCAGAGTGCGTGTGGTCTCCATGCCCTCCTGGGAGCTCTTTACCCAACAATCAGCCGCTTACCAGCGGCAGATCCTTGGTCCCGCCCATCCACGTTTGGCCATTGAAGCCGGCTCCTCCATGGGTTGGCATCGCTGGACCGGCGATCAGGGCGCTGTGCTCGCCATCGACCATTTTGGTGCCTCGGCCCCCGGCGCAGAGCTGCTCCAACAGTTCGGCTTTTCCGTAGAACAGGTGCTCCAAACAGCACGCGCTCTGCTCAACCCTTCTGCCTAGTCGCCCTTCTCAGCAACGCTCGCCAGCTCTTGTCCAGCGTGCTCCTCGGCAGTAAATTCTGCCGCCATAAATAAGCAATATTAGTAACTCTTGCAAACGTCCTGATAATATGCCATGCTTTTCCAGTTGCAACTGCTTTACTGGAAAATGTCTGGCCAAGGAAGTGGCATACAGAGTGCGAGGAGTCTGCAAAGATGCGACAGGTGTTGTTCTTTATTCCGTTGTTGGCACTCATTCTCTTCTTTCCCAGCATCGTGCCCGCACAAAAACAGCAACGGGATTATGCCTTTGGAGTGTTGGCACAACGCAGCGCCTTGTTGACCGCCCAATATTGGAATCCCATCCTGGAATATGTTGCCCGACAAAGCGGGATACGCTTGATCCTGCGCACGGCACGAACCGCGCCAGAATCCAATCAGGCCATCGCCCATGGGGAATATGACTTTGTCTATTCCAGCACCATTTTTCAACCACGTCTGCGCAGCAGTGGCTATCAAGTGATTTTGAAACCGCGTGCGACCGCAATCAGCGGACAAATTGTCACCCGCATGGATGCTCCGATCCACAGCTTGACCGATTTGCAAGATGCGCCAGTGGGCTTTCCTTCACGAGGCGCGTTTGTAGGTTATGCCTTGCCGATGGATCATCTGTTGCGCTCGGGCATCAGAGTGCAACCGCTGTTTGGCGGCAATCAGGAGGGGATCATGGCGCAACTGCAAGCAGGCAAAGTGGTCGCCGCCGGGGTCAATGAAGAGGTGATGCGCCATTTTGCCGATCGAGAATCCTTCCGATACCGGGTGTTGTGGCAGTCACAATCCTATGAAAATTTACCGATTGCCGTCCATCCCAGGGTAGATCCAGAAGTTGCCCGCTCGGTACAAAAAATTTTGTCGGAGATGCACCTCACAACACAGGGTGAGAGCGTGTTGCAGGAGAGTGCCCAGGTGATCAAACAACCGCCCCCCCATGGATTCATCCCAGCCAACCAAGAACATTATCGTAACTATAGCGATTTTTACCAAAATACTCTGGTGGCTGACATCGAATAACATCATGAACGCTCCGGCCAAATTTTGGGATCGTCTCCCCTTTACCGGCAGACTGCTGTTCACAGCCACTATTGCTCTGCTCTTTGGCAGTCTTTTTTTGCTCTATACGACCACTGCGCGCGATGCCTTGGAAGAAAAACAGGCGCAAGAATATTTTCTTCAAGCGTCACAGCAAACGCTGCCGGCGGCCATGGCGGAAATATTGGTGGTAGGTGATTATGCAGCTCTGCAGCAAACCTTGCACCGCTATCTTTCTCATCCTGATGTGCTGCATCTGCGCTTTCAGGATCGCAGCGATGCCGTCGTGGAAGCCAGCAAACCCCCCACACCCCATGCTGCCCCCTCCTGGTTTCATGACTGGCTTGGCATGGGCAATCTTATCGGTTCTCATGATTTTATGATCGGTGGCCGTTATTATGGTCGTTTACAGATCGAACTCAGCCCCAATCAGGCTATCAATCGCGCTTGGGAGAGTTTTTGGGATCATCTGATTGTCATCGCTTTGGTGGTGTTGCTGGACTTTATTGGCATCTGGCTGGTGTTGCATGCTGGTTTGCGCCCCTTGCAAATGGTGGTCATGGGCAGTCAACAGATGGCCCAAGGAATATTATCGGCCCGTTTGCCGGTGCATGGCAGCCCAGAAATACAGCAGTTGATGCAGGGATTTAACAGCATGGCCGATGCCCTGCAAAATGCTCGTACCGCCTTGTTGCAGGAAAAAGAGTTTTTGCAGGTCACATTGGCCTCTATTGCCGATGGGGTGATTATCAGCGACCAGCGCGGCGCCATCACCTTTTTGAATAAAGAGGCTGCCCGCCTGCTTGGTTGGCAGGCTGAAACGGCCATTGGCCAATCGCTGCGTCAACTGGTGCGTCTGCTCGATGCCAACAGTCGAGAAGAGTTGGATAATCCATTGCTGCATGTACTGCACAGCCGACAAACCATGCTTTTGCCGGCGCAAACCCTGTTACGTACCCACCAAAACAGGGAATATCCCATTGCCGGTATCGCCGCCCCCATTCGCATGCAGGCCGATGCTGCACCTTTGGGGGTAGTGATGCTCTTTCGTGACCAAAGCCAGGAGCGTCAACGCTGGCAAACCCTCCTGGAAGCCCGGCAACAAGCAGAAGCAGCCAATCGTGCCAAGGGAGAGTTTTTGGCAACCATGAGCCATGAAATCCGCACCCCGATGCACGTGGTGATCGGTATGGGGGATCTGCTTTTGGAAACCCCATTGAATGATCTGCAACGCGGCTATGTGAATAAATTGCAAAATGCCGGACAAAATCTGCTGGATCTGCTCAACCGCATTCTCGATCTCAGTCAAATGGAAGCGGGTCAACTGCAGATACAATCTGAACCACTGCAGTTGCCAGATCTGCTGCATGAGGTGGTGGCTCTGTTGCAGGTTGTGGCCAATAACAAGGGTTTGACATTGCGCTGTGAGATTGATGCGAGCACACCGCTGCTGATCAGCAGCGACCGTCTGCGTCTGCAACAGATATTGTTTAACCTGCTGGGCAATGCAGTCAAATTTACCGATCAGGGCTCTGTTCTTTTGCAATGTCGCTATGCCACAACAGAACAAAAGCTCCATTTTACCATTACCGATACCGGTATGGGCATTCCCGAGCAAGAGCTGCAGAGGATATTTGCCCCCTTCACCCAGTTGGACTCCGGGATGACCCGTCGCCATGGTGGCAGTGGTTTGGGTTTGGCCATCACCCGCAGATTGATCACCTTGCTGGGGGGCACTATTGCTGTGGAAAGCCAGCCGGGTCAAGGAAGTTGTTTTCGCATACAACTGCCGGTTATCCCCCTCCCTGCCCTGTCATTGCGCACTACCCCGCCCAATACCAATATCCCAGCAGTGCTGCCTGGCCACTCTGCAGCGTTATCCATTCTTCTGGTGGAGGATATGGAAGAAAATCAACTCCTGCTTCGCGCCTTCCTGAAGGAGACATCGCATCAACTGACCCTGGCGCACAATGGTGCCGAAGCAGTGGCATTGGTGCAGCAACACTCTTATGATCTGATTTTGATGGATATTCAAATGCCGATCATGGATGGCTATACGGCTACCCGGCAGATTCGCCTCTGGGAAAAAGAGCACGGGCAGCCGACCTGTCCGATTATTGCCTTGACTGCCCATGCTCTGGAGGGAGAGGCCAAACGCAGCCAGGAGGCGGGTTGTCAACTGCATTTGACCAAACCACTCAAGAAAAAGCATTTATTGGACATTCTCAGACAATTCAGTACCTCCTCCGCAACAGATGCCCCAACACTCTCAACACCGGCTGCCTCCACAACATCTGCCAGAGCAATCGCCTCTCCCTCCTGAGCTATAGTGGCTGCCAAACAATAACTGAGCCGCTCAAAAACCTCCCAGATCCAAACGCCCATCCGCGCCACCCCACTGACTGCCCCGTTGCTGATCGGCTGCCGCAGGAGTGGCCATGTTCTGACTCAAACGCTTGCCCAAAGAACGCACCTCACCCATGGTCGGCAGGTTTTCTTGTACTGATCGCCACAACATCTCCAAGGCATCGGGACCATCATCATGCTCCCCTGTACCTTCGCCCCAACGGCGAAGCTGCTCCAACAAAGTGATCTGTTTGCTATGAAAACGAATCAAACCATTGGCCACATGGGGTTGCAAACTGCTGATACGCAACCCCTTATCCCGCGAGGGTTTGCTGCCCTGTGCCGGCACGGGCACTCCCTGTTGGGCCGAGCGACGAATCAGCTCATCCTTGAAAAATTCCTGAAATTGAATCGCCTCGACAACCCAGAGTCGGCAATTATAACGCGCCTGGTACTCCATGACATCGCTGATGATCCGATCGGGAAGACGTGTGCAAATATCAGCCTCCACCAGATCAAGAATCCCGGTCGCCCGATCAAAACCACCCACCAGAATGGCCGAAGGATCCCCTTTGCCCCCCGATTTGCCCAGAGAGGGATCAACAGCCCCAAAAAAGAGCCAGGCAGGGTTTTGTTCACTCCAATAGTGGATTTTTTGAAAAATGGCCTGTTCGCTCAACGGTTGATTTTGCAACTCGGCTGCAAAAGCGGCACTGCCATCGCGCAGACGTATTTTCATCAACGCTTCCAGGCTGCGCACCTTGGGCCAGGAGAGGAGAGCCCCCTCCTCCATCTGTTGGCGATGCTGCTGAAAAAAGTGATCTGCGGCCTGCTCCCCCTCCTGCAACAAACAATTTTGCCAGTGCTCCCACAAAGCCATATTCCGAGGCCACTCTATAATAGCTTGAAAGCGTTTGCTCTCCCACAAAGGATTGCGTAACAGGCGCGCCAATAGTGAGTCGCTGTGCAACACCGTGCCCACCAGCAGCAGATCCATGGAATCATCTGCCGCCCCCAATTTGAGAACGGTACTGCGCAACCACTCTTCCAATTGATCGCGTTGTTGTCGGCTGCGCACGTTGACATCATTTTCCAGATCGTCGCAAATCACCATATCCGGACGAAAATTGCCATGGCGCAACCCACGCATCCGTCTCCCGGAACCAAAAGCCTGAATCTTGGTACCACTGGTTGTGACCATGACCCCGGCTTTCCACACCGGACCGCAACCACACGCTTCGGGAAAATCAAGGGCCAGACGACGGTTGCCCAACAACTCGGCCTTGATCGCTTCCAGCATGGCTGCTGCCTGATGTTGCGAATCCATAATAATCGGTATATAGCGACGACTGCCGGTTATCGCACACCACAGGGTAAAAATTTGCGTCACCAGAGTCGACTTGGCTTCACCACGAGGGGCAGCAATGGCCAATTTGACCCCACGGCGCTGACTGTGCAGCAGTTTGGGCAGACGTTTGTACAGATAGGTGTGCAACTGGCTGTCATGGGGGGAGATATAGTGGGGAAAATAGGTTTTGGCAAAAAAGCGAAATTCCCGTTTGGCACGCTGCAGGCGGCGTTGCCGATCTGCTGGAACGCGGCTCAAGCCGATAGCTTCGTCTTCACTGTGTTGGCGCAGGCGGGTAGCCAAAGCAGCCAATTCGCTGCGAAAGCGTTTGACAGGTAGAGTCGTGGTCATAGTAGCTCCTACTCACCCGGTTGCACCGGGTTGGTCGATGAAAAGCCCTCTCTCTCTTGATACGGCACAAGAGGTTGGCATAGGGCGCTATTATACCACAGGATTCCAATAATTATAATATGAAGGATTTCAACTCTATTTTTGCCTATTCAAGTCCATGATATACAACTCAGGCTACTTTGTGAAAACGTTCCAGCATATCCAGCAAACCTTGTTTACGCAGCGGTTTGGTCAATACAGCATTACAACCAGCAGCCAGCACCTGCTCGGAGACCTCTTTCATGGCATGGGCAGTAAAAGCAATAATGGGAGTCGGAGCATGGCCCTGTGTAGCCTCCCATTCACGCATGGAACGGGTTGCCTGATAGCCATCCATGACCGGCATTTGGATATCCATGAGCACCAAATCATAATGGGAAGATTGAAACTTGGCCAAACCGGCAGCGCCATCCATGGCGGTGCTCAGACGGTGTGCTGTGCGTTTCAAAAACGCCTCCAGTAAACGCAAATTATCTTCCGCATCATCCACCGCCAAGATATGCAATCCCGCTGTTACTGCCATGACAGTTGTTTCATGAGGCAAAGGAGAGGGCAGACTCTCCATCTCCGAAAGCCTCTCCATGGGCAAAACGACCGTAAAGGTGGTACCCACACCCAGGCGGCTGGCAACCTCAATCTCGCCACCCATCAGTGCAACCAGTTGCCGACAGATGGACAATCCCAAACCAACACCACCCAGACGGCCTTGGGCATCCCTTTCCACCTGAACAAATGGCTCAAAAATTTCCTGCAGGCGCTCCTCGCCAATACCCATACCCGTATCGGTGACAGTAAATTGGATTTGCTGCTCGGCCAGACAACAGACCATCAACTCAATGGAGCCCTGCCGCGTAAATTTGCGCGCATTATCCAACAGATTGAACAAAAGCTGACGCAGCCGTTGTCCATCACCGCGCACCATTTTTGGAATATTATCGGCCAAATGCACATGAAAAGCGAGTCCGCGATCCATGATGGCCCCGCGCATCACCTCTTCCACCTCATAGACCAGTCTCGGCAAATCCAGGGGGTGCTGTTCCACCTCCAACTGTCCCGCCTCGATTTTGGAAAGATCCAAAATATCGTTGATCAACCCCATCAGCATGTTGCCAGCATTGAGAATAATATGCAGGCAACGACGCTGCTCGGCATCCAAAGAGGTTTCCAGCAAGGTATCACCCATGCCGATAATGGCGTGCATGGGGGTACGAATTTCATGACTCATGGCCGCCAAAAAGAGCGATTTGCTGCGATTGGCCCGCAGCGCCTCTTCTTTGGCAAGACGCAACTGCTCTTCCGCCTCCTTGCGTTCGCTAATATCGGTAACAATTCCGCAGATGGCATAGGGACGTCCATCACTTTCACGCAACACAAATTTGTTGGCCAAAACAATACGCTCTCCCTCGCGCGTCGGTACCCTCTCTTCGACCATCACGGTGCCATGACGCAACACCTCTTGATCACTGGCCCGCAATGCACTGGCTACCTCCGCAGGAAACAGCTCTGTGTCGTTCTTGCCCCATATGCTATGATTATTGATACCCAACCACTCTTCACAACGACGGTTGATCATCAGATAGTTGCCGCGCAGATCTTTCATGAAGATGACCGCCGGAGCATGATTGAGAATGGCCTGCTGTTGGGCATCGCTTTTGCGCAATGCCGCTTCGGCAGCCCCGGCCTGGGCATGTACCAAGCGCATTTTTTGTTGCGAATAAAAAAGACCAACCGCTATCAGCAACACACTCAGGAAAAACAATCCAGCAAATATTTGTGCATCCCAGTACCAATCTTCCAGTACCACTTCGCTCAACCGGCTGACTGCAACCCAAAGCGGTTTGTCCAACTGCAACTCGGCAGGCTGGATTGGTTCAGCCATGCCGAGCCGTCTGTTTTCTCCTGTTGCTGCTGGTTGAGTGCTATTTTGCCACTGTTGCCACAATTGGCCTGGCTGGGCAAAAGCTCCCGACAAAATCACCTCGCCCTCTTGCAGATGGGCCTCTCGCTCTGGAACCTGCAAAAAGAGATGACCGTCGCCATGCACAATGGCTGCCTGCATATCTGCTGCATACAGCACCGATTGCAGCAGAACACGAAAATAGTCTGGCTCCAAAGCGATGGCCACCACACCGGCAAACTCTCCTTTTGCAGTCAACAGAGCTTGCGACAGATGCATGATAAAAATCTGCTTGTCGATACGCGAGCGAAAGGGCGGCGAGAGATAGAGGCGCTGTCGTTCTGGTTGCTGGCGCGGAGTGCGAAAAAAGGCACGATCATTGACATTAATATGCAACAGTTCCGCATGGTTGGAATAATGAACAACACCATTGGCATCCACGACCAACAAAGCCCGAATACCGGGAATAACTGAATAGGCTTCCCACTGTTTGATTTGGCTGGCGGTGGTGGTTGGAGACAACGGATGATCTGCCACATCATTTTGTATTCTTTGCAGAATGGTACCTGCTGTACGCAACAAGGAGGTGGTATTTTCCTGGATGACGCGCAGTTGTGCCTGCAGGCGCTCCTGTTCCAAACGGTTCAGGGCGGCATAATCCTGAAAACGATCAAAGCCCAGCAAAGCACCAGTCAACAGCGTCATGGCACCGAGCAGGATCCATTGCATTAACAAAGGGCGATGGGCATAGTTGGTCATAACAATCCATCCCGATAGGGCAACGGACGGGGATAATAAGAAACGACTCTTTCATTTTGCAAAACGGTTGCCACTCTCATGTCCTGATTGTACTGCAAGCATATGGGAAAAATCTACTCCCGTTTGCGGATAAAAGATCGGCTCAACACACTGATTTCTCATGATATAAGGATATACCCCTCCATGGTGAGTACAGCATGGCGCCCGCGACTCTTGGCAATCGGCAAAGCGACAGTAGCGGCAGGCATGATCTACCTATTGTGGCAGCAGGGAATTTTGGATCCAACACTCCTGCAAAACTTCACCTGGCAACCGCAATTGTTGCTGGTGGTGCTTGCCTGCAACCTGGCAATGATCTCCCTGGGTGCGGTGCGTTGGCAGATATTATTGCGCAGCCAGGCCATCATTTTTCCATTTGCCTGGAGCCATGCCATGACCTATCTGACCTTTTGTTTTAATTTGCTGGTTCCCGGTTCGGTAGGAGGTGATGCCTTGCGCATGGCCTATCTGCTCCGGCACAGCAGCGCGCAACAAAAAAGTGCCGCCATTCTGACCATCCTCGCCGACCGGGTGAGTGGTCTCTATGCCATGTTCCTGCTGGCTCTGCTCGCGGCCCTGGCCAATCTGTCCACCGTGCTGGCGCAATTGCCAGGCCGTATTCTGCTGCTTTCACTGCTACTCACTGTTGTGGGCGCACCTTTGCTGGCAGCATTGTTTTTTTGGGGCATGAAGCGCTTGCCGCTATCTGCTGCCAACTCCTCAGAGAACAGCACTGCCCGCCCTTTGTCCCGACCCACCCTCCTCCTGACCCAACTCGGACAAGCTGCCCACTCCTTCTGGCAACATAAACGCTCTCTGCTGGCCGCCATAATGGTCTCTGTTCTGGCACAAAGCCTGGAAATCATCGCCTTGATCTGGATTGCGCGCCATCTGGGCCTGTTGTCCTCTACAGGTGACCATTTTTTTCTTGCCGCCCCCATCGCCTGGATTGCCAATTTGTTGCCTGTCTCACCAGGAGGCCTGGGTGTCGGGGAGGCTGCTTTTGCACAAATCTGTCAATGGTTGCAACCAGATTCTGCCGTGAATGCACTCGGCACCCCTTTCCTGATTAACCGTGTGCTGCAAATGCTTGCCAGCTTACCCGGCCTCTGGGTCTATCTCAATTATCGACCACCCACATCTTCTTGATAATTTTTTTATATTAATCCACCCACTATTGACACTATTTTTCCTTCGCATGCTCTAGAGTATCCGGTTTGAGAGGGGTTGCATCCAGCCATTTCCAGGAAAAAAGAGCATGTCCGCAGTTCACACAGATGCACACAAACACAATATGTCAGCATTGGTCATCGGAGCACTGGGAGTTGTGTTCGGTGATATCGGTACCAGCCCTCTCTATGCTGTTAAAGAATCTCTTGCTGCCATCAGCGGGCATGGAGGGTTGCCCTCTGCGGGGGATGTCTTCGGCATCATTTCCATGATCCTCTGGTCGCTGCTGATTGTCATCACCATCAAATATGTGCTGTTTATCATGCGCGCCGACAATAAAGGGGAAGGCGGAATCATGGCCTTGACTGCTCTGGCGCTACGCTCCCCATTTGCCACACCGCTTTGGCGCATCCTGATCAACTTTCTTGGTATCTGCGGTTTGGCGCTCTTTTTTGGCGATGGTGTCATCACCCCGGCTATCTCTGTTCTTTCCGCCGTCGAAGGGTTGGAGCTGGCGACACCTGTATTGCAACCGGTCGTCGTCCCGGTTACCGTGATCATCCTCCTGATTCTGTTTCTCGTACAGCGCCGAGGCACCGCTGGAGTGGGTGCCATGTTTGGTCCGATCATGTTGCTGTGGTTTTCTGCACTGGCTCTCCTGGGCATTTATGGCATTCTCAAACATCCACAAATCCTCGGCGCCATCGATCCTCGGCATGCTCTTGATTTTTTTCTGGAACATCGCGGACAGGCATTCCTGGTCTTGGGAGCCGTCTTTCTTTCCGTTACCGGCGCCGAAGCTCTCTATGCCGATATGGGGCACTTTGGTTGTCGACCGATTCAACTTGCTTGGCTGTTTCTGGTCTTTCCCGCTTTAGTGCTCAACTATTTTGGTCAGGGTGGTTTGATCCTGGATGATCCACAAATGGCCAAAAATCCCTTCTATCTGCTTGCTCCCAGTTGGGGGCTCTATCCCCTGGTGGGTATGGCTACTGCAGCCACTGTCATTGCCTCGCAGGCGGTCATTTCGGGCGCCTTTTCCGCAGCCCGCCAAGCCATGCAGTTAGGCTTTCTGCCGCGCATGGAGGTGATCCACACCTCTTCGGAAGAGGAAGGTCAAATTTATGTACCCACCATCAACTGGATTCTGCTGGTTGCCGTATTGATTCTGGTCTTTGGTTTTCGCAGCAGCAGCAATCTTGCCTCTGCTTATGGTATTGCGGTTACTGGCGCCATGGTCATCGATACCACTATCGCCTTCGGAGTCGTACTGCGTACCATGTTTGGCTGGAGCCTGGCTTTAACCATCGCTTCTACCCTCTTTTTCCTGCTCTTCGACGTGCTCTTTTTTGCCGCCAATGCCCTCAAAATTCCCGACGGCGGTTGGTTTCCCTTGTTGCTCGGCAGCTTTATTTTCCTGCTTATGTCCACCTGGAAACGGGGCACTGAACTCTGTCGTCACGCTATCAAGAAAGTGGAAATCCCCCTGGAGCCCTTTCTGCGTCAAGTGGCCAATGATCCCGTACCCCGTTCGCCAGGTGTCGGCATCTATTTGAGTACCAATGGCACCATGGCGCCACAACCTTTGGTACAAAATCTTCAACACCACTGGGTCATCCATGAAACTGTGGCCATTCTGACCATCCGTTTTCTCGACACTCCCCATCTGGGTCAGGAACAGCGTGTACTGGAAAAAGATCTGGGTAATGGCTTTCACCATCTGACGGTTCGCTTCGGTTTCACCGAAACACCCGATATTCCACGTGCTCTGCAACATAGCCGTTTGTTCCAGGATTGGTCCAACCCCGATGAGACCTCGTTCTTCCTGGGCCGTACTGCCTTTTTTGCGGAACAGTCTCGTAATGGCTTGCCGCTTTGGAGAATTCATATGTTCCTCTGGATGCAACGCAACGCCAGCAATGCCGCCTCCTGGTTTCGTTTGCCTGCACACCGGGTTGTGGAGATGGGAGCGCGTGTCATCTTGTAATGATGGCGACAGTCGCATTACCCTCTCAGCATGATTGCAGATGCTTGTGCTGCACAAGCATCTGCAGTGCATCTTTGCTTTGGCAAACCACAAGAAGACTTGCAATTTTTTCCATAACTGCGGCAACATGCTGCTTGCGCCAACGGAGCACTGCCAGCTCCAGCAAGCCCGCTCTGGATCCAAAGCACCTCATCCTTCTGGGACAACCCGCCTGAAAAGCACGCGCTGCCATGAATGATCCTGCCCCTGCCAGTCAATGGCAACTCCGGGAAGCAGTCCTGGTCTGTATTGGTCCGGGACCAGACAGCGAACGGTTGATTGAACGCGCTGCCCGCCGTGCCAGTCAGACCGGCGCTCCCTGGCACGCTATTGCCATTGAAACTCCTGCCAGCCAATGGCTGCCAGAACCGGTCCGTTCGCGTATTCAACAAACCTTGGCCACCGCCCGCCAATTGGGAGCCCAGACAGCCAATCCTTACGGACGAGATGCGGTCAGTGTGGCCATTGCCTATGCCCGACAACACCATCTGGGGACATTGCTGGTCGGACGCGACCGTTACCGGCGCTTGCCTTGGCAACATGGTTTTGCAGAACGTATTGCCCGTCAGGCTCCTGATCTGGAACTGCTGCAACTGGCGCGCAGTACAGAAAGCTCTTTGACTTTATTATCCCGCATGATTCCCCACTGGCAAGCGCACAACAACCGCTGGCTGGCCTATGCCATGGCCCTGATCGTGGTGGCTATTGTTACCGGATCTATTGCGCCTTTTTATGAACATTTGGATCTGGCCAACCTGGTCATGATTTTTCTGTTGGCTGTGCTTCTTACTGCCATCCGTTTTGGCCGTGGTGCGGCCATGTTGGCAGCCTTTCTCTCCGTGGCCTCTTTTGATTATTTTTTTGTTCCGCCTCGTTTCACCTTTGCCGTACATGACACCCAGCATCTGGTCACTTTTGCCATCATGCTCACTGTTGCTCTGGTTGTCGGGCAATTGACCGCCTCACTGCAGTGGCAGGCTCTGGTAGCCAATCAGCGTGAAACGCACATGCGGGCACTGTATGAAATGGCTCGTCAACTGACCAGCGCCATGAATGTGCAGCAGATGCTCGCCATTTGCCAGCAATTTATGCAGCAAGGCTGCAAGGCGGCCATCACCCTGTTGCTTCCAGATGCACAGGAGCGTCTGCAACCGGTCACTCCACACTCCACCACCTTGCTTGCGACTCATTATGAAACGGCGCAGCGTTGCTTTGCTCTGGGTGAACAGAGCGGTTGGGATATGGATACCCTCTCGGCCTCTCACCTGTTGTTCCTGCCACTCAAAGCACCAACACGTATTTGTGGGGTTTTGGTCGTACAAACCGAAGAGCCTCTACGGCAATTCTCTTTGGAGCAAAAACAGCTTTTGGAAACCAGCACCTCTTTGCTGGCTATCTCTCTGGAACGGCTTCATTATGTTGAGTTGTCACAACAAACCCAATTGACCATGTCGGCAGAGCGTCTGCGCAACTCCCTGCTCTCTGCCATCTCCCATGATCTGCGCACACCGATGACCATTATTACCGGACTGAGTGAGGCTCTCTGTCTGGCCAAGCCCTCTTTGCAGGAGCCGCATGTCGGTCTGGCCAAAGCCATACGCGAGGAGGCCGCCCGCACTGTAACCATGGCCAACAACCTGTTGGATATGGCACGCATGCAAATGGGCAACTTTACCTTGAATCGCCACTGGCAAACTCTGGAAGAGGTGATCGGTGTCTCTATGGGTGATTGTGCCACTATTCTGGCTCGTCATCGCGTGTCCATCGATCTGCCAGTCGATTTACCTCTGTTGCAACTGGACAGTGTGCTGATGGAGCGGGTCTTTAACAATTTGCTGGAAAACGGCGCCAAACATACCCCACCAGGAACGCTGCTGCATCTTTCCGCCCATCATGCAGATAACCAGATCATCATTCTCTTCTGTGATGATGGTCCGGGCCTGCCCAGCGGTATGGAAGAGAAAATTTTTGATAAATTTACTCGTGGTAAAACCGAGGCAAGTAGTGCCGGATTTGGCTTGGGATTGGCCATCGTCCGCACCATTATCGAAGCCCATGGCGGTACCGTCAGTGCCAAAAACCGACCAGATGGGGGAGCCTGCTTTACTATTCGCCTACCCGCAGGAGAACCACCAACCATCCCGGAGGAACAGGAATGAATGAGGGATTGACCACCACTCCCATCACCGTGGTGGTGATTGAGGATGAACCACACATTCGCCGCTTTGTGCGTACTGCCTTGGAAGCTGAACAATATGTGGTGGTGGAAGCGGAAAATGGGGCTCGTGGTTTGATAGATCTGGCCACACGGCGACCTGATTTGGTCATTATCGATTTGGGATTGCCTGATTGTGATGGAATCGATCTCATTCGTGATCTGCGCACCTGGTCGCAATTACCGGTTTTGATTCTTTCCGCTCGCGTCGAGGAAAATGACAAAGTGACAGCTCTGGATGCCGGTGCGGATGATTATCTGACCAAGCCATTCGGTGTCCCTGAATTGATGGCGCGCGTGCGGGCGTTGTTGCGTCGCTCCCTGCGTCATCATGGTGAAGAGTCAGCCATCGTTCGCTTTGGTGCAGTCGAAGTTAATCTGGCCCAGCGACTGGTCAGTCGGGATGGCAAGGCGGTGCATTTGACAGCCATTGAATATCGTTTACTGGCACAACTGGTTGCCAATGCCGGTCGTGTGTTGACCCATCGCACTCTGCTGCGCGATGTGTGGGGTCCAAATCAAAGCGAAAACACTCATTATCTGCGTGTATACATGTCCAATTTGCGTCGCAAACTGGAGGAGGATCCAAATGTCCCTCACCATATTTTGACAGAATCGGGAGTAGGTTATCGTTTGATACTCTCCTGAGAGGTTGCGACAAACGCAACTCCTATGGAAGGTCATGCCACCCTGCCAGAAAATGAACAGAGATTGCGCGGCGAAGCTGCAGGGCAGAGTGCATAAAAAGGAGCGGGACAGAGATCCCAGCTCGCTCTTTTTCTGTCCCGAAAGCAAACAACTTAACTATTCAGCATCCAAAAACAACTGGGGGTCCAGGGAGGGCACCTCAATGCCATTAACTTAAGCCGTTACGTGTGGGGCTTATAAGCTGGCCGAACGCGAACCCCTGTCCCAAGCCTCTTTTTACGGTTATAACATCTATTTAGGGTCTCCTCAAAAAGCCCCTACCGCAATTGCTCTTCTACCGTGAGATGGACCCGACTCAACGGTGATTTTTGTTAC
>NZ_RXIU01000062.1 GCF_004217665.1 Candidatus Magnetaquicoccus inordinatus | reverse complement strand
TAACCTTTAGACTTGCCAAGTTCTATAAGCGCTCGCAACGAACAACCTTCGCTAATTTCAAAATTGGCCGCTTGTACGAAAATGACATCATTACCGATGCGCGGATTGAACTCAATAACAACAACTCTTGACCTATAATCAGTAAGAAGATTCCAAACATGGTAATCATTGCCATCAATATCTATGCTGATTATATCAAAATCCCTTGGAATATCTGTTGTTTTAAACAAATTATTGAGAGAAGTTGCGCCATGGAAACTTATGGATAAATTGAATAAATTAATTCGAGGCATGTTTTTATAACAAATGGATAACATTTTAAATTTATCAGGATCACGCTCAATCAAAACTCCTCGCCAACCCTCAAGAAGAAAGGAGTGGACATTCCATGCCTGTTCACCGGCACCAAATTCGACGCACCAGGGATTATCAGAGACTCCAATTATATCAAATATTCTTTTCAGAATAATCTCTTCTCCATATTGCGAGGTTATCCTGAAGAGATCATTTGCAAGAAACCTGCTTTCTGATTTTGTATTATCTTCTCTCACCTGCTGTAAAATATAAGGCGCTCTGGCAACCGTATCCACAAGATTTAATGCTATCTCTTCGGATACACCAATTGACTGAAGATATTGAATAACCTGTTCCTGTTGGGCGAAATTTTGTATTTTTTGTACAACTATTTTATATATTGAAACCAGTTTTTGTTGATGTGTAACATGAGTTGAGCGACCTCTTTATCGATGCCATGTCGTGTCATCTCATCAACAATATCACTTGGTTCTATCTTTGCTGATAGTCTTCTTCTAATTACCTCGTCAACAATTTCACGTTGCGCACCAGTATCCATTTTATTTTCAACCACCCTTTTCTAAGCAGAATTATAACGAAGAAAATTTGCCAATACGGACAGCTTTGCGTTCGCGCAGAACCTTTGCGATCTCCTCTTCGGAAATCGTGTTGCGATCATGAATAATGCTATCCTTGATGGCATCTTCAGTGGCACGAACAATCTCCACATAACTCAAGCCATCGGCAACTTCGGCAAGAAACTCCCAGCGGATTGTATCCAGTTTGAAAGTAATAAGGCGTGATTGCAAGGTTAAAATAATCTGCTCCTGGTTGGGCAGACCATATTCGATCACATCATCAAAACGGCGGAAGAGTGCATAATCCAGGATTTCTGCATGATTGCTGGCAGCAATGATGACACTCTGCGACTGATCCTGTTCGAGCATCTGCAAAAAGCTGTTGAGCACGCGGCGAATTTCACCCACATCATTGCTCAACCCCCGTTGTGAACCAATGGCATCACATTCATCAAAAAAATAGATCCCGCGTGTCGCTGTTATCGCATCAAAAATCTGGCGCAGTTTGGCTGCCGTCTCACCCATATATTTGGTGAGCACCGCATCCAGCCTGACCTGAAACAGGGGAAGCCCCAACTCGCCAGCCAAAACAGAGGCGGTCATGGTTTTTCCTGTACCGGGAGGGCCAACCAAAAGAATCTTGCGCCGGGGGGCCAGACCATATTCCTGAATTTTGGCCAGATTGCGCTGCTCTCTGATTACCCGGTTGAGACGTTCTACAACTGTCTCCTCCAGGATCATATGGTTGAGTCTGAATTTTGGATAAGAGACCTCAAGCAGACCAGCCAACTCACCACGCGGTTGGCTGATGGGAATGGGTTTGTTGGAAAAAGAAGAGCCAGAACTGCGCCGTGCTTTGGCCACATCGATCAGTTGGCGCAACTCATCGGCCAGTTTGCCATGGCCAAGCCTGGCCTCATGGGCAGCAACCTGCATGGCCACGGAGAAAAAATGGCTCTCATCGTCATCAATGTACGATTTGAGCAACGCCTTGATCTGTTCCGCGCTTGCCATTTCATGCCCCACTCGAAGCAGGTTAAGTTACTATAACATAACAATTTTTTGCGAAACTGTCAAGAATAATCATCCTCTGCACCTGCCAATCACTGCGGTACATTTGCGTACCACAATAAACAATACCATGCCGCCTATCGGACCTCCTACCGATACTGAAAAAAATGTTGTGTTGCCTGAGCAAAGGAGAGGATCTTCTGTGGAATCTCCGCTATCACCCTCTGCACCCGCTCCAACAACCCAGGACGGCTCAACACCGCCCGCTCAATCTCCTCCGGGGTATCGGCCATCGCCACCCCATCAATCCCCAACTCACTGAACTCAAAATCACGCCGACTCCACGGCCCAAAATGTTTGATCACGGGCACCGCCCCACACAACGCTGCCTCTACTGTCAAACTGGTCAAAGCATCATAGGTGTATAAAAAGCGACTCTTGCGCAACTGGTCCCCCAACTCCTGCCGCGTCGCCGGCCAGGTGATGGTGATTGGAACACACCCCTCCGGCGGCTTCTCCTGTACCCCATACAAACTTCCCTTGCCGATCCAACACATATCCTGAACCCGCTCCTGCTCCAGATCCCGATCATGAAAAATCGCCAAATCCAAACTCACCGGCATGTACAACACAAAATGACTCATGGTAAACATCTTGGAAAACGACACAATATAATCATCCGTCCCCATGCGAGTGGTCTGCGCCGCCGACTCCCGATTCAACATATAGCGTACCACACGCTCTGCATGTACCGGATTGCCCGAAATAATCTCAGGATAGATCACAATCACCCGATCCTTGATCCGCTGCCATAACGGATTCTCCTCCAACGGCACCGTAATCACCGGTGTATTCCAATGCGGATGCAAGGGACGCATCCCCGCCGGCAAACGCGGCTGCATCCAGACAAACAAATAGGCTTCATAACCCAATTGATTCAATTCATGACACAAATAGTGCAACGCCACAATCCCGGCACTGCTGTGCCGATACCACGGGGTCACAATCAAATAGGGTCGCGATTTGCGCAACAACCCTGCCGGTACAGGCAAACGCTTGGCACTCTCCCGACGCCGCTCCTCCTCCCGCAACGCCTCCTCCTGGGCCTTGCTTCGATTGTCCAGCAACAACTGCAACTCCGCCTGCGCCCCGGCATGCCCTGGCCTGCACTGCAACGCCTGCCGATAACAGCTCTCCGCCTCCTCCTCCCGCTTCAACTCCCGCAACAAACTGCCTAAATGAAAATGGGTCTCCGCATGGTCGGCACGAACCGTCAATGCCTGACGATAGCTGGCCTCCGCCTGCTCGGCATTGCCCAAACGCAAATGACAAACTGCCGCCAGATTATATAAATCGGCATCCGGCGGCATCGCCGTAATCGTCTGATTCACCAATGCCAAAGCCTGGGCCACGCTCCCTTCCGCGTGCAGCTCCACAACCCGCTGCACAATCGCTTGCAAACCCTGGCGATCCATCACCTTCTTGCTGCTCTCACGCAACGGAGAGTGTGTTGTTTTTGCCATCCCTCAACTCCCCTGCGGCCACAAAAATTGCTCCAAATAGCCAATAATCTTCTCATCACTATAATGCTCACGGGCAAAGGCATTGCCCGCCCGCCGAATCTCCTCCGCCTCTTCAGGACGCTTGATGATAAATTGCGCTATCCCCGCCAATTCAGCGACCGAATTAAACTCCAAATAGTGCTCGCCAGGTATAAAATAACGACTCATATCGGTCGCATACTCCTGAATCAATAAAGCTCCACTCATCGGCACCTCAAAACTGCGATGGGTGACAATACCATGGTTCAGCGTGCGTGGTTCCGGGCCACGGCTAAAATGCAAACAACAGGTCGCCTCCTGCAACCGGCGCATATGCTGACCATAGGTGGCTAACGACTCCGATCCCTCCGGCACCCACAACTCCAAAGGTGCCAGATTTTTATCGGGAATAAAAAAATGATCCTTGCGCTCTACCGGCAAACCATAACGCTCACACGCCAATAAATAAAATTTGCGTGTCAAACGCTTCTCGACCTCCGAGCCAATATACAACATCGGCAAGCGTAACGGCCGATCCGGTGCCGCATCAAAACCGGCATGTGGAACATGCAGATTCAAAATCCGCTCGGCAAACAAAGGATCATTTTTAACCGTCGGCAATGAAGGGGAGTCCGATGCCCAAATGGCATCAAACAAAGCAATAAACTGCCGGGCAAAATTGTTGATCTGCGGATCGGGCGCCCCTTCCAGAGTATCCTTGCGCAAGCCCCAAATGTCACAAGTGGTCACCACCAGTTTGATATGCGGCAGCTCACGGCGCAACACCAGCAACATCTCATAAATCGGCTTCATGTGGCGCACACCCACCACCTGATCAAAATGCAGCAACAACAACTCCGTCTGCTGCTGCCGACACTGCTGCAACACCTCGCGAATATCCTCCTCGGTCATCTGCCAACTGATGGTGCCATGGTAAAGCACATCCCAACCATAACGCTCCATCCCCACCTTGATCCGTCGTGGAATATAAAAATCGCGGATAAAAATCATCACCCGGCGCCGCTGCTTTGGCAGCGAGGGATCCGGCAGCGGATAACGCAATAAATCAGCACGCGCTCGGCCGGCCTTTTGCAAATTTTTCAAAGTATAGCGCGGAATGGGGGCCTGCATATCAAACAGCTTCCGATACAACGGATGCGCCGCCCGGCACATCGCCAAGATCCGCCACCACTCCTCATCATTTAACGGACGACTCTCCAACGATTGCGCTTTGTTGCGCAAATGAATCTCCACCATGCGCGCCATCGAGCTGTTCAAATGCTCTACCGGCGGAATCGACTCTCCCGTTTTATCCACCAAATGCTGCTCCACCAACAACTCCTGCAACGGAGAGACCACCTGCTGATGCACCAGATCCTGCTGCGTCACATCCAAGCCATCCATCTGCTCCTGCAGTTGCGCCATTCCCAGCGCCTCTTCCTCTTCCCGCCTGTATACCAGACCACCAAAGGCCAGTGCCAAAGAGATCGTCCAATGCTTAAAACCATTTTTTGTCAAGAGCATGGCTACTACCAACCCAGAGCGCAAACGACCCCGGTTTAACAATGCCTGCAAAACCAACAACACCTCCGGCAGATGAAAAGGCCGCGAGGTCACCGCTGTCATCACCCCAGGCAGGTTGCCAGCCGCATCCAATTGTAAAATTTCTTCTAATAATGTCGGGTTCGTCTCAGCCATCGTCCTGTTATCCGCTCAAATGATATACCGCTATCCTCTCCCAAAAGGGGAATAACCCCTCCTGGATCTCCCTGTATGGGATCATCCTCCCTTGCCCTGCTCTTCCCTGCGTAACACCTTCTCCGCCTCCAGTACAATCCCCTGCAACGAACTTAATTGCGGCTGATAACCCAACTGAGCCGCCCGCCGCTGCAACGAATAATAGTGCGGCTTGCTTCCTGTGGCGTTGACCGCCGCCCCTGCTGCCATCTCTACCTGCAAGGCAAACTTTTCCTGCAACGCTGCCAAAAGAGCAGGCTTATCCACTGGCGCCAGGGTGTAACAATCCACAGCCAGATTGCTCGGTGGCGCCTGCAACACCGCACAAACCAGCCGATAAAAATCGGCAGGATGCAAAAAATCACGCACTATATAATCTGGCGATACCCGCACCACCTCACGGCGCAAAATGGCCCGCAACAGATCGGTAATCAAAAAGCGCGCCGCCAGATCCTGTGTATGACTAAAATAGTTGAAAACCCGCAAATCGACAATCGGCCACTCTGCACAGGCGCGATGTCGGCATTCGGCATGCAGCTTGGCAATGCCATAATAATCTTGCGGCGTCAGGGCATTCACCGGCAACTGCGCCACGCTTTGTTCATTCACCGGCTCCATAAAACGGGAACCATAGACTGCGCCACTGCTTAAAAACAGATAGCGACAGTGCGGATAGCGCCGCAGATAGTCTAAAACCAGCGTATCATAATGCCAGGTGACCTCCAAAACCGACCCCCCCATGCGCAGCGCCTTTGCCGGATCCCCCACGCCGACAAAGTTGATCACCGCCTGGTATTCCGCCTCGCCAAAATGGCCATAGTCGGCCACTGCATAGCGATTCTGCAACCCCACTGTCGCCAACCAGCTCTGCAGCGCCTGTGGCTCCCGGACAAAAAGAGAGAGAGGCTGCGTACTCTGTTCGGCAAAGGAGAGGATCAGATCCCGAGCAATCTGGCTGCTGGCACCCACAAGGGCTATTGCCATCCTAGACTCCCTCCTCTGTACTGGCGCCATCGGCACGCAAACCACCATAGGCATTCAAAGTGCTCTGACTGCCCACCACCCCGCAGACCCGTGCCGACAAGGAGCGCCCCCGATGGCGCAACATCAGCTCTGGCTGCTCGGCCAGCGCCTCACGCATCCAGGAGGCAAAGCCCCCATCCGCCAAATGATCCTCCACCGTCACCACCTGGGCAAAACGGGCCACCTGCTCTGCCTGCTGCTGCTTATGCTCCATCCCCCACAAAGGCAAACTGTACAGATCATAATCGGCAAAAGCGGGCTGCTCCAGCCATTGCCGGGCCAAGGGCAATGTGGCTCCGGTACTCAACAACACCTTGTTCCCACCGCGCTGCAACACCGGCAACCACTCCCCAGGTCGCACCTCAGGCACCTCAGCATGCAGAGAGGGTTCGCCGACCTTGCCAATCCGCAGATAGGCCGGCTGCGGATGGGCAATCAGATAACGCAAACAGGCCCGCACCTCCAACGGATCCCCTGGAGCTGCCAACAACATATTGGGCAGCAGACGCAGCAGACCATAATCCTGCACCGCATGATGCGAATAGCCCAAATTGCCATAGGCCAAACCCGCCCCAACCGCTACCACCGTCACCGGCAAACGGTGATAGGCCACATCATTGCGAATCTGTTCGGCACAGCGAAAGGTAGGAAAATTGGCAATCGAATAGACAAATACCCGGTATCCTTCCGAGGCCATCCCTGCTGCCATCCCCATCATGTTTTGTTCGGCAACACCCGCATTGATAAAACGTTCAGGAAAACGTTCGGCAAAGGGCTCCACCACCGAATAGCCCAAATCTCCCACCATCAGGGCGATCCGTTCCTCTTCAGAGGCCAAAGAGAGCAACTCTTCTATAAATGCCCGCCGCATCGCATCCTTCCTTCAGGAAATAGTCTCTCATCGCCCATCCCGGCAAGAGCAATGGACAATATGAATGGGTTCCAGGAGTAGAGATCGGCCCTGGTGAGATAGAGACAACAAGCTGGAAGAGTTTCTCCCCAACCCCTAGCCCATCAAGCGTGGATCCGCTTTTCCTGAAGCACCTTGTTTTGCTTTCGGCTAACCCGCCTCCCGCGCCTGCGCCAACTCCTCTAACGCCTGCGCCAACTGCTCCTCACTGGGATTGCGATAGTGCCACACCACCTGATTTTCCATAAAACTGACACCCTTGCCCTTTACCGTATGGGCAAGCAAGACCGATGGTTTGCCCACCTGCCAGGGAAAACCTTTGCAGGCGCTCCGCACCGCCTCATGATCATGCCCATCCACCTCGGTCACCGCCCAACCAAAGGCCCGCAACTTTTCTGCCAAGGGTTCTAACGCCAGCGTCTCCGCCACTGTGGTCAAACTCTGCAATTTGTTATAATCAATCAATAACAGCAGGTTATCCAGACGATGGTGCGCCGCAAACAAGAGCGCCTCCCAATTGCTGCCCTCATCCATCTCCCCATCACTGACCAGCACACAAACCCGCCAGCCCTTGCCACCCCGCTTGCCCGCCAACGCCTTGCCCACCGCAAAGGGCAGGCCATGCCCCAACGATCCAGTGGAAAACTCCACCCCGGATACCTTATGGCTGATATGGTTCATCAAATCGGAAAAATCCCGCCCATACTCCTCCAACTCCGGCAACGGAAAAAAGCCTTGTGCTGCCAAAGCGGCATAGAGCGCCACACAGGCATGCCCCTTGCTCAAAATAAAACGATCCCGTTCCGACCATTGCGGATTGCCCGGATCCACCGACAACACATCCGCATACAAGACCGCCACCAGATCGATAATGGATAAAGCACTGCCGATATGCGATGCCTTGGCCCGCGTCACCATCTGCAACGCCAAAACACGCATGGTATTGGCCAATAGTCGGCTGTTCATCACCCTGCTCCGTATTGTTTAAGACGCCGCCGCACAATAGGCCGACAACCTCTCGACCATGAACGATAAATGGGCCTCCGTCAATCCCGGATAGAGTCCCAACCATAACGCCTGTTTCATCACCCGCTCGGTATGCTCCAGCTCACCTATCACCCGATAGTTTTGCCCTGCCATACAGGGCTGACGCAAAATATTGCCCGCAAACAACAGTCTGGTCCCGATCTTCTGCCGCTCCAACTCCTTGAGCAGCGGCACACGATCCCAGTCATCGCGCAAGGTCAACAACAGACCAAACCAGGCGGGATCCGACTCTGCAGTCGCCTCCTGCACCCGCATCTGTGCTGCAAAGGGTAACAAACGCTCGCGCAAATAGCGATAATTGGCTTTGCGTGCGGCGATAAACTCCGGTAAACGCTGCAATTGCGCCAAGCCGCATGCTGCCTGCATATCGGTAATTTTCAGGTTATATCCCATATGGCTGTAGACATATTTATGATCATAACCTGCCGGCAACTCTCCCCACTGCTTCTGAAAACGTTTGTTGCAGGTGTTGTCCCGTCCTGGTGGACAATAACAATCGCGTCCCCAATCGCGCATCGAGGTGGCAATCACCCGCAATTCGGGATTGTTGGTAAAAACCGCTCCCCCCTCACCCATGGTGATATGGTGCGCCGGATAAAAACTCAAGGTCGCTATATCACCAAAACTGCCCACCGGGCGCCCCCGAAAGCTGCTGCCCAAGGCATCACAACAATCCTCTACCAACCATAAACCATGGCGACGACAAAAGGCCACCACCTCATCCAAGGCAAAGGGATTTCCCAAAGTATGCGCCAACATTACCGCCTTGCTGCGCGGGCTCAAGGCCGCCTCCAGTTGTCCCACATCCACATTGCAGGTCAACGGATCAATATCCACAAATACCGGAACCGCTCCATATTGCACAATCGGACTCACTGTGGTCGGAAAACAGGCTGCGACCGTAATCACCTCATCCCCGGCCCGAATCGCCCGCTTGCCCAACCGTGGCGAGGTTAAACTGGCAAAGGCCAGCAAATTGGCCGAGGAGCCGGAATTGACCGTCAGAAGATATTTGACCCCTAAAAAACGGGCCAACTGCTCTTCAAATTGCTCATTAAAACGGCCTGTGGTCAACCAGCCATCCAAGGAAGCCGCCACCATCCCCTGCAACTCTGCCGCTCCCAGCACCTTGCCCGAAACCGGAACCATGCTTGCCCCAGGCACAAAGGGTTGTGGCGCATATACCAGTGCCGCATACCCCTCCACCAATGCGGCAATCTCCCGACGCAACGACTCCGCTGTCCGCTCCCCCGACTCCCCCATCCCACTCATCACCCTACCTGCTCCCCATCGTTCTCATAAGCGGCAATCTGCTCCACACACAAAGGAGCCACCGCAACACCCGCCAGCCAACTGTGCTGCCACTGAATGCAGCGCTGCAAAGCGGTCGCCAATGGCCAACGCGGCTGCCAGCCTAAGCGCATCCGCGCCTTGCTGCTGTCCAAACGCAACAGATGCGCCTCATGCGGATGCACCCCCTCGGCCAGACGCCACTCTGCCCCCTCTCCCCACATATGACACATCTGCTCAACAATCCACTGCACCGGGCGTACATCTGCATCATGCGGACCAAAATTCCACCCTTCGGCAAACGACTCCCCTTCGCTAAACAATCTCTGTGCCAACAACAAATAGCCCGACAACGGCTCCAACACATGTTGCCACGGGCGCAAAGCGTGCGGATGGCGAATCAAGATCGGCACACCCTGCGCCAGACCACGCAGAATATCCGGCAGCAAACGATCAACCGCCCAATCCCCGCCACCAATCACATTGCCCGCGCGCACCGAGGCCAAAGCCACTCCTGCCTGCTGCAAAAAAGAGCGGCGATAGGCACTGCTGACCAGCTCGGCGCACCCCTTGCTGCTGCTATAGGGATCATGGCCCCCCATCGCCTCCTCTTCGCGGTATCCCCACCACCACTCGCGATTTTCATAACATTTATCGCTGGTGACATTGATCACCACCCGTACCGAGGCCACCTGGCGCACCGCCTCCAACAGATGCACGGTGCCCAGCACATTGGTGGCATAGGTACCGACCGGATCCACATAGGAGTGGCGCACCAACGCCTGGGCTGCCATATGGATCACAATCTCTGGCTGCCACTCGCGCATAACCCGCAAAACTACTTCCGCATCGCGTATATCCCCCTCATGGCTGACCATCCTCTCGGCCAGACGCGCCTCCACAAACAGACTGGGTGTGGTCGGCGGTGGCAAAGCCAGACCACACAGCTCTGCCCCCATCTCTGTCAACCAGATGCTCAACCAACTGCCTTTGAAACCGCTATGCCCGGTCAATAAAACACGTTTGCCACGCCAAAACTGCCGATCGACCATACCCCTTACCCCAGCTCTGTTTGCCTGCCTGCGACTATTCTGCTCTCCCTACTCCCAGCGTTTCCAGGGAGCCTGCCCGGTTGTCCACAACTCCTCCAAATAGTGCTTATCGCGCAAGGTATCCATCGGATACCAAAATCCAGCATGTTCATAGGCCATCAACTGCTCGGCAGCCACTATGCGCTGCAAGGGCCCCTGCTCCCAAATGGTGCCATCATCCTGCAAAAATTGAAAAACCTTGGGAGAGAGCACATAAAATCCACCATTGACCACCGAACCATCATAGCGGGGCTTCTCTTGAAAGGAGAGTACGCGCCCCCCCTGCAGCTCCAAAAGACCAAAGCGACTGGAAGGGCGTACCGCCGTCAAGGTCGCCCAACGACCATGCTGGCGATGGAAGGCAATGCTTGCCGCAATATCCAAATCGCTCACCCCATCGCCATAGGTAAAGCAAAAAGCCTCTTCCTCACGCAAATAGGGAGCCACCCGCAACAGGCGCCCGCCGGTCATCGAATGCTCCCCGGTATCCACCAGAGTGACCCGCCACGGCTCAGCACGCTGCTGCATCACCTCCATACGGTTATCGCGCATATCATAGGTGACATCGGACATATGCAGAAAATAGTTGGAAAAATACTCCTTGATATAATATCCCTTATAGCCGCAACAAATGATAAAATCATTCACTCCATAGTGGGCATACATCTTGAGGATATGCCACAAAATAGGGCGTCCTCCAATCTCCACCATCGGTTTGGGACGCACCGATGTCTCTTCGCTCAATCGTGTACCCAAGCCGCCCGCCAAGATGACTGCCTTCATTGCCCACTCCTCACCACCCCAAAAATCGCCTCGGACCGCTTTACAAAACCGGCAACCATGCTTGATCACGATATAAAACAGTTAAAACCACTCCAGCCTGTTCCCGACACCACTGTTGCGCCTCTGCAGCAAAGAGATCCACGACCGCAGGATCCTGCTTAAACAGCCCACGCAAATCCGGAACCGCCGCATAGACCACCGCCAACAACTGGCGTACACAGCCCAGATCTCCCACCGCCACCGCCTTCTGCAACGGTCCACTCAGCGCGGGCACCAGCACACGCAAATAAAAACGACGCTGTTCACTGGCCATCATCCCAGCCATCAGCTCTGGCAGGCCACTCACCGCCTCGCTCCAGATGGTCGTATGGTTCCAGACCGCCCCCCCCAAAGCCAAGGCCAACAACACCGAGGGATGACGATGCCCACGTTTTTTCAACAGCAAAGCCAGCACAAAGGCCGCACGATCCCGGCCATGCGCCAACAAGGGTGCCACCGCCGCCACCATCTCCAGAGGATTAAAATCGGCACTCTGAATATATTGACTGACAGCGGTAAGATTGCCTGCTGTATCCAGGCGAAACATCGCCTCCAGAAAACTGTCACTCTTTCCAGCAGAGGCTTTCATCTCTGCCAGCAAGCCGGTAAATTGCTGCAGATCACCGATCCCTTCGCTCTGCGGGGGCGCACAATATTGACCATAAATCCGCGCCAACTCCGCCAGGATGCGCTCCTTGTAGGGATGCAACAACGGATAGTGGCTGATTGCCGCCGCACAAAAATAGAGCAACGCTTTGCGGGTTAAACCCGGATGCAAACCATAATCCAAATAGACCGGGGCATTGACCTCGCTGACCAGACGAAACGCTTCGGTACATAATTGCCAATAGAGAGTGCAAAACAGATTGACCTCAAAAGGGTGCCCCAAAAGATGCACCGCCTCTGCCAAACCATCGCGCAAAGAGAGTATCAGATCCAAACGGCTGCCCAACGAATAGACCGAATGATAGCGGGAAGAGTGTCCGGCATTGCTGCCACTCTGCTGCTCTTCGCCCACGGTGGCCACCACCTTCTGACTGACCCATATATCGCACTGACTGCCTACCAACAGCTCCAAATAGAGATGTGGATAGACCCGATGGGCAGCAATTTCTGCCTGCAGGCGCTGCAGCAACCCTTTCTGCTCCAACAGTTGCCGATGGTAAAAGGTGCCGGTGATATAGGTATTGGCAATCCCATACTGGGTCAGCGCCTCCCTGCCGGCCCGATAATAGCCCTCCGGGCGGGTATGATAGGGCAAGGCGCCACGCACCACCCCCAAATTGCTGCGCATCTGCATCTCCGGCAAGAGTTTGCAGATGGTTGCCACCTGCGGCCAATCCTCATCACTGGCCACCATGATCCAGTCGCCACGCGCCAGTTGCAAACAAGCGAGAAAATTGCCATGAAACTCACGATTGGCCACATGGCGCACATAACGCAAGCGCGGAGCCTGTGCTGCCAAAGCCGCAATCTGCTCATAAAACTCTTGCTCTTCATGGGAACCATTGTCCAGCAGCAACAGCTCCCACTGCTCCTCCATCTCCGGCAACAGCCGCTCGACCAGCGCCAATGCCTTGCGACCCCGATTATAACTGGGAATGCAAAGAGAAAAGAGTCGTCGCTCTTCCGGCATAGTCTCCATGCCTCAACCTCCCGTCGGCCCAAAAAGATCCCGGCAGCGCTCTGCGCCAAACCTCTTTGCCTCAATGCAAGATCTGCACTCATCGCGCATGCTTCTGTACCCTCTCAGGCCGCCCGTTCAAAGGTGATACGGGGATCGACCAGCATATAGGTCAGATCGGTCAACAATTTGGTCAACAATCCCAACAAGGTAAAAAAATAGAGCGTGGCCATCACCACCGGATAATCGCGATTGATCACCGATTCATAGCCCAACAATCCCAGACCATCCAGACTAAAGATGGTCTCCAACAGCAGCGAACCGCTGAAAAAGGCCGCCACAAAGGAGCCGGGAAATCCGGTCACCAGCGGAATCATGGCATTGCGAAAGACATGCCGGTACAAAACTGCCCGCTCCGATAACCCCTTGGCACGGGCAGTCAGCACATATTGCCGGGAGATCTCTTCCAGAAAGCTGTTTTTGGTCAACATGGTCATCACCGCAAAGGAGCCAACCACCGAAGCAAACACCGGCAAGGTGATATGCCACAGATAGTCGAGCACCCGCAGCGGCCAGGAGAGCTCAGACCAATTGTCCGAAACCAGACCGCGCAACGGAAACAGATCCCAAAAGCTCCCACCACCAAACAAGACAATCAACAACACCCCTAAAACAAAACCCGGAATCGAGTAGCCTATCAAAATGATAGTCGAGGTCAGGGCATCAAAACGGCTGCCATGGCGCACCGCCTTGCGAATCCCCAAGGGAATACTGATCAGATAGGTCAAAAAAAAGCTCCACATCCCCAGGGAGATCGAAACCGGCAATTTTTCGACCACCAGATCAACCACCCGTTTGTGATGATAATAGGATTCGCCAAAATCAAAGCACAAATAGTTCCAAACCATGTGCACAAAGCGCTCCCAGGCCGGACGGTCAAAGCCATAGAGTTGGCGCAACGCCTCCACCTGCTCACTGGCCACCCCACGGTTGCCACGATAGAGGCCACCACTGCTGCCCCCCGCTGCCACCTCCATGCCACCACCACCTGCGGCTCCTCCACCCGAACGATGCTCCAACAAGGCAATCATCCGCTCCACCGGCCCTCCCGGCACAAACTGGATCACCAAAAATGTGACCCCCAGGATGCCCAGCAGGGTGGGAATCATCAACAACAGACGGCGCACAATATAGGCACTCACGGTGCAACCTTTTTCAACGACGGTTGCGCTGCCCGCGTGCCATCTCCTATCCACCAGGTGAACAACCAGCTCTCTGGTTGATAATAGAGCGGCAACTGCTCGGGACGCTGCAAATGGTGCCAATAGGCCACCCGGTAATAGTTCAAATACCAGTTGGGCACCAGATAGTGACCCGCCAACAACACCCGATCCAAAGCCCGACAGGCTGTGACCAGCGCTTGCCGGCTCTCCGCATAGATGATCTTCTCCACCAAAGCATCGATAGCGGGATTTTTCAAACCAATCAGGTTACGACTGCCCTGAATATCGGCACTGGCGGAGTGCCACATATCGCGTTGCTCGTTGCCCGGCGATTGCGACTGGGCAAAGGTGTGCACCACCATATCAAAATCAAAGCTATCCAAACGACGCTGATACAAGGAGAGATCCACCGTGCGATAGCTCAATTCGACACCCAATTTTTTCAAATTGGCCGCATAGGGGGCCATCACCCGTTCAAAGGCAGGAGAGGCCAATAATATCTCCACCTTGAAGGGTTGTCCCCCTTTGGCCAGCAAACCATCGCTGGCCAATTGCCAACCCGCCTCCTTCAACAGCTCGGCGGCCCGGCGCAGATTGGCGCGCACCGAGCCGGGAGCGGCAGTGCTCGGTGGCGCCTGCACCTCAGCAAACACCTCTGGATCCAGTTGGGCCCGCAACGGCTCCAGCAGGGCCAACTCTGCTGGCGAGGGCAGACCACGCGCCGCCATCTCCGAATTGGAAAAATAGCTGTCGGAACGACGATACTGATTGTGAAAGAGATTTTCGTTGCTCCACTCAAAATCAAGGGCCAGGGTCAACGCCTGACGCACCCGCTTATCCTGAAACAGCGGGCGCCGCATGTTGAACAACCATCCCTGCATCCCAGCCCCCTGCTTGTGCGGCAGCTCCTCTTTGCGAATCCGTCCCTGCTCAAACTTTTCCCCTACATAATCGCGTGCCCACTGCTTGGAGTTGTTTTCAAAGATAAAATCAAACTCTCCGGCCTTGAACCCCTCCAGAGCCACCACCGGATCCTTGAAATATTTTACCACCACCCGTTCATAATTATATTGGCCACGCCGCACCGGCAGATCTTTGCCCCAATAGTCAGGATTGCGCCGATAGGTGATGGTTTTGCCAGGATCAAACGACTCCACCACATAGGGCCCAGAGCCTACCGGAACCGTTAAATCGCCCTTTTCAAAGGGGTGTTTGCTGTAGAAAGCCCGATTCAATACCGGCATCTCCCCGGTGATCATCGGCAATTCACGATTTTTCTGCTTGAATTCAAAACGCACCTTGTGCTTGTCCAGCACCACCACTTTCTGCACATCCTGCCAATAGCTTTGATAGAGAGGGTGCGCCTTGTCCGAATTGAGCACAGTAAACGAATAGGCCACATCCTCCGCTGTAACCGGCGTGCCATCAGAAAAACGGGCATGCGCATGCAGCTCAAAGAGCACCGACAAACCATCCCCTGCCACCTGAATATCTTTGGCCAACAAACCATATTGGGCAAAAGGTTCATCCAGAGAGTGTACCGTCAGGGTCTCAAACAGCAGCCCCGCCAACAGATCGGGATGGGTTCCCTTCAGGGTATAGGGATTCATCTTATCGAAGGTACCCAGAGCATGTAAGGTCAAGGTTCCACCAGGAACCGCCTTTTCGGAAGTATAGGCAAAACGTTGAAAATCAGCGGCATATTTAAGCTGTCCATCCAGGCTGATGCCGTGTGCTGCTTGCAGCGGCGACGCCATCCCCAAGCCAACCAGGAGAGACAACAGCGCCACAAGATATTGCGTCAAACCGACCATAGCGCCACCACGCCCACAAAATCCTTGTTTCTCTCTGCACCCACAGCGCTCACTCATTGTGCATTCTCTCTCTTGTCCATGCGATTATTCTCTATTTTCCCTTGTTGTACAGAATATTCCCCAACCCAGCATATGCCAGCGGCCCGGCAATCACCAGCCCCTCTTTTGCACAGGGCAAGCGCATTTGCCAATTTTCTCATTGTTGCCACATGCGAAACTGTGCATGTCGGGTTTGCACAGGGCAAGCGCATTTG
>NZ_RXIU01000061.1:8407-16527 GCF_004217665.1 Candidatus Magnetaquicoccus inordinatus | reverse complement strand
TAGGCTTGTTGGCTACCCTGATTGCCCAGCATCCATCCGCCTGCCAGTAAGGAGAGTGCCAATACCCCTCCCAGCCAGCGCCGTTGCCGTGCCTGGCGACGCTGCTCCTGGCGCTCTTCGCGCAAAGCATGGCTCAAGTCATGAACCAAAGCCATTACCTGCTGTATCTCAACGTTGGTTTCTTTGTTTTGTTCCATTATTCCTACCCCCATCAGCGCAAGAGTCAATTTGCGCTGAGGATAGGAGAAAAGATGCCAAAAGACAAGTTTTTGCTGTCACTGTGCACAATCAGCGTTTTATGGTGGTGATAAAAGCGGCCACCAGGAGATTCAAACCGGCCGCCAGGGCAAACAACTGTGCTATGGTCATGCCCTGTCCGAGCAAGACTGCAGCACTCAGGGCACCAACAACCATGAACAGGGCATTATAAATATTGTTGGAGGCAATCAAACGGGCACGCCGTCCGGTGGGGGCGCGTTGTTGAATCAAGGTATAAAGCGGCACGATATAGAGTCCGCCAGAGGCGCCAATCAGCAGCAAATCGGCCAAAATCCGCCAGTTGGCACTCTGTTGCAAAATTTCGCTAATGGTTTGTGGTGTGGCCAAGAGTGGCGCAGCAGGAGAGGCCCAGGCCAGATCAAAACCAAACAGGGTGAGTCCAAAGGCGCCAATGCGGATCAAAATCGGTTTGATCTGGCCTGCTGAGAGCCGTTCACAGAGCAGGGAGCCGATACTGATACCGATGGTAAAGGTGAGCAGCAGCAGGGAGACTACGGTTTCATCGCCACCGAGAATACTCTTGCCATAGGAGGGAAATTGCGCCAAAAACAGCGCACCATACAACCAAAACCAGGAGATGCCCAAGACCGAAAGAAAGAGAATGCGTTCGCTGCGCGCCAATTGCAGAGTCTGCCAGGTCTCCTGAAAAAAGTGGGGATTAATGCGCAGGTTGGCATCGGGTGGCGGCGCGCTGGGAATGGCGCGGCTGGCCAGATAGCCGCTGACCGCGATGGTCAAACCGCAGAGAGTAATTTTGCTGCCCGGATCGGCCATGGCCGCCAAAATGCCGCCCAGGAGTGTTCCCAACAGAATGGCGATAAAGGTTCCGGCTTCAATCAGGGCATTACCGGCTACCAACTCATTTTCTTGCAGATGTTGCGGCAGAATCGCATATTTGATCGGACCGAAAAAGGTGGAGTGGCTTCCCAGAAGAAAGAGTCCGGCCAGAAGGATTTCGATGCTGTGCCAGGCAAAACCGAGGCTGGTCAGCAAGATAATCACAATTTCCAGAAGTTTGACCCATTGTGCCAAGCGTGCCTTGTCATATTTATCGGCCATTTGTCCGGCAGTGGCGGAAAAGAGAAAAAAGGGCAGAATAAAAATTCCAGCCGCCAGATTGGCCAGCAATTCGGGTGGCAGGGTGGTCCAAAGCAGCGAATGGAAGGTCAACAACACCACCAGAGCATTTTTGATTACATTGTCGTTGAGCGCACCCAAAAATTGGGTCACAAAGAGAGGCAAAAAACGGCGGCTGTGCAACAAGGTGCTGGGAGAAGCGGAGACACTCATGGGCTGTGCCTTAGAAAAAAGGGTCGAGTGGCAAAAATCTGGGCTGGAAAGCGCTGACCATTGCTGCGCAATTGCCGTTTTAACACAAAATCAAACAGCAACGGGTTATAGGTTTGCAGTTCATTGAGCAGAGAGATTGCAGAGGGATCCAGCAGGTCATGGTTGGCCAGTCGGCTTGGCGAAATCAGAGGTATGATTCCCGGCAGGGGATAGTCGCTGCCATTCAAGAGACGATGGTGCCAATCGCTACGCTCCAGCAAGGTTTTCAGCACACTGGGATGGCGATTGCGCAAGGTGATGGCAGAGATGTCGCCAAAGAGCAGAGAGCGGTATTGGGGATCATCCAGCAATTGGCCAAAGAGGGAAAAACTGCTGACCTTTTGCTCTCCCTGTTCCTCCTCTTCTTCTCCCAGAGAGGCGCAATGGGCCATGATCACCCGCACTCCGCTATCCAGAGCCGCACGCAGACGTAACGGATTGCCAAAGGCGGTTTGTTGCAGACCAGCGACCGCTTTTTCTTCTCCGGTATGGCAGAGCAAAGGCAGATCCAGTTTGGCCATGGCCGCATAGAAAGGTTGGCAGCGTGCAGAAGCAGGATCGATGCCCATGGCGGGCGGTAACCATTTAATGGCACGGGCACCCTGGGCATGGGCTTGCTGCAGCGCCTCCACAGCATCCAGACGGTAGGGATGGATGGAGGCAATCCATTCAAAACGGTCGGGATACTCTTTGGCCAACGAATGGGCAAAGCTGTTGGGAACATAAAAGGCGCTCTGTTCCGGCAGAGGTTGGCCATTCTCTGCATGCGCCAGATCAAAGGCCAACAACAGCAGTTTGGCTCCCTGGGGAAACTCAGCCAGCAAATGGCGCAAGCGGGCGATATAGCTTCGATCGATCTGTCCGGGACGTTGATCGACACAGGCGGCGTTGAGATAAAAATAGCGCTGCAGATAGGAGAGTGGATGCAGCAGGCTATTCATCTCTTTGGCGATACGAATACCGCTGCCGGAATCGCCGACCCCGGCAATATGGGCATGACAGTCCCAAAAATCGGCAGGGTTGATCCCCTGCCACGCCTCTTGCAGCAGCGGATGTTCTGCCAAATGGGGAGGCAATCCCTCATGGCAGGGATTGCGCAGCAGGGGTGTGGCTAAGGCGCTCAAAGGGGATGCCAGGAGGGTGGCACCTAAAGCCTGCAAAAACTTGATGAGGGAGCGCCGACTGGGATTCATTATAGATTTTCCGCCATCTGTTTCAAAGTGACATAGTCGATTTTACCGGTGCCGAGCAGCGGCAAGGCTTCGAGATGGCTGATTTTGCGTGGCACGGCCAGTTCGGGACTACCCAAGTTGCGGGCGGTGAGCAGAAGCTGCTCGCGGTTGAGTTGCCGGTCGGTGGTAAACAAGACCAAAGCCTCTCCTTTGTTGGCATCGGGCTGGCTGCTGGCGGCATGCAGGCGTTCCGGGGAGGCGGCAAAGGCAATTTTTTCCACACTTTCCAGGCTGATCATTTCGCCAGCCACTTTGGCAAAGCGTTTTACCCGACCGATAATGCGTACAAAGCCCTCATCATCCACGGTGACCAGATCTCCGGTTTCATACCAACCGGCACCGGCGCTGCAGGAGGGGGGTTGCAACTGGCCTGGCAGATCCACCTTCAGATAGCCGGAAAAGAGGTTGGGAGCCTGCACCTGAAGCATGCCTCCCTCTTCGATACCCGGCACCTGTTCCAGTTTCCAGTCGATACCGGGCAAAAATTGGCCCACAGTGCCGCTGCGATAGGCCATGGGGGTGTTGGTGGCCAAGACCGGGGCGGTTTCGGTGGCGCCATAGCCCTCCATGATGCGCAGACCAAATTTTTCAAACCAGAGATTGCGCACATTTTCGGTCAATTTTTCGGCGCCAGCGATGACGAAGCGCATCCGAAAAAAGTCATATGGATGGGCAAATTTGCCATAGTTGGCCAGGAAGGTGTTGGTCCCGAAGAGCACCGTACAGGCACGATCATAGGCTGTTTCTGGAATGACGCGGTAGTGCAGAGGCGAGGGATAGAGAAAGAGGGGGGTGCCGGTCAACAGGGGCATCAGAGCGCCGACGCTGAGACCGAAGGAGTGAAAGATCGGCAGGGCGTTGAGAATTTTATCGTTGGGTGAAAAATCGACCACCGCACCAATTTGCGCCAGATTGGCCAGCAGGGCGCGATGCGAGAGCACCACCCCTTTCGGCGTGCCTTCGGAACCGGAGGTAAAGAGCACCACAGCGGGATCATCTTTTTGGCAGGGCAGGGCAAACCGGCGCGGTTGCCAGAGGCCATAGCCGAGCAGCCAGATCTTATCGGCAAGGGTGATGGTTTCGCGCAGATCTTCCAGATAGAGGAGGCGGACTCCCTGCAAGGCGGCCAATTTTTCGCTGAGTTTGGCCTGTTCGACGAAGGCATGGGAGGTAATCACTGTAGTCAGGGTGGCGGCAGTGCAGGCGGCCTGCATTCCCTCCCGTCCGGCGGTATAGTTGAGCAGAGCTGGGGTGCGTCGCCGCGCGGTCAATCCGAGCAGGAGGGCAACGGTAACCGCCAGATTGGGCAAAAGCAGGCCGATCCGATCACCCGGTTTGACCTCAGGGGTGGCACGTTCCACCAAACGGGTGAGGACCAGGGCCATTTTTAACAGATCTTGATAACGATATTCGATCTGTTTGAGATCTTCGATAATCCGGGTTTGCCGACCATGGAGAGAGATGGCGTCGCAAAAGCTGGAGTAGAGATTTTCATAGGGTGCAGTTGCAAAGAGCATCTCCTGCATCAAGCGTTGCAGGGCTTGCCCGGCTTTGCGGCGCCGCAGTTTGGCGGTTGCTGCTTCGGGCATGGGCAGATGGGTGAGTGGCAACAGGGTCAGGGTGATTTTTGGCAACAGGCGTCGTGGGAAAGGTTTGCGCAAGCGGGAAAAATAGCTCCAGGCAGTGCCATGCAGACGAACGGGCAGGATGGCGGCCCCGCTTTTGGCCGCAGCAAAGGCGGGCCCTTCATAGACCTTCATCAAGTTGCCGGTTACGGTGATCCGTCCTTCCGGAAAAATCATCACCGGGCGACCCGATTCCAGCAGGCGGATCACCTTTTTCATGGCCATGGGATTGTTGCTATCGACGGCGAGAATCTCTACTTGCGAAAGCAGCATGCGAAAAAAAAAGGAGCGCAAAACGCTGGTATGGACGACAATCACTGGGTCCAGGGGCAGATAGAGACTCAGCAACAAACCATCGAGAAAAGATTCATGGTTGGCAATAATCAGCAGTCGTTGGGCGTTGAGGGCAGTGTTGGCGCCGCGCACCTCAACGCGAAAGAGCAAGCGGGTCAATAGACGGAAAAGAAAGCGTAAGATCGATTTCATGGTGCGCTCCGTGCCGCGAGTGAGGATTGCAGGGAGTGAAAGATGCTGGGCATGATTTCTCCGGCCAGGCCGCGCAGATTATAATCGGCTACCGGGTCAAGAGTGGTGGCATTGGGATTGACTTGCACGACTGTGGCACCGTTTTGTTTGGCCTGGAAAGGGAGGTGCGCTGCTGGCCAGACCAGGGAGGAGGTGCCGATGGAGAAGAGCAAATCGCAGTGATCGGTTGCCTGTTCGGCCTGTTTCCAGATCGGTTCGGGGAGAGATTCCCCAAACCAGACCACCCCAGGTCGCACCGGTCCCCCGCAGCGGCCACAGCGTGGTGGGGGGAGGCGACGTCCGCCATCCGGTTCGTCAGGGATCCCCTCTGGCAAGGGGTAGGGTGTGGCACAGTTGAAACAGCGGGGATGGTGCAGCGAGCCATGCAAGCGCAGCACCGGGGAGCTGCCGGAGCGTTCGTGCAGGTTATCGACATTTTGGGTAATCAGGGTCAGTTCGGGGAGGCAGTTGGCCAGAGCAGCGATGCTGCGGTGGGCGGCATTGGGTGCGGCGAGCAAAGATTTACGGCGTCGCCATTCATACCAGCCCCAAACGAGATCGGGGTCAGAGAGAAAGCCTTCTGGGCTGGCCAGCAGGCTGGGGTCATAGCGGCTCCACAAACCGGTGAGGGCATCGCGAAAGGTGGGGATGGCACTCTCTGCGGAGACTCCGGCACCGGTAAAGATGACAACATGTTGTGCCATCTGCAAGCGGCTGACGACTGAAGACAAGGCATCCATGCCTGTTAAATTCCCCATAAAATAGACATAGCCTCATTTCCTGACAGATGCAGTCGATCCAGAGCATCGACCTGGGTAGTGGTCAAACCGTATGCCGACCAGGCATCCATACCGGGAGTAAAATGGCGGGTAGAGCCGTTCCAGGTCGTGGCAATGGCTTTCACTTGGGCCACCGAAAGAGAGTCGAGCTGTTCGGCGGTCAAGGCAGCAATGTGCGCGCTGGTCATGGCACGAATCTGGGCAGAAGTCAAGCCATCCAGTTGCCAAGTGCGCAAGGAGGCGATGGCTGGGGCGGTCAAGGCGGTCAATTGCAGGCTGGTCAAGGAGGCAAGTTGAGCGGAGGTGAAGGCATGTAACGGCTCTGTAGCCAGAGAGTGCATTTGCCAACTGCTTAAACCAGCCAGTTGGCTGTTGGCGAGCGAACGCCAAATCTGCGTAGAGAGTCCATTGTACTGACTGATGGCCAGAGCTTGCAGTTGTCGCGAGGAGATGCCATCCCATTGCGTTGTGGCCCAGGAGTTTAATTGTGCCGAGCTTAGTCCGAGCATCTGGGTGGCGGCCAGATTGCGCAGGCGCAGTGAGCCAAGGCTGTTCCACTGTGTGTCGAGCAGGGTCGCGAGCTGCATGCTGCTCAGGCCATTCCATTGACTGTCGGCCAGGGAGGCCCATTGCAACGAGGTCAAAACAGACAAGGCTTGCTCAGGCAACAGGGCCAACTGTTGGGAGGTCAGGCCATTCAACTGACTATTGGCGAAGCCTTGCCATTGTTGTGCAGTGAGGCCAAGCAGTTGCGGCTCTTGCAGTGCTGAAAGCTGGCGGGAGGAGATGCCATCCAGTTGGCTCTGGGCGAGACTATGCCATTGTTCGCTCTGCAAGCCCTGCCATTGGCTGAAGGCCAGGCCGGCAAACTGGGCGGCACTCAGAGATTTTAGAGCTGCCTCTTCCAGGAGGGAGAGGGCAAGAGAGGAGAGGCCATCCAGTTGGCTGTTGGCCATACTGGACCATTGTTGGGAGAGCAGGCTGCTCAGTGGCAACTCTTGAAAAAGGGAGAGTTGCCGAGAGGTGAGGCCATCCAGTTGGCTGTTGGCCAGACTCTGCCATTTTTCTGCACTCAGCCCTTGCAACTGGGTAAAAGCCAAGGCAGAAAGTTGCGTGGAACCCAGGTGGTTGAGGCTGGACTCTGCCAGTTCGGAGAGAGTCAGAGAGGATAATCCATCCAGTTGTGTGTGTGTCAATGAGCGCCAGATGGGCAGCGAAAGTATGTTCAACTGGGCGACAGTCATCGCTTGCAGTTGACTGGAGGTGATGCCATCCCATTGGGTGGTTGCCCAGGCCAGCAGTTGCTCAGGAGTGAGAGCCGCCAACTGGCTGGCGGCCAGTTGGCGCAGGCGTGTGGAGCGCACACCGTTCCACTGCTCATTATTCAAGCTGGCCAGTTGTTTGCCGCGCAATCCATCCCACTGGCTGTCGGCGAGGGAGGCCAAGCGCAGGGAGTTGAAGCCGGAAAGAGCCTCCTCGCTCAACAGGGCAAGCTGCAGAGAGCCGATTCCATCCAGTTGGCTATGGGCCAGATTGCGCCATTGTCGCGAACTGAGAGCCATGATTTGTGCTGCTTGCAATTGATTGAGCTGATTGGAGGAGAGGCCATCCAGTTGCGTATCGGCCAAACTGGCAAGCTGTTCATCGCGCACTCCCAGCCATTGGGTAGAGGCCAACGCGGCCAGTTGTGCCGAGCCTAAATAGTTGAGGCTCGTCACTGTCAACTCCGACAATGCGCTGGCCCTTAAACCATCCAGTTGCGTATGGGCCAGGGAGCGCCACAGCGGAAAAGAGAGGCTGTTGAGCTGCTCCATAGTCAGCCCCTGCAGTTGCAGGGAGGATAGTCCGTCCCATTGCGTAGCGGCCAGGCTGTTCAGCTCTGCCGTAGCCAAGCCAAGCAGTTGGCTGCCAGACAGACCACGCAGTTGTGCTGCCGAGAGACCATTCCACTGTTTTTCCTGCAGGCTGGCCACTTGGGCATCGAACAGGCCATCCCATTGGCTGTCGGCCAGGGAGGCCAACTGTTGGGAGGTGAAGCCGGCGAGTGCATCGTTGCTCAACAGGGCAAGCTGTACAGAGCCCAGGCCATTGAGTTGGCTATTGGCCAGAGAACGCCACTGGCGCGAGGTGAGCGCCGAGAGTGGCAGCTCTTCAAGGAGATTGAGTTGTTGTGAGCGCAATCCATCGAGTTGGCTGTCGGCCAGGCTCGACCATTGAACAATGGTCAAGCCCTGCCATTGCGCAAAGGTGAGGGCAGTAAACTGTGCAGAGCCCCAGGAGTTGAGGGTTGTTTCACTCAGTTCCGACAAGGTAAGAGAGCTCAGACCAGCCAATTGGCTGTTGGCCAATGA
>NZ_RXIU01000061.1:0-8356 GCF_004217665.1 Candidatus Magnetaquicoccus inordinatus | reverse complement strand
CAACTGCAGGGAGGAGAGACCATCCCATTGGGTGCTGGCCAGGGAGCGCAACTGATCCGGGGTAAAACCGGCAAGCTGGGTAGCGGCAAAGCCGCGCAAGCGGGCGGAGGAGAGAGCATTGCATTGGCTCTCCAGGAGGCTGGTCAATTGTGCTGAGAGCAGACCATTCCATTGGCTGTCGGCCAGGGAGGCCAACTGTTGGGAGGTGAAGCCGGCGAGTGTCTCTGTGCTCAACAAGGAGAGATGGCCGGGGCTTAGGCCATCCAGTTGGCTATTGGCCAGCGAGCGCCATTGCAGGGAGGTGAGGGCAGTGAGGGGTGCCTCTTGGAAATTAAACAGTTGCTGCGATCTTAAGCCATTGAGTTGACTGGCGGCCAGGCTGCGCCATTGTGCGGCGCTGAAGCCTTGCCATTGGGTAACGGCCAAGGCCGACAGTTGCGCAGAGCCCAAAGAGTCAAGACAGGATTCGGACAATTCGGCAAGAGTAAAAGAGCTGATGCCATCCCATTGGCTGTTGGCCAAAGAGAGCCATACGGGGGAGGGGAGAGAGCCGATCTGGGTGGCACAGAGCGCCTGCAGTTGCAGAGAGGTGATACCGTCCCATTGTGTTGTAGCCAAGGAGTTCAACTCTGCCGAGGTAAGGCCGAGCAGTTGGCTGACTGCAAGGTTGCGCAAGCGGGCGGAGGAGAGGCCATTCCACTGTTTGTCCGAGAAGCTGGCCAATTGTGATGCGAGCAGGCCATTCCATTGGCTGTCGGCCAGAGAGGCCAACTGTAGTGAGGAGAAGCCAGAGAGCGCCTCGCTGCTGAGCAGGGAGAGTTGGGAAGAGCGCAAGCCATCCAGTTGGCTGTTGACCAGAGCGCTCCATTGCTGGGAGGAGAAGCCGGAGAGCTCTCTCTCTTGCAGGGCATGCAACTGCCTGGAGGTGACGCCATCCAGTTGGCTGTTGGCCAGGGAGGAGAGTTGATCTTCAGTGATTGCCATCAGTTGGCTATTGGCCAGAGCGCGCAACTGTGCCGAGGTGAAACCATCCCACTGTGTTGTGCTCAAAGCGGCGAGCTGCAGAGAGCCCAGGCCATCCAATTGGCTGTTGGCAAGCGAGAACAAGGCAGTACTGAGCAGACCAGCGAGTTGAGAAAGTTGCAGGTTTTGTAAATGGACGGAAGAGAGGCCATCCAGTTGCGAAGGGGTAAAAGCGGTGAGCTGCATGGCGGTCAGACCGAACCATTGGGTGCTGGCCAAGGCGTTCAACTGTGTTGAGCGGAAGCCTGCCAGTTGGCTGTTGGCAAGACTCTGCCATTGCGCAGAGGTGAGTCCATCCAATTGGCTGTTGGCCAGTTGACTCAGTTGTATGGAGGTGAGGCGGGACAAGTTTTCAGCCGCCAGAGAGTTTAATTGATTGGAGGTAAGACCATCCCATTGGCTGGAGCTCAAGCTGGAGAGTTGAGTGGCGCTCAAACTTTGCATGAGAAGAGGGGAGAGGCGGTTGAGTTGTTTGGAGGTCAAGCCATTGAGTTGTGATTCTTGCAGAACCGAGCACTGCTCCGGGGTCAAGCCGCTGAGCTGGCTGTCGGCCAGTGCCGAAAGTTGTGCGGAGGTAAGAGCAAGCAGCACGGGTTCCGACCAGATGTGCAAGGCAAGGGAGCGCAAACCATCCAATTGGCTATTGGCCAGAGAGCGCAACTGTTCACTTTGCAGACCGGACAACTGTTCAGCAGAGAGAGCGGCCAATTGCCCGCTGGTCAGGCCATTGCATTGCACAACGCTCATGGTGGCAATCTGTTGGTCGGTGACCCCTTGCCATTGTGTTTTGCTGAGGGCAGTCAATTGACTGCTGGTGAAGCCGAGCCATTGCGCGCTGGTCATGGCGGAGATTTGCATGCTGGTGAGTCCGAGCAGTTGTGCATTGCTCAGCCAGCTTACGCTCAGAGAGTCGAGCGCATTGAGCTGTTGTTCGCTCCAATTGCGCAGTTCGCTGCTGGTCAAGGCGACCATTTTGGCGGCTTGCACTGCCTGGTTCAGATGATCGGAGAGTTCGCTGTCGGTCAATCCTTCACTATTATTGTTTTTCCAGAGTGTGCTGTTATTGCCTTGGACCTCTATTCCGGTGACCAACTGTGGATTGCTGCCGAGCCAATTGGAAATTATTTTGACGTCACCAGCCGAGGCAGTGATTTTGCCGGGAAATTGTTTGAGCGTGAGAATCAGTCTGGTATTTTTGCCACCGCTGAGATGGTAGGGATCCATCAGGAGAATGTCGATTTTATTGGGTGATAAAGATATTTCATAGCGTATCATGCCAGGAATGATGCTGGTGCTGTCATACTTAATATTATTTATTGTTGCAATACTTGTGCTCCCACTTTTGTAGGGGTTGTTTTTTATGGTGTACGCTGGGAATGAGCCGCCAGCCGAGTAGATAAAATTATCATAGGATAACTGCATGCGGGAAGTGCTTGTTTTGAGTAAAGCATAAGTTTCACCGCCGATTACCGCATGTGAGGACAAGGAATAGGAGGCATTACGGTAATATCCTATTTGGCTTATTATGCCATCAGTTGGTATTCCAGATATACTGTAGGTAAGATCACTTCCAAAAAGAGCAATTATATAGGCATCTGAATTAGAGTTATCAATTGCCTTGACCACAAATGCGGACGAACTTTTTTCAAGAGTAGTGGTATAGGTTTTATTTTCATTAATTGATGAAAAGTGACTATTAAAAGTGTTTTTAACAGATTCAGGGATGCAGAGCCTGCCAAGAGTCTGGAACAGTTGCAGCAGATCAACAGAGTTGCTCATATTTTGGTTTGCTCCTTTATGCTTGAGAGTAGATATTCAAGAGCATCTTCCCACTACTAAACATAATTTATGACTGGCAAAGCAGCGGTGCAAGGTAGAAAATGGTTTATATTGATGGCGATAAATATTGTTTGCAGTGGGCGGCGCTGTTGCGCAGAGAGTCTGGTTTTGTGCAGAGATTTTGTGCTAATCTTGCAGATTATGGGGGCTCAAGTTGGCCGCAATGGGTTATGCTGTGGGCCAATGAGCACGGCGGCAGATCTCTATCGAGTGAATGATCGACATGACCTATTTTGTTCAATGGCAAGAGGAGTATGCGCTTGCCCATCCCGTGATAGATGAGCAGCATCAGATGTTGTTTCTATTGGCCAATCGACTCTTTGGCATTGTGGAAGAGAGTGGGCAGCGGGCAAAGCTGCAGGATCTCTTTACAGAGCTGTTTGCCTATACGCAGAAACATTTTCAAGAGGAGGAGCTGATCTGGCAACCATTAGAGGACTCTTTGCGGCAGCGCCATCGGAGCAAACATAGGGAGTTGAAAAACAGCCTGCAAGAGATCTGGAGTAAAGATTCCATTTTTACAACCAGTGATACTCTCTACTGGCTGCAAGGCTGGATCCAGGAGTTGTTGGAGCATATTACGCAATTTGACCGGAGCATGTATCAGCAGTTGCTGGTTTCGAGCAGCGTGGCAGATGCCCAACATCCTGTCGGTACAATGCCCGTCTGAACGGATGCAAACCTCTTTTTTGTTGGCGAAATAGTAACTATTCAGGTTCGTGCTGGTTCGCCAGCTCTACACCCATGGGGATGCTGTACGAATTGGCGCAAAAATGCGCGCCAATCCGCACAGCTTGCTTCCATTAGGCGCTTAAGCCGACGCAAAAAGCGCGTCGGCTTAGTTTGAAAAGCGCGCCAAAGGCAAAAGATTACAAGCAAAATCCCAGGGATTCCATCCCTGGACCCGGCCAGAGAGGTGCCCTCCCTGGACCCGCAGTTGTGTTGGGTGGTGAATAGTTACGCAAAATAAACGCAAGCAAAGGGAGCGGAAGGCTGTTGCATCGGGCAGCACTCTCTATTTTTCTTGCATTTTTAGCAAATATAGTAAATATTTTATCACAGGTGATGTTGCAAAACCATTTAACAGGGGCAGCGGGAGTGCAGAACAATGGCCAATATTTTGGTAGTGGAGGATGATGAAGAGATGTGCTCGTTAATGCTCACCATTTTAAGCCAAGCTGGCCATGAGGTGCACAGTGTGGGAGATGGTGTGGAGGCGTTGCGCCAGGTAAACAAAGAGCACTATGATCTGTTGATCACCGATATATTTATGCCGGAAATGGATGGTTTTACACTGTTGCGGGCGATACGCGATCTGCCGGTGCAGGTGTTGGCCATTTCGGCAGGGTTTCAAAATGTGACCTCAGTCATGAGTTTGTGCATGGCGGGAGCGTTGGGAGCAGTGACCATGAGCAAGCCGATACGGGGTGAGCAATTGCTGCAAAAGGTAGAGGAGATGCTGCATTCTCCATTGCCTCTGGCGCTACGCAGAAAAGAGGCGTGGGGTGTATAATTTGCTCCACAGCTCCAAGCGCAACAGTTTTTGCAACTGGCACCACCGCTTTGCAGTGCTGCTCATGCTGCAGATCAGTTTGCTCGCCGCGGGCCAGGCTGCAGCCCAAGAACCGAGAAAAGTGGTCAATGTCTCCATCTTGCGTGATTTTCCGCCCTTGAGTGTTGTCAATGCCGAGGGCAAGGCGAGCGGTTTTGCAGTCGAATTGTTGGAAGCTCTTTCGGCCAATTTGCAGTGGAGCGTGCGTTATCATGTTGTTGATAACTGGCAGGAGGCAGTCGCGGCGGTACGCAATGGCGTGGCCGATCTCTCCCCTGCGGTGGCCATCACTGCCCAGTGGGAAAAGGAGTTTCTCTTTTCAGAACCCTTGTTGACCACAACTGTCTCCTGCTTTGTGGGCAAGGACCAAAATAAAATCACCAGTTGTGATGATTTGACCGGTCGCTCGATTGCGGCAATACAGCAAGGAGCTGCAGCCCAGCAGTTGAGCAAACGTACCGATCTCAAACTGTTTCCTGCCCAAAATCTGGAAACAGCACTCTCCGCCTTGTTGAACAATCAGGTGGAGCTGTTGATTGCGCCGCAAAATACGGTATTGACCAAAGTGCAGGCCATGGGCTTGAGTCGTTCCATCCACCTGGTGGGTAATCCCTTTTTGGAGATCAAACGGGCGGTTCTTTTGTCCAGAGAACGCGCCGACTGGCTGGATAGTCTCAATGCAGCCATTATGTTCTGGAAAGGCGGGGGAGCCTATAATGCTCTCTACCAGCGCTATTATGGAAGCGAAGCACACACAGAAATCCCTGCCTCGAGCAATAAAAAGGAGAGCAAAAAAGAGGGTGAACAGAACATTGCATGGGTGCTTGGCAGCGCTGCCATGTTATTGCTGCTCTTGCCCTGGATGTTGCGTCGCCAACTGCCTCCCTGGCTGCATTTTCGTCTGCCTCTGACTTTCGGTAACTATTTTTTACGCAAAGAGACCGCCTGGATAGTGTTATTGATTGCCGGTCTGGTAACCGTGATCTACTGGCATTTAAGCAAACTCTCTTTGGAAAATCGCACCCACGACCGGATCGAATATGCGGTCGAAGAGGCCAGACAAGCAATCAGCAAACGCATGATGGAGTATGAACAGGTTTTGCGCAGTGGCGTGGCGCTGTTCAATGCCAGTCGCGCTCAGGTGGATCGGCGCTTATGGCATGATTTTGTGGCCACCTTGCAGATTGATACCTATTGGCCGGGCATTCAAGGAATCGGCTTTTCACGGATGATTCCTGCCGCCGAGTTGGAGAGCCATACGCAAGAGATCCGCCAGGAGGGGTTTCCGCACTATGGCGTTCGTCCACCGGGAGAGAGGTCGCTGTACAGTTCGATCATCTATTTGGAGCCATTTCGCGACCGCAATTTGCGGGCATTTGGTTATGACATGTTTTCGGAGCCGATACGTCGTCAGGCGATGGAGCAGGCTCGCGACTATGGACAAGCCTCACTTTCCGGCCCGGTCAAGTTGGTGCAGGAGACCAGCACCGATGTACAAACGGGATTTTTAATGTATCTGCCGGTTTACCGTCCGGGGGTGGCGCTGGATACGTTGGAGAGGCGGCGAACAGCCTTGCTGGGATTTGTCTATAGTCCTTTTCGTACCAAGGATTTGATGCAGGGTATTTTGGGGCATGGCATACCGGATATGGATTTTGAGCTGTTTGATGGCCAGGAGTTGCTTGAGGAAAACAGGCTCTACAGCTCTGCCGGCAACAATCCTGCAGAGATGTTATATGCCTCTTCTTTATATAATGTGAGCCGTCAGATTGTTATTTTGGGACGGACCTGGACCGTTTTGTTTCACAGTCGCCCGGAGTTTGAACAAAAATTAAGCAGCAACCAGCCGAGCATGGTTTTGGCTTTGGGCAGTTTTATTGATCTGTTGCTGTTTATTTTGTTTCGTTTTTTGGCAAGACGGCAAGAGCAGGTGCAGCGCGAGGCCAAACGGATCAGTCAACAATTGCAGCAATCGGAAGTGCGGTATCAGCAACTGGTAGAAAATATTCATGATGTGATCTTTCAGACCGATCGCGAGGGATGTTGGCAATTTCTCAATCCTGCCTGGGAAGAGGTGAGTGGTTTTACGGTTGCCGAGTCGTTGCAACAGCCTTTTTTGCACTATACCCATCCTGACTATCATGAGCCGTTGCTGCGACAATTTGAGGATTTGCTGGCTGGACGGATTAGCCATTATCGCGATGAGGTGTTGGGGGTGCGTCGCGATGGCACTCAGGTTTGGGTGGAGCTCTATACGGGAGCCCGTCTGGATGAGATGGGATTGGTGGTTGGCTCCTTTGGAACTATACGTGATGTTTCGGCGCGTCGTCTGGCTGAAGAGGCGGCCAACAGCGCTCGTGAGGCGGCGGAGGCGGCCAACCGTGCCAAGTCTGAATTTTTGGCCAACATGTCCCATGAGTTGCGTACCCCCCGCAACAGCATGTTGATTCTTTCCAGACTGCTGGCCAACGATGCCAGTTTAAGCGATGAGCAGCAGGATTCGGCACGGGTGGTTTATGAAAGCGGCAGTGATTTGTTGCGCTTGATCAATGATATTCTTGATCTTTCCAAGGTGGAGGCCGGGCGCATGGATGTCTCTGCTGCGCCAATGAGTTTGCGCAGCTTGATGGAGAGTCTGCAGCGCCAATTTCGTCCAGTTGCCTTGCAACGACGGGTGCAATGGTCGCAAAGTCTGGCGCATGATCTGTCGGAGAGTCTCACCACAGATGCACTCAAAGTGGAGCAGATATTGCGCAACCTGTTGGGCAACGCCTTCAAATTTACCGAACGTGGCGGTGTGCATCTGGCAATTGAGCGGGTGGATTCTCAGCAACCGCTGCAGCGCTCTGAGTTGCAGGGTCAACCTTGTGTGGCCTTGCGGGTCAAAGACAGCGGTATTGGTATTCCTGAGGAAAAATTTGCGCTGATTTTTGAAAGTTTTCAACAGGTAGAGAGCACCACCAGTCGCAAATATGGGGGCACCGGTTTGGGCTTGACCATTGCCAGACGTTTTGCGGCCTTGTTGGGGGGGGAGATTCATCTGCACAGTCGGGTTGGCGAAGGGAGTCAATTTACCCTGATTTTGCCTTTGGCTTTTCCCTTCCCGGAAAAGATCATTGCGACGACCAGCGACCCGGTTGTGCGGCGTGGCCAGTCAGGAGTGGTGGATTTTTATCATCCTGCTTTGCAACTGCTGATTGTGGATGATGATGAGAGAAACCGTCTGGCCTTGCAAAGAGGTTTGAGCGGGCGCACAGGAAAACTCTATTTTGCAGTCGATGGTGAGGAGGCGCTGCAGGTATTGCAGGAGCATCCAGAGATCCATTTGTTGTTGATGGACATCATGATGCCGCGTATGGATGGCTATCAGGCGATGCAGGCGATTCGTCGGCAGCCCCGTTTTGCCCAATTGCCGATTATTGCTCTTACTGCCAAAGCGATGCCCGGAGACAGGGAGCGCTGTTTGCATGCGGGTGCCAATGACTATTTGGCCAAGCCGGTGGCTCTGGAACAACTCTATGCCATCTTGCACGAATGGTTGAGCCCGCTTGCTTTGCCTGAGCCTCACTCTCTGCAGCAGGAAGAGTGCCGTGTGCTGCTGCCAAAACAGCCCGAAATCATCCCTGCAAAAGAGGATCTTGTCCCGTTGTTGGTGCAGGGAGAAGAGGTTGCCATTCTTCTGGTGGGTTCCGACATTCGGCGCAGTTTTGCCCTGGCGAAGATACTGCAACACAGAACCGCCAAGGTGCACATTGCCAGCAATCGCAAACATCTGCTGCAGTTGTTGCAGGAAGCCTGGCCGGTGCATCTGCTTGTTGCTGACTTTTCTAGCCCATGTTTAACACATTTTGGCTAAAATTGCGGCTTTGGATCGTGTAATTGATTGAAATCTATAGATAGCACTTTTGAAAACGCTTTGTAGTGCCATAATTTTACAGGATG
>NZ_RXIU01000060.1:6414-16658 GCF_004217665.1 Candidatus Magnetaquicoccus inordinatus | reverse complement strand
GATACCAGCGTTTGCAGAGTCAATACAGGAGCAGCAGGAATGAACGGTCAAGTGGTGGAGCTGCTTTGGGTCGCAGCACCAAGAATCCGGTACACTGACGGCACAGAGATGCCGGTCCTCTTGGCCGCATCAACCTTGGAGACCCCTTGAGCAACCAGCTCCAGCACCAATTGAGATTTGGCTCTGGCGGTCGGCTTGCGACCTTTGTACACCCCTTCACGCTTGGCCTTTTCAATACCCTCTTGCTGGCGTTCCTTCAAAAGGTCTCTTTCAAAGGCACTGATGGCCGCCAACATGGTCAGCATGAGTTTCCCGGTTGCAGTAGACGTATCCAGGTTGATGTTCTGAATCTTCAGAGCCACATTTTTCCGTTCCAGCAACTGGACAATCTCCAACAGGTGGTGAGTGTCCCTTGCCAGTCTATCCAGCCGGGTGCATTCCACCACGTCACCCTTCCTGATGAACCGGAGCAGCTCCAGGAGTTTGGGTCGGTCCTTCTTGGCTCCAGACTCAACTTCTGAAAAAATTTCATCACAGTGGGCAAGAGAGCCGAGTTGAATCCCCAAGTCCTGTGACGATGAAGAAATTCTGGCATATCCAATCACGGCCATTGCAGCACCAATCATATCAATAAGGTTTAAGATGCTGTGATAATGCCATATCAAAACTCAGAAGTCAACTCTATTGATGCACCTCCTGGGCAGCAATGGGCTTTTCACTGGGGTGTACCCTAAAGCAAAGCAGAAGCAACCACCCGCTTCCAATAGCCCTTATACGGTCGGCTTCAGGACTGGAAACAGTGTGCTTTGTGTGAGAGTCTCGTGTGAGAAAGTTGTTCCAAAAGCGGAAAAAGCGGGGGTAATCTGCCAAAACCTGGAAGATGTAACTGTTTGATAAAATTAAAAACCATTGCAGATGAGGAGGTTGTGAAGCCGCGATTCCCTACTTAGGAATCCGTTGCTCTATCCGGCTGAGCTACGAGGACATACATACCGTTCCCTATTTGTACCCACACTCTCTTCCAGGATGGAAAAGGCCGAATCCCTTACAAGAGATTCGGCCTCGATAACCATCTTTCTGCACGGCAGCTACAATCAGTGCATACCGATTCGATTCTTTTCCAAATGCTCCAAAGCCTCTTTTACCATACTCTCAGCTTTGGGTTTGGTAACCGATTTTGCAATCAGCTTTTCAGTAGCCAACATCGCTATCTCTACTGCTGCTTCCCGAACCGCTTCCATTGCTTGCACTCGTGTACGCTCAATCTCTTCCAGCGCCGAGGCTTTTCTCTTGTTCAACTCTTCTCCCAACTCAGCAAGCGCCTGCTCGCGAATCGCTGCAGCCTCTATCCGCGCCTCATCAATCGTCGTGGCGGTTAACTGCCGTGCCCGCTCAATCTGATCACGATAATTGGCCAATAGACGATCAGCCTCCTGTCGTGCCCGCTCTGCCTGCTGTATGTCTTCGCCTATCTTCTTACTGCGGCTGTCCAAAATATCGTTGATCGCCGGTATGACATACCGATTCAACAGATACATCAGAACAAAAAATGATACTATCGTCCAGAACATCTGAGATGCAAATACGCTGGACTCAAACTGCGGCAAACCCGATGACTGGGCATGCCCCTCCGCAGCAGCATATGCGCTTGAGATCATCGAGATCATCCCTTGCCCATGATGATGAACGCCAACACCAATCCATACAACGCAATGGCCTCAACAAAGGCCGCGCCAATCCAGACATATTTGGACAACTGCGCCTCGGCTCCCGGTTGACGCGCAAACGCCTCAATCGCCTTGCCGAACATGAATCCCAATCCAATGCCAGAACCAGCCAGCCCTGCGGCGGCCAATCCCATACCTATGAATGAGGCGGGTAGGCTTTCCATCGTGTCATCTCTCCTAAACAAATTTGCAAGTCGCGAGTCTCGCGGGCTGAAAACTTGATCCGATGCCTCGACATCAATGATGTAAATGCAACGAATCGTTAATATAAACACATGTCAAAATGGTGAAAATGTAGGCCTGAATAAAGCCAATGAAAATTTCCACCGCTGTAAATACTACCGAAAAGCCAAACGGTAACCAAGAACCAATCCACGGCAATGTCGCTGAAAAAAAGAATAACACTCCCAAAACTGTATGGCCAGCCGTCATGTTGGCAAACAAACGCACCGATAACGAAACAGGACGCGCCAAAAATGAGATAATCTCAATCGGCACCATCAACGGCAACAATAACACAGGCAATCCTGATGGTACAAAAAATCCTAAAAATTTCAATCCATGTTTATAAAAACCGAGAAAAATCGACAGAAAAAATATTCCCAATGCCAAAGTCGCCGTTACAATCAACTGCGATGTCGCTGTAAATGAAGCCGGAATCAATCCTGTCCAGTTGCAAAACAGTACAAAGAAAAAGAGCGAAAATACCAACGGAAAAAATGGCTTGCCACCATGCCCGATATTTTCATCGACGATGCCACGAATAAACAGATAACCAGCTTCAGCAATGCTTTGTAAGCGTCCCGGAACCAATCCAGGCTGACGCATGGCATAACGAAAAAAGAGATAAACCGCCGCTACCGAGATCCACATCCATAATACCGAATTGGAAATCGAAAAAAGATCCATCCCAAACGGGGCTATCTCTATGTAGCGGATCACTTGAAAATGGTGCAAAGGATCCATACGGGGTGCCGCAGCGGCAACTGCTTGTGCGGCTTCGGCATTGATGGCGGTAGCAGTCAATAACACGTTTCACTCTCCCCGATTCAATCCATAACAGAAGGCTGTTGCTCTTTTTTTTGCGTGGCAAGCTGGTAAACCATACGAAAACCAGAAGCGGCACCTAAGAAAAAAAAGATCACTGTCAGCCATGGTTGTGTTGCCAACCATTGATCCAGATAATATCCCATCGCCACACCAATCAGCGTAGCGACCACCATATCCGTGGCCATGCGCATGCCTGTACCCATTCCCTGCTGCGCCTTGGTTGCCGATGGTGGTTGGCCTCCCTCCGGAGGCTCTGGCCGGGTCTCCTTGCCTGTATGCACCTTCACCCCGCCTTCATCATCATGCTAAAAAAAGCTGTCCCACCTGTCAACGCCTGAACCTCTCATCTTTTCACATTCACGTCAAGATCCTGAATTTTTTTTCGTAGTGTATTGCGATTGATCCCCAAAAGGCGGGCAGCCATGACTCGATTGCCGGATGTTTCCAATAATACACGATCAAATAGTGACTTTTCGATACGATTCACTACCTGATCATAGAGATTATCACAATTTTTCCAACTGGGAGAGGTGAAAAATTGATCCAAAAACCGCAACAGATTATTTTCCGGGCTCACCTCTTCAGCCACATCAGACTCTACCCGCGATAGTGTTGCGTCACGTACCACCTCATAGGCTCCAGGCATCTTGCCTACACGTGGCAAGTTTAAGTGTTCCCGTTGAATAATCTCCTGGGGAGTCAATACCATTAAACGATGAATCAGATTTTCCAGTTCCCGCACATTGCCAGGCCAATCATAGGCCATCAACTCTGCCAGGCTCTCCTGCGACATCCGTTTTAACGGTAACCCCAGTTTTTGCGCCGCCCTGGCCAAAAAATAGTCCACCAACAACGGAATATCCTCACGTCGCGAGCGTAACGATGGCACATACAAGGGCACCACATTCAAACGGTAAAACAGATCTTCGCGAAAACGACCTTCGACAATCGCCGAGGGCAAATTTTGATGGGTTGCCGCAACAATCCGTACATCTGCCTTCAAGGTCTCCGTCCCCCCAACACGGGTAAAGGAGCCTCCCTGCAAGACCCGCAAGAGGCGCGTTTGTGCCTGCATCGGCATATCGCCGATCTCATCCAAAAACAGTGTACCCCCCTTGGCGCGCTCAAAATGGCCATGATGGCGGGCCACCGCTCCGGTAAATGCCCCTTTTTCATGACCAAACAGCTCGCTTTCAATCAGATTGGCCGGAATCGCTGCCATGTTGATGGCAGTAAAAGGGCCCTGCCGTCGGGGGGAGTGGTCATGGACTGCACGGGCGACCAGCTCTTTGCCAGTACCCGATTCACCATGAATCAAAACCGTCATCTCAGAATTGGCCAAACGTCCAATGGTCCGAAACAGCTCCTGCATCGCCTGGGAGAGGCCAACAAAGCCGCCAAAACGGCTGAATTCATTGGAAGTTGCCGGACGTGGACGGCTTGCCTGCTGTCGTTCCATCGCCTGTGCCACCAGGTCGATCATACGCCGAATATCAAATGGCTTGGCCAAATATTCAAAAGCGCCCCGTTCAAATGCCTGGACAGCATGACTCAACGTGCTTTGTGCCGTCATCACAATTACCGGCAGTTCTGGTTGCCGGGTATGCAGCGTTTGCAACAGATCCAACCCCGAACCGGATGGCATGACGATGTCCGTGATCACCAAATCAGCCGGTGTCTCACTGGCAAAATCCAGCAATGCCTTGCCGTTGGCAAAACTGTATACCCGATAACCAGCCCGTCCCAAGGCTTGTTCCAGAACATAGCGCATGGCATGATCGTCATCGGCAACCAGAATGGTCCGACCCGGAAGCGCTGCGGTAGAGGGGGAACGATTGTTCATGGTTATGGCACGTTGACAGGTAATAAGACACGAAAGATGGTTTGCCCGGCCTGTTCTGTTACCTCAATCTGACCACCATGATCGTGGACAATCTTTTGTACAATGGCCAGACCCAATCCATTGCCAGTTCCTTTGGGTTTGCTGGTCACAAAGGGCAAAAACATGCGCTGTCGTACCGATTCCGCAATTCCGGGACCATTATCCCGTACTTCAATAATCAAATGGCGTTGCCGTCTTCCTTGTTCCAGGCGCACCTGTGTGGAAATGCGTGTGTGCAGGCAGACCAACCCCATCGCCCCTGCTGCATCACGGGCATTTTGCAGCAGATTCAAAAACAGTTGAATCAATTGATCCCGATCACCGCGAATCGCCGGCAGGGAGGGGTCATAATCCTTGTTGATGCGTGGTTGATCACCAGGACATAAACGCACCACATGATCCAATATCTCATGAATATTGACCGCTCCACTCGGTGTGGCATGACGGTCGGCCAAGCCCAGCAGAGCATCCAGCAGGCGACTGATGCGATCCACCTCTGCACAAATCAATGCTGTACCGGTGGAAATGGTGGTACTGCCCCCTTCCATCTCCAAAAGTTGCGCCACACCGCGAATGCCAGCCAAGGGATTTTTTACCTCGTGGGCAACGGTCAGGGCCAGTGTTTCCATGGAGTCCAGGGTGGCATTGAGACGTTGTCCCTCTTCAATACGTTCCAAAGTGCCGGTCTCTTCCAACTGCAGCAGTGCCCCGATACCTTGCCCATCGGCATCTTCCAGGGGAACGGCGGTCAGCGAAACCGAGAGGGTCACTCCAGGGGAGGGGGTTAAATGGGCGGTGCGTACACGACAGGGCATACCCAGATTGCGAGCACGATGAATCAAATCCAAGGCAATAGGATGACCTGGCAACAGTTGGGCCAGGGGTATGCCAGACAAATGGCGTCGCGCACGGCCCAGCAACCGTTCTGCTGCTGTGTTGACCGCTTGTACCCGCCCTTCATGATCGACTGCAACCACGCCGGTCGTCAATTGATCCCACAATATCTCTGGGCTGAAATGAACCATTACGGCTCCTCGACTCCTGCCAGAAAATCTGTCAACAACCGTCCCGTGTTCTCGGCATCAGGTGAATAATTCAACTGTTCCCGAAACCGTGCTCCTCCAACCAGACCACGGGTATGCCAAGCCAAATGTTTACGTGCCAAACGATTGCCCACAACGGGGCCGTGAAAAGCGATGATCTGCGCATAATGCTCTTCAATCAACTTTTTTCTCTCCGGCCAGGCAGGAGCCGGCAACAGGGTACCGTTGCGCAGAAAATGGGCAATTTCCCGGAAGATCCATGGTCTGCCAATCGCCGCTCGACCGATCATCAGGCCATCCACAGCAGAACTCTGCCACACTTGGCGAGCCACCTGCGGGCAGGTGATATCGCCATTGCCGATCACTGGAATGGTCACGCCAGCCTTGATGGCGGCGATGGCCTGCCAATCGGCACTGCCATGATACATCTGGGCTCGAGTTCGTCCATGCACGGTAACAGCAGCAATTCCAGAATCTTCAGCAATGCGGGCGATGCGCAAAGCGTTACGCTGCTGCTCATCCCAACCCAGGCGGATCTTGATGGTCACAGGTACTGCCACCGCTGCCACCACCGCCGCCATGATTTGCCCAGCCAATCGTTCATCGCGCATCAAGGCCGCACCAGCATGACTTTTGGCAATCTTTTTCACCGGGCAGCCCATATTGATATCGATCAGAGTGGCGCCATGTTGCACATTCAAACGCGCTGCCTCCGCCATCACTTCCGGATCGGCACCGGCAATCTGCACAGCAACCAACTCCTCTTCCGGTTGGTCTGTTTTTTCTGAGCAGGAGCCAGCAATCTTTATGCTTCTGGCTGTATGGCGGACCATGGCCTGCGAAGCAACCATCTCCGACAGGGTCAGATCGGCTCCATACCGTCGTGCCAAATTACGAAAGGGCCTATCGGTGATACCTGCCATTGGTGCCAACAATAACGGCACAAAAGGGCGTTGCCGCGCAAACAACTGGGTGAGAGGATTGGATACGGACATCTCAAGATCGGTATAGTGTGACAGTCAAGGTGTGAAGAAAACTCCTGCTGTTTTGGTCACAGCAGGGTGCTGCTGGCAGTTGCTCAGGGCCTGGGTATCTATTGCTGCCCACTGCGCGATTTTTAGTTATATTGCTCGCGAATCTCCGTTTCCACCGCCAGCAACTGCTCCCGCAATCCCATTGCCTGTTCCACATCCAGTACAAACAACATGCCCGTACCAGGCGTATCCAGATCACCGTCCAGATGGATGGTGCGGGTGACCGCTGCAACCCGTGCCTCATCCAGCAGGAATAAAATCAAATCGCGCTGATTGTCCAGCGCCAAACCAAAAAAGGGACGCTTTTCCGGGGGAACTGTGCCCCGTGCGGGGATAACAGTAGCTCCCAATGCTCCCGCTCCACGAGCTGCCGCAATGATGCGTTCTGTCATCTGGGGTCGCACGGTGACCACCACCAGTTTCCAACCCATGGCGGTTGCTCCACTATTCCAATGAACCAAAGGTGGAACGGCGCCTTCTGGCCAAAACAGCACCGCTGATCATGCCAATTGCCAACACCGCCGATCCTGCCAGAAAAAAGGAGGTATCTGTTTGTCGTTCCAGGATCCGGTTGTCGTCGGAGAGCTGTTTCATCTCCTGTTCTGCAGTGCGCAGCTTTTGGGCCAGGGATTCATTTTCACGTTCAATTTCCAGGGCATTTTGGGAGATTTTACGAATCCGTGTCAGCTCCGCTTCCAGCTTTTCCTGGGAACCGACCCGTTTGCGCAACTCTTCGTTTTCGCTGCGTAAACGATTACGCTCCTCTTCCGCACGGCGTAAAGTTTCGCGGATGGTATCCAGTTGCACTTGTGGGGGCATCTCTGGAGAGATCAAACGGCGCAGCACCCAACCATCCAGGCCAGAGGCAGTAGCACGTACCCGTGCCCAGCCAGAGGCGCGATCATCCTCCAGGATTTCCATTTCCTCGCCAATCTTGAGCATCTGGACTATCTTATAGCGCGTTTCCGGTCCGCGCCGCATCAGGATGCGGCAGTCGTCCACCGCATAACCGGTTTCTGCCTGTAATGGTGCCGCCATGCCACAGCAGATCAGCAATGCCAAACCGTGCAGCAGGCTGAGTGGCAAGCAACGCGGTGGCGCTGCCTTCCCTGAGCGATGGGGGAGTGTGTCAAGCATGGTCTCTGCATACCGGAAAAAAGGGAAAACGAATCGACCGCAACTGCGGCAAAAGTAGCAACCGCAATAAAAATCAGTGTCACACTCTAACGGAAAACATGACCCGTCGTCCAGGAGGAACAATAATGAGTTTACCGATCCGGATTGAAAAAGCTCGTGTCTTGATCGAGGCATTACCCTATATGCGCCGCTTTGCCGGCAAGACCTTCGTGATCAAATATGGCGGCCATGCCATGGTCGATGAGGCGCTGAAAGCGGGTTTTGCCCAGGATGTCATCCTGCTGCGCCAGGTTGGCATCAATCCAGTGATCATCCATGGTGGAGGGCCGCAAATCGGACAGACAATGAAAAAAATGGGTTTGGTTCCCCAATTTATTGATGGTCAACGGGTTACCGACCAAGAGACAGTCAATGTGGTCGAAATGGTTTTGGCCGGTCAGGTCAATAAAGAGATTGTCAACCTTATCAACCGCAATGGAGGACGGGCTGCCGGACTATCCGGCAAGGATGGGCCGACTATTTTGGCGCGTAAACGTACCCATGTCCGGCCCGGTCCCGATAGTGAAGAGCCGGAGTTGATCGATCTGGGTTGGGTGGGCGATGTGCAACATATCGATACCACTCTGCTCGAACTTTTCAAACAATCAGATCTGATTCCGGTTGTGGCTCCGGTCGGTGTGGGTGTCAACGGCGAAACCTTTAATATCAATGCCGATGCGGTGGCCGGCCATGTGGCCATGGCGCTCAAGGCGGAAAAATTGCTTCTGCTGACCGATGTGGCCGGTGTCATGGATGCTCAGGGTAGTCTGATCAGTCAACTCTTCCTGGAACAGGCCAGTAAAATGGTCTATGACGGCATTATCAGCGGCGGCATGATTCCCAAGGTGGAGATCTGTCGCCGTGCCTTGGAGGCCGGTGTCAAGGCAACCCATATTATCGATGGCCGCATCGAGCATGCGCTGTTGCTGGAGATCTTCACGGATCAAGGTATCGGTACATTGGTTCGTCAATGAGCTCTGGTCTGCCACAATCATCCTCTCCCGTGCTGCTGCTGGTGCATGGTTGGGCATTAGGGGCAGGCAGTTGGCAGAGTGTGTGCCGTCTCTTGCCGGATTATCACTGCCTGACCCCGGATCTGGGTTTTTTTGCTGCGGCACGTCCAGTGGAGATTCCCGTTGATCGTCCTGTATTGGCGGTGGGGCACTCTTTGGGTTTTTTATGGCTTTTGCAGCAATTGCCGCATGCTCCCTGGCGTCACAACTGTATCGGTCTGCTGGGTATCGCCGCTTTCAGCCGTTTTGCGCGTGCGGAACATTTTCCCGAAGGGGTGCCAGGACGCTTGCTGCAGCGCATGCGTCAACGGCTGCCGGAGAATCCGCACGCTGTTTTGCAAGAGTTTGCTCGTCAAGGCGGCAGGGAGCTCTCTTTGCCGCACACCTTGGTTGCAGTGGATAGCTTGCTTCAGGGGTTGGATTGGTTGGCAACATGGGATGGTCGAGAGAGCTTGCACCAATGGACAGGAAGAGTCGCCAATCTGGCAGCACAGGATGACCAGATTGTCCCGGCGCTCTTAAGCAATCGCTGCTTTAACGCACAGCAATGCCATTGGTTGCCAGAGGGGGGCCATCTGTTGCCCATCACCCAACCACAAGCGTGTGCCCACTTTATTCAACAATTTTTACCAGAAACGCCGTACCATTGATCATGATGGGAACAGCAGCAAGAGTATCAGGAATGGTGCAATCCATAATGCAGGCATTTGCCCAGGCGGAGCAGTATGCCGAACACGCCCAAGTACAACGTCTGGTAGCAGAACGATTGGCTGCACGTATCACTTTGCCGCTGCTGGCACCGACTATGCTGGAGCTGGGGTGTGGAACCGGTTTATTCAGTCAGCAACTGTGCCAGCGCTGGCCACAAGGCAGACTGTTGTGCAGTGATCTGACCTGGCCGATGGTGCAACGTTGTCGGACAGCCTTGGCAACAACAGACAAGGTGCGCTATGGGCTTTGGGATGGCCAGGATCCCCCCTTGGCCAAAGAGCAGTTTGATTTGATTGCCGCCAGCATGGTGATGCAGTGGTTTGTGCAACCAGGTGCGGCTTTGCACAAATGGCATGCCCTGTTGCGTCCAGGAGGCTGCATCGCCATGGCGACATTGGCCCCTGGCACTTTTCATGAGTGGCGCAGTGCCTGTGCTGCGGCAGGCATGGCGCATGGATTACGCGATTATCCGGATGCGGCCAGTTGGCAAGCTTCCTGGCCCCATCCGGCAGATGCAACCATTGAGGAGGAGCAGATTGTTGTCCATCACTCATCCGGGTTGGCCTTCTTGCGCGGTTTGCGCGCTGTAGGTGCCCATGTGCCGGCTT
>NZ_RXIU01000060.1:0-6213 GCF_004217665.1 Candidatus Magnetaquicoccus inordinatus | reverse complement strand
GAACCATCTGGTGCCGATTCGGGGCAAAAATCGGGAACCAGGCGTGCTGCCACACCTTGATAACGGGTAGTCACATCGCGAGAGAGCTTGTATGCACAAAAACGTGGTCCGCACATGGAACAAAACTCTGCTGATTTATGCGCTTCGTTGGGCAGGGTTTCATCATGATAGGCGCGGGCCCGTTCCGGATCCAAGGCCAAGGAAAATTGTCGATTCCAATCAAAGCCATAGCGAGCGCGACTCATCTCATCATCCCGCTCTCTGGCTCCAGGACGTTGGCGGGCAATATCTGCCGCATGGGCGGCAATTTTATAGGCAATGATGCCGTTGCGCACATCCTCGGCATTGGGTAATCCCAAATGCTCTTTCGGAGTCACATAGCACAACATCGACGCCCCCTTCCATGCGGCCACTGCTCCACCAATCGCCGAGGCAATATGGTCATAACCGGCAGCAATATCGGTCACCAACGGTCCCAAAACATAAAAGGGAGCCTCATGACACAACAAGCGCTCTTGCTCCATGTTCATTTCGATCTGATCCAGAGGCACATGTCCCGGACCTTCGATCATCACCTGTACATCCTGTTCCCAGGCCCGTTTGGTCAACGCACCCAGAACGCGCAGTTCGGCAAATTGCGCAGCATCGGAGGCATCATGCAGGCAACCAGGGCGCAGACCATCGCCCAGAGACAAGGTCACGTCATAGCGGGTGCAGATTTCCAACAGACGGTCAAAATGGGTAAAGAGTGGATTTTCCTGCTCATGATACAGCATCCACTGCGCCATCAGAGCCCCGCCACGGGAGACAATTTTGGTGATGCGTGACTCGATCAACGGCAGTACATCCCATACCACACCACAGTGGACAGTCATATAGTCCACTCCCTGCTGGGCCTGCTCTTCGATCACCTGCAGGATAAAATCGGCAGTCAGTTGGCGTACATCGGAGACCCGTTCCACCGCCTCATAAATGGGTACCGTACCCAACGGCAAGGGTGCATTACGCAGCAGTGCCTGACGAATTTCCGGAATTTGCCGTCCGGTTGAGAGATCCATGACCGTATCGGCCCCATAGCGAATTGCCAGTTGCAATTTGTGCAGCTCTTCATCCAGGCCGGAAGAGAGTGGAGAGTTGCCAATATTGGCATTGATTTTACACCGTGCGGCAATACCAATGGCCAGGGGGTGCAACTCGGGATGACGGATATTGGCCGGAATGACCATACGTCCCCGCGCCACTTCGGCGCCAACCAATTCCGGATCCAGACGCTCTTCCATAGCGCAATGGCGCATCTCTTCGGTAATCACCCCTTGCCGGGCATAGTGCATCTGGGTAACGTTGCCTGTGCGCCCTTGAATCCAGGCAGAACGAAATGTATTCATGACGGTTGCACCTTTCGTGATACGGTCTCGGCGGCTGTCTGCCGCCTCTCTTGTTTCAGAATGGAATGATCCAGAGCCCATTGTGCTTATCCGACCCATAGCTTGACAAGGAGATTTTCCTGTGCAGTCGTTTTATGCCTCTCTTGCCGTACCTCCGCAGTGGACCAATGATCGGGGTGAAGCGACCCCGGCGGATTTTGCCGACCCCCACGCTGAATATCAAAACCTGCTGCACAAAGCAGCCTGGGTCAACTTTAGCCACATGGGTATGGTTGCTCTTGAAGGTTCAGAACGGCGCACCTTTTTTTCTGGTCTGACCACCAACCAGGTGAATCGATTGGCAGCGGATCAATCTCTCTATTCGGCACTGTTGACCCCCCAAGGTCGTTTTTTGTGGGATTTTACCCTTCTGGAATATGGCACACAGGAACAGGCCGAACAACTCTTGCTGCTCTGCGAACCGGATCGGGTTGCAGAATTGATCCAGCAGATTCTTTTTTATCGCTTGCGCAGCAAAATCAGTGTCACCGATCGACGCCAATCATTTTATTTGCTTGGCATAATCGGACCAGAGGCGCAGTCGCACCTGGCGGCACTTTTTCCAGAGTTGCACTTGCACAATGAGCGTTTGGGACAAACCTGGATACCCAAACCGGGTTGGCGTTTATGGTTGGATCCCCGGCATGAAAAATTTGGCTGGCGACTGTTGCTTCCGCAAGAGGGCTGGAGTACCATAAGCAAGCGGTTTGCAGAGCTTTTGCCAGTTGCCGGTTGGACAGCATGGCAACAATATCGGGTTGCCAATGGTTTGCCCAGAGGGGGCAGCGAATGGACACCGAATGTCACTTTGCCTCTGGAAGCTGGTCTGTTGGAATTGCACGGTGTCGATTTCAGCAAAGGGTGCTATGTCGGTCAGGAGACAACGACCCGCACCCATCACCGTGGTACACTCAAAAAAAGATTGTTCCGGATTACCGGACCACAAGAGATCTCCTGGGAAACGCCACTCACCGTACAGCGCGCAGATGGCAAAGAGGTGGGTCAACTGACCAGCTTTTGCCCGCAAACCGGCCAGGGATTGGCGATTCTCTACACCGCCGAGGTCAATCATGCTCATGGAGCCCTGTTTATCCAAGGGAAAACGGTCATGGCCGACAAACCGGACTGGGCTCAGTGGGAATAATATCCACTACTTGTTTTGCTCAACCTGACGATTGGACCCACCATGACCTTAGCCAACCCTCCGTTGCCCTCTCTGCCTCCTTTGCAGATCGGAGAGTATACCATTCCGGTTCCCATCATCCAGGGCGGCATGGGTGTACGTGTCTCGGCACATCGCTTGGCCAGCGCCGTTGCCAATGAGGGAGGAGTGGGGATAATCGCCACCGTTGCCCTCTCCTTGGCCTCCAAATATTATAAAAAAGGCAAGGACTATTATCAGGCCAACATCAAAGCTCTGATTGATGAACTGAACCTGGCCAGAGAAGCCAGCCCACAGGGAATCATCGGTACCAACTGCATGGTGGCCATCCGCGACTTTGAGGCCATGGTGCGTACCTCAGTTGCCCATGGTGCGGATTTGATCATCTCTGGAGCAGGACTACCCTTGCGTTTGCCAGAGTTTGCTGCCAGCCGACCCAAAACCGCTTTGGTTCCCATTGTCTCCTCGCTGCGTGCTGCCCGCTTGTTGGCTGCCCGCTGGCGCAAACTCTATCGCAGACTTCCGGATGCCATTTTGTTTGAAGATCCCAATACCGCTGGTGGACATTTGGGGGTACGTCGCAACCAACTCTTCTCCGAAGAGTATTCCACTGCCCAGGTGGTACCGCAGTTGGCAGAGTGGTCGCGCAGCGAATATAACGACGAAATTCCCATCATTACCGCTGGTGGGATCTGGGACCGTGCCGATATTGATCGTGCCTTTTCCCTGGGTGCCAAAGGGGTACAAATGGCCAGCCGTTTTCTCTGTACCTATGAATGCGATGCCGATGAACGCTATAAACAGGCTTTTATCGATGCCAAAGAGAGCGATGTGGTGATCATCGATTCTCCGGCTGGCCTGCCGGGACGCGCCCTTTTTACCCCCTTTACCCGCACCCTGATGCAGGGAGGCAAGGTGGCCAGTAAATGTTTTGCCACCTGTCTGGAAGAGTGTACCTGTCGGGAGGCCAAAGATGCCTTCTGCATCGCCGAGGCGCTGCATCGGGCGCAACAAGGAGATCTGGAACGCGGTTTGATCTTTACCGGTACCAATGGCGTGCGTCATACCCATATGTCCCATGTACGGGATATTTTTCAGGAGTTGCTGACTGGTCAAACCAGCGAGGAATCTGCCCTGCCGGCTGCCTCCGCCTGAGAGCTGGTGAATAAATCGTCGCGAGCAAGTCCACGGCAAGGAACAGGCGATGGAGCGACGAGAGATATCAAGCAGATAGGCAAGGAGCGAAAAAGCCTGCAACGCCACCTGTGGGCTGCGCAGCAGATTGAATCACCAGCTCTGCGTTGTATGCTGTTTTGCTGTTGCCCATCATGATTCAAGTAGGTGAAGGAGAGTACCCGGATGCGTTATCTGGATAATATTAAAATATCCTCCAAGCTGCACATGCTGATGGCCTTTTTTTTGACTGGCTTTTTGGTGTTTGGCTATCTGACCTACAGTACGTTGAACCTGGTGCAGGTCCATGGGCCGGTCTACAAGGAGATTGTGCGCGACAAGGATTTTATCGCCGATATTTTGCCTCCTCCTCTGTATATTCTGGAGGCATATGCGTTGGCACTGCAATCATTGGGAGAGATGGAGCCAGAGCGTGTACGGGCAGCAGCGGAACGTATGGAGAGCCTGCGCAAGGATTATCATACCCGTTTTGAATTTTGGAACCAAAACTTAAAACAGGGCCAGGAAAGAGAGCTATTGACTGGTCCGGTACACCGTTCGGCACAACAGTTTTTTGAGATTGTCTTTCGCGACTATTTTCCGGCACTGTTGGCACAAAATCGCAGCAAAGCCGGCCTTGTGGCTTTTGGTCCACTGCGCAACCGCTATGAAGAGCATCGGCAAGCGATTGACAGTTTGGTGAAAGAGGCCGTTACCATTGGCAATGCCTACGAAAAACAGGCCGAAGAGTTGAATCAACGCCGTTCACTCTATCTATTGATCAACGGTATTGTTGCCATCGTGCTGGTGATGTCGCTCTCCTCCTTGATTGCCTCATCGATTGCCAAACCTTTAACCAGGGTGATGGGCTTTGTGCGTCGCATCTCTGAAGGCGATTTGACCGTGCATCATGAAGATGGAGTGGTACGCCATGATGAAATCGGTATCTTGGCAAACACCATGGATGAAATGGCCGGCAATCTGCGGCAAATGTTTTTGCGTATCAGTGAACAGGCTCGTCTTCTGGAGCAAAGCGCCAGCGAGCTGACCGAAACAGCCAGCTCCATGAGTGATTCATCGGTCACCTTGACCGATCAGGCCGGTAAAGTGGCTGATATTACTCAGGAGATGAGTGAAAATGTGCACACGGTTTCCGCCTCTGCTGAGCAGATGGATGCCAATATGCAGACCATTTCTGGTGCTTCGGAGACCTTGAGCAGCAGCATGCACACCATTTCCGCTTCGGCGGAGGAGGCGACCATTAATCTCTCCACGGTAGCCGCTTCCGGGGAGAAAGCCAGCTCCAGCTTGCAACATATGAACGATTCTGCCGCCCGCGCCAGCCATAATGTGGGCACAGTGGCCGCCTCCGTCGAGGAGATTGGTGCATCGTTGCGCGAGATGCGTGATCGTTGTCAATCGGCGGCCACCGAGGCCGATGAGGCTTCCAAACAGTCCCGTGAAACGTTGGGGGTGATGGAACAGTTGACCAAGGCAACACAGGAGATTGGCAAAATTGTCATGGTGATCAATAATATTGCCACGCAGACCAATCTTTTGGCCCTCAATGCAGCCATTGAAGCGGCAGGAGCAGGGGAGGCAGGCAAAGGTTTTGCGGTGGTGGCCAACGAGGTGAAAGAGTTGGCCAGACAAACCAGTGAAGCGACCAAAACCATCTCCGGGCGTATCGAGACGGTACGCTCCTATTCCAGCAATGTCGGGGAGGCCATCAACCGGGTAGGCGAGAGTATTGTGCGCTTGCGAGCCGCCAATACCGACATTTTTACCTCGGTTACCGAACAAAACAGTGCCCTGGAAGAGATCAATCGTTCGGTCAGCGATGTGGCCCGTGAGGCCAATCAGGTGACCATTCGGGTCAGCGAAGCGACACGCGGTATTGATGATGTCTTTCGCAGCATGAGCGAAATCTCTTCGGGAATCCGTGAAGTAACCCGCAATGTCACCAACTCCTCCGCCGGAATGAACGAAATTTCCCGCAACCTTGAAGAGGCCACCCATGGGGTGCTGGATATCACCCGCAATATTCAGGGAGTTTCCCAAGCCTCTTCGCAGGTTTCAGCCCATATGTCTGGGGTGAATCAAACCGCACGCGATGTGCGTAATCTGAGCGGCACCGTCAGTGGCCGGGCCAAGGATTTAACCCGTATCGCCAAGGAGTTGAACCAGGCTTTGGTACGCTTCAAAATTTAGGATGCACTGGCGCTGTTTTTTGTGGCCGGTTTGTAACTATTCACCACCCAAAACTATTGCGGGTCCAGGGATGGAATCCCTGGGATTTTGCTTTTAATCTTTTTTAATCTTTTGCCTTTGGCGCGCTTTTCAAACTAAGCCGACGCGCTCTTTGCGTCGGCTTAAGCGGAACTTTCGGACAGAAAACAAATAATTCACATTTATAAACAATAGGTTGGCGCGTTTTAGTCCTGATTTTGTACC
>NZ_RXIU01000006.1 GCF_004217665.1 Candidatus Magnetaquicoccus inordinatus | reverse complement strand
CCTACACCGCGCCCCGAAACATCCGAGACCTTTTTGGCCATCGAAAATCCAGGAGCAAAAATCAGATCGAGCAGCTCTTCCTCACTCATCTCTGCGCCACGCGCTTCGGTGATCAACCCCTTCTCAATGGCTTTGACTTTGATCCTTTCCGAATCAATACCGGCACCATCGTCAATCAAGGCAATATTGACCATGCCATTTTCATGGTAGGCTGCCAACTCCACTTTACCGGCTTCCGGCTTGCCAATCGATACCCGATCTTTGGGCAGCTCAATAGCATGATCGGCCACGTTACGGATCATATGGGTCAAGGGGTCGGAGAGATGTTCGATCACCGACTTGTCCAACTCCACATCACCGCCCCGCACCTCCAGATCGATCTTTTTACCCAGTTTGAGGGCCAAATCGCGCACAATGCGGGGAAATTTATTAAAGACCACGTTGACCGGCTGCATGCGTGCCTGCATCACCTTGCCGTGAATACGGCTGGTGACCGAGTCGATGCTTTGTACCAGAGAGGCGAGATGGGGCGATTGTGCCACAAAGCTGGAGGTGGCGCGGATCAACTGGTTACGGGTCAACACCAACTCGCCGGCCATATTGATCAACTCATCCAACAAGGCCACACTCACGCGCAGCGTCTCTTCCACTGTGGGCTGTCCGGCTTTTGCCTTGTCTTCGGTGCGTCCGCTGCTGCCAGCGGCTCCCAAATCTGCTCGCGGTTTCACCAATCGCGAAGAGTGGGTCGAGGATTTGGCCTTGGCAACCGCACGCACCGGCTCCGGTTCAACCACCTCAGGGACGGTCGGTTTGCTGACCGGAACCGGAGGCGCCAACTTGTTGACCAAGGCGGTGGGAATGGCAACCGGCTGAATGGCTTGCGGTTTCAGTTGTACTATGTCTTGCAACAGATCGGGAGTCAGTACCGACGAAACCAGGATGCGTAAATTTTTGTCTGGCAGAGTCGGAACAGAGCCTCCTGAACCCAGGGCCGGTTTGAAATCCACCACCGTACCCACCGATTCTACCAATTGACTGAATTGATTAACAAAATCTTTTCGTTCTTTTTCGTCATCCAGCAGCACTTCCAGTCGCAATTCATAGAATTTGCGATTTTCTTTCAGCGCCTCGCTGACCACGTTGGTATAGTTTTCCAGAACAAACGGTTCAGCGCCAGCCAAACTGGCTACCGCAGTGCTGGTAGGCTCTGCTGCCGCAGGGGCTGCCGTCGCAGGAGGAGGAGCTTCCGCTGCCGGTGCTGCCTCGGCTGGTTTTGGTGGTGGTGGCGCACTGGGTACCGCATGGCCAGAGCGTTCCAGAATGGCCAAGATGGCAGCCACTTCGGCAGAGGCATCCACCGCTTCACTGTTGATGACATCGTGCACCATGGTTTTCAGCTTGTCCAAGGCGGAAAGCAAGCTGTCAGAGACCTCTGAAGTGGGTTCGATGCTCTTGTCGCGCACCTTACCCAACAGATTTTCCATGGTGTGGCTTAGTTTGGAAATTGCTGTCAAACCAAAAAAGCCGGCAGAACCTTTTATGGAGTGCACACCCCGGAACAGGCTATTGATGATTTCCGGGTCAGTGGCCGCACCACGCTCTTCCAGGATCAACAGATTGGGCTCGATGTTTTCCAGGTGTTCTGTCGACTCCTGGACAAACATCGCTAGTAGTTCTTCATCTTCTTCCGCCATTCTCTTTCTCCATCAGCAGAAACAAAAGCAGATTCGGGAAATCCATGCCTTCCCAGATTCTATTCCTGGATTCGCAACCGGCTCAACGTCTTGTCCAAGTCTGCCGTGATGGCGGTAATGGTTTCGACTTGTTTGCCGACGGTTTTACTCTTTTTATCAATTATATCTACGGTACGCTTCACCTCGATTATGCCCTTTTCCATCGAACCGGCTACTTTGGAGGTTTCGGCAATATGACGCGAAATTTCCGCACTTACCGAAGAGACTTCCATCAATGATTGGGTCATGCCATCGACTCCTGAGGAGGCTTCAACGACATTGCGGGTCACCTCATCAATACCGGAAGAGATCTCCTGGACATTGCGTGACACCTCACCAATGCCCGTAGAGGCATCGACAACCCGTTTGGTGACTGCGGCTGTCTCAGCCGACACCTCCACCATTGAATGGGAGATTTCAGAGACAGTGCGGCTCTGTTCATCCACCGCCTGCAGAATCTCCCCATTGGCACCGCTCAAACGCTTGATGATTTCCCCAACCTGTTGGGTGGCGATACCGGCAGCGTTGGTGGTGTCCTGGATTTGGGCAATCTTTTCCGAAATCATCCGTGTTGCTTCGCTGGTCTGGCGCGCCAACTCTTTGACCTCGTTGGCCACCACAGCAAAGCCCTTACCCGCTTCCCCGGCACCAGCCGCCTCAATCGAGGCGTTCAAGGCCAAAATATTGGTCTGTTCTGCAATATTGCTGATGACCGCGACCACTTTACCGATCTCTTGTGCTGAAACACCCAACTTTTGCATGACTCCAAAGGTGTCCTGAGCATTGCGCTTGGCCTCTTCTGCCTCTTTGGAGGCACTTTCGCAACGCAGACGCACTTCGCTGATGGAGGCAGTCAACTCTTCAACCGAGCTGGCAACCGTGCTCACCGATTGTCCAGTTCGTTGTGAGGTGTCACGCACCTGCTCCATGTTACGGCTGGCCCGTTCGCTGGATTGTGCCACCGAACTCAAATTGATATTGGCCTCTTCGGCAGCCGAAGAGATGGTATTCATATTGGCACTGATCTGTTCAGCAGAGGCCGAAACAGTTTTCATATTGTTGGTCATCCGCTCCGTGGTGGCCAAAATAGTCTGCATGTTGCTATTCATATTGGTCACCACCCCAGTAGTCGAGGTGGATTGGTTGTTCAACTGATCGGCGCCACTGGTCAATTCACGTGCCGCATTGGCCAACTCAGTTGCCGATTGCCGCAACTTGCTGGCATCCTGGCTAATATCCCGAAACATTTCGTTCAGGCTTTCCACCATGCGTTGTACGGCACGATTCACACTGTTGTCGCTGCTGGCGTTGCGCCCCATTTCCACCAAAAAGTTGCCATCGGCAATCGCTTCGGCTACCTGACGAATGGAGCCCGGATCGCAACCGGCATTGGAACCAATGTTGCGGATCAATACAAAGGAGATAATCAAACCAATCAGGAGTCCAATACCCGGAACCAGAAGTGAGCCGAGCAGTGAAGAGCGTCCCTGCTGCGCTGCGCTTGTGATATGCTGGAGAGTTTTACGAGTTTCAGCGGTTGCCTGTTCCAGCAAACGATCCAGATCCCGTCTTTTCCCGGTCAATTTTTCTGTCAAATCGGTGGCTTCATTTTGCCGATTGCTGCGCAGCAATTCAAAAACATAGGCACCCAATTTACTGTATTCGCCAGCATCTTTTTCGATGTTACGCAAAGAGTCGGCCAAGGCATTCAACTCTTGGGCACTTTTATCTCCGCTGCGACTGGCACGGCTGATTCCGTCGCGGAGCATATCCTGGCCTTTGCGTACACCATCGGCAACCTGAGATACCAAACGTTTGAAATCGCTTTCAGCACGTTGCACGCCATCGCTGGAAGAGCTGCCATCGGCTGAATCACGTCGTTCCTCACGGCTGCCATCAGTGGGTTTGCTTAGTCCACGCTCTACTTTCATGCTGGCTGATAAACGACCAGGGCCTTCCTCTTCAGCTTTTTGAGTCACGGCATCACGACCTTTGACGCCGCCAAGGGCGCGAATGGTGCGCAAAGCCCGTTCAATTTGGACCGCTTGTTCCATTTGGTTGGCCCGAACGGTTGCCAGGGTATCTGTCAAAGGCATCACTGCATCCAGGAGAGCAGATGAATCCTCATTGCCGCTCGGAGAGCGCAGAATACCGATCAGACTGGTGATAACCAGAATGGTTAACAGTACAGCCGTCAACATATACAGTTGCGTTTTGAGCCTCATTGTCCCCAACATCTCGATACCTCTACCTTGTTAACTGCCTTGCTGATCCATTAATGCTTGCTTGCCGCAGGTGCATCCGTTTTTTGTTTCGGCGTGCTGACTTCAGCAGAAAGTGTTTCCCGGGCAATACGAATCTCTATACGTTTGGACTGCCCCAAGTGAGTGTTTTTAATGGCAGCAGATTCCGCTGGCGCATTGTTCTTGCTATCGCTGCTACCAGTAGCGCTGGCCGCTTTGCCTTCGGTGCGGATACGCCAGGCAGGAATGTTTCCTTCAGAAACAAAAAATTCTGCGAGTGCTACCGCATGGGCCAAGGCCGGATTATTGTTGAGCAGGGCGATTGCCTGTGACTTGTCATTGCCTTTTCCAGCAGTTGCGTTGGCACTCTCAGCAGCAGGGGGAGCCGCACCAGTCGCACTTGCTGGGGTGCTGGGTGGGGGGCTGAGGGCTGAGACCTGTTGCAGTTGGGTCGTCAGCGCTAGAGTACCCGCAGACCGCGAGTTGCCACCTGTTTCTGTGCCGCCACCCCGTGCGCTGCTGGTCGCGGAGTGTGTTCCACCTTCTGCAGATGCTTTACCGCCCTCTTTTTTACTGGTTGCCGGTTGCGCGGGAGAATCGATATATCCCGTGACATGCAATAAATTTTCCAGGCTGGCCAGCAGAGTGGCCATCGAACGCAGACGGTGACGAATCTCTGGACGCATTAAGAGGGTGCCGGGGACAAAAACGGTGTCCAGATCCATACGCATAAAAAATCCCTCTTTCGTGGTCTCCACCTCAGCCAAACGCCGATCGACCAACGGGGTGATTTGGTGCAACAGAGCTATTTTTTGCGGAAAACCGATTGGATCATCTACTGCTTCTCCGAGCGCTTGTGGTGCAGCGGCTCCTTTGACACCTAAAGCGCGCTGGATCGATGCCACCAACATGCCAGAACGGTTTGGATCCGAACGAGAAACCGATAAAAAGCCAACAAAAATAATCAACAGCAACAAGGCCAGATTGGCGACAGCCAAGGTCCAGGGCGGCATACGCTTTGTCTTGTTCAGAGAAAGTGGTACCACTTCCTGCGCTCCTTTCTGTCTATTGCCAAGAGAACGAACCATTAGTCATTGGCGGTCAGTTGTCACCAGAAGATCCTGCTTTCTGAAAACATGCAATATCTGCCACATCTTCAAATACGCCAGATTCGCTAAAATATCAAGTGTGGATCATCTGCATTTGGCCATCATTTTTCGTCAAGGATGTTACTGTTGAGCGGGCTTGTCTGCTTTTGCTTTGCTCCATGCGGCGCAGTGATCACTGCTCTCGGCACTGGCAGGGGTCAACCAGAGCATTTCATGTGCGGGGAGAAAGCTGGTTGAACCGATATGCAGGGTTGGCAAGGGCAACGAGGAGACAAACTCCTCCCATGAACCACTGATCAAGCCCAGGTTGAGTTGACGCAGTTGCGGGCGCAGAGCGTGGACGCGCTCATAGATCCCCATATTATGGGTGACATGACCGGCACCGACGATGATGACTATGGGAGAATCATTGTTTTCACTCATTGCAACAATGCTTTGCGCCATGGCCTCATTGCGTGCCAGCCAGGTTTCATAGAGTCGATCCAACAAGCTTTCCGAGGCCATGCCACAATGGGCTTGCGCCAATTTATCGCGCATCAGTTGTTGATAATCCGCATGTTGAAAAGGGGTTTGCCTCCACAGAGAGCGTTCAAGTGGGGTGAGGGATTGCAATCCCTCACGTGTCAAGCGCAGCCGCAATCCCTCTGGCAGATCGGCACCAAATATGGTCAGATGCTGCTGTCGTGCCAGTTGCAGAAGTGGAAAATAGTAGGACCAATCCTCTCGTTTTTCCCATCCCAACTGTACACGCAACTGTTGATCCGGATCCAACGGCTGTTTAATGGGCAGGCTGGAGGGTTTGCCGACCGTATAGTGCATCAACCAAGGGGTTTGCTCTCTGGAGAAAAACTCAAAGCCGATAAGGGGCTTTTTGCCGTGTTGCAGGAGTTGTTGCAGCACTGCCAACTGTATCTGATGGTGGTGCGGGTTATCATGCTCTTCTCCCAAATAGATCACATCGGCCTTCAGGAGTTCTGGCAAAAGAGCAGCAGGATTCAGTTGTTTATGGTTGCGGCTGTCCAGGATGGTAGGCGGGCTGTCGGTTTGCCACAGCGTCTCTGCAGGATTCAGGGACGAGGCGACGGGGAGTCCTTGGCACGCGGTAAGCAGCAGCAAGCAGCTCAGGCACAAAGAGTGATATAACTGAGAGAGAGAATGTTTCATGGCAGGTGCTGTTGCAAAATCTGCTCATCAGTTGCAGAAAAAGCCACCAAGGTGACCTGCATATTGGCGTCAGGATGTTGGGCAAAAAAGCTGCGGATAGTCGCGATGGCGATTTGGGCTGCTGCCTCTTTGGGAAAGCCATAGACGCCGGTGCTGATTCCCGGAAAAGCGATTGTTTTGGCGTTTTGTGCCAAGGCCAGCTCCAGACAGCGTCGATAACAACTGGCCAGGTGTCCATGCGGATCGGGATCGCTATCATAAATGGGGCCGGCCGTATGAATCACCAGCGCTGAGGGCAAATTGCCGCCGGTGGTGACGACCGCTTCTCCGGGAGGCAAGCCTTGGGGATAGAGCGTGCGCCGAATCTCTTGACAGGCTTCCAGGATGGCTGGACCTCCGGCGCGATGGATGGCGCCATCCACCCCGCTCCCGCCTAGCAGGGAGGCGTTGGCCGCATTGACGATGGCATCCCTGGTCAGTTGCGTAATATCAGCGGTCAGAGTGGTGAGTTGATTCATCGCTGGCTCCTGATAGGCTGGCAAGAAGGGGGTCAGTGCACGTTGCGGGTTGTGCAGGAGGATGGATTATTGCTGCCACGGCAGCAACCACATCATCCAGCCTGGCACTGTTCATTTCGGTAAAAAATGCACCGCCAGGGGCGATGCGCAGGTTGGGGCCTTCATGGCAACGCCCAAAACAGCCAATCGGTTCAACGGGGATTGGCAGACCCGCTTCCTGCAGTTTGTATTCTAACTGTTTGGCCAGTTTTGCGCTGCCCTGCACACCACAAGAGGGACGATCGCTAAAGCGTTCATTGATGCAGACGAGTATGGAAATTTTTCTTGTGGGCATGAATAGTCTCTAGAGTGCTTTCTGGGGAGTGATCCAGACCAGATCTGTCTCTATCGTGCCGTCGGCATGCAGATGCAGCCAACGGAAAGCGAACCGATCATGAATAAACTCTGGTTTACTGGTACCATGGGCAAATTGCACACAGGTGGAGGGAGTGCCAAGCAGGCGAATAGAGCGATAGAGTGTATCGAATGGCTGATGGATATGTCCGAAGAGTATCAAAGCGACCTGTGGATAGCCTGCAAGCAGGGTGAACAACTCTTCAGAGTTACGCAACGCCATCTGTTCCATCCAACTGCTATCGGTGGGTCGGGGATGGTGGTGCAGGACGAGTGCGGTGGGCAGAGGCGGAAGCTGCTCCAACTGCTGCTGCAAATGTTCTAATTGTGCAGCGCTCACCTCTCCTGCATCCTGTTTGGGAAGCACAGCGTTGAGAAAAAGAAAGTGCCAACCCTGTAAAGTCAGAGAGGGTTGCCAGTGCAGCGCTGTTCCGTTAAAGAGTTTTTCCATGGTTTCCGGGCAGTCATGGTTTCCGGGTACGCTATAGACCGGACAGCCAAGGGCGGAAAACATCGTATTGAGTTGTTGATAGGCAGCGGCTTCACCATGTTGGGTCAGATCTCCGCTGATAATAGCCATATGGCTGCGGGCTGCCCAGGGCTGGGCTGCCTGTAATACCTGTTGCAGGCATTGTTCTGGATCGGCTCCGTACAACCTTTCCTGGGGATCAGCCAACAGATGACAGTCAGAAAACTGCAAAACAGAGAGCATGGGTCAGATCTCCAACGCAACCAGTGAAAAAATCTACTGTGCAACATTGTACTCGGCTTGTTTTCTTTCGGCAAGAAAGGGTTGCACAGATTTTTTCCGGAGCAGTGCACATGATCAATCCTTGCAAATCAAGAGAAAGAGGTGAACCATCCCGTCGGTAATGGCCACCATCCAAAAAATGGCAGTGATGAGGTGAGGGCCAATTCTTGGCGGAGGTTGCACAATGACAGAAGGGAGGAGCAGTCGTGCACAGCAGTGAAGAGTGGCAGCAACCCTATCGGGAGTTGACCTGGCAGGCTCTGGCGTTGGGGATTGTCAGCGGAATATTGTTGAATGTCGCCCTGATCTATTCGGCTCTCAAATTGGGTTTTGCCATCAGTGCCTCGGCCATTGCCGCTTTGATTGGTTTTGTGCTGTTGCGGGGGCGCTCCTGGCGGGGTACCGTGATTGAAAACAATCTCAACCAAACCATTGCCGCAGCCATCGTGACAGCAGGTTCCGGGGTGGTTTTTACCCTGCCGACCCTGTTTTTATTGCAGAGTAACAAGACTATTGGTTCCTTTTCCCCCTGGCCATTATTGGCTGCCGGGGTGGGGGGAGCTTTATTGGGTGTGGTTTTGATCATTCCCTTGCGGCGGAAAATGATCGAAATCGATCGTCTGCGCTTTCCCACCGGCACGGCGGTGGCCACCATTTTGCGCTCTGGGGCGGCGGGGAGCGAGAAGGTAACTCTGCTCGCTTATGGATGTGCCATTGGAGCTGCCTGGAAACTGTTGCTGCTCTCTGGTTGGCTCAATTGGCCGGGGGTGATTGAAAATGATGAGCTGTCATTGAGTTTTGGTCTGTTGCCAAGCTATCTCTCTGCCGCTCTCTATCTTTCACCTTTGACCTTTGCTTCCGGTTTGCTGGCGGGACGAGGCGGTTTGCCCTTTTTTTTCGGTGGAGTGGCCGCCTGGTGGATCATTGCCCCGTGGATGGTTCATGCTTCCTGGCTCAATCCCCAGTTGGCTAATGCGGAACTTGTTGAATTTATTTATAACAAGTCATTGCGACCGTTGGGGATTGGGGTTTTGATTGGCGCTGCCATCATGGCCATGTTGCTGACTCTGCCCATTATCGTTGCCGCACTGCGTTCCGTAGCGCAGGCGGTGGGTGAGTCCCGAGCGCAGGGAGCCAAGAGCAACGAAATCTCCCCATGGTTGCTGTTGTCTGGTTTGTTGGGAGCGATGCTTTTGCTCTTTTTTGCCTCCTGGAGCACGGCAGTCGATGTACCGTTATGGCGGATTTTGCTGGCGACTCTGGTGGGTACCCTGTGGCTGGGTATCGCAGGTTTGATTGTCGCGCAGGCGACCGGGATGACCGATATCTCGCCGATGTCGGGCATGACTCTGGTGTCGGTGGCCTTGACCATGGCTTTGCTGGGTGGCGAGGTGGTGGCTGCCTTGGCAATGGGGATAGCCATCAGTGTGGCGGTGGGACAAAGTGCCGACATGATGCAGGATCTGAAAACCGGTTTTTTGGTGGGTAACCGTCCCTTGCAACAGCAGGCTTTGGAGTTTTCCCTCTCCTGGATCGGAGTGGTGGTAGCCTTTGCGGTGATTTATGCCTTGTGGCAGGGAGGTGGCAGCGCTGGGGGGGGATTTGGTCCCAACAGCTCTTTGCCTGCTCCGCAAGCCAGCGCCTTGGCCGAAGTGATCGAGGCGGTGCAAAAGCAGCAGATTCCGCTGGATAAATTTATTCTCGGAGGAGTGGCAGGCATGGTGCTGGAGGGAACTCCGGTGGGAGGTTTGGGTATCATGGTCGGTTTGGCCATGTATCTGCCCTTTTCCATCACCTTGACCTATGGTTTGGGCTGTTTGGCGCAGATGCGCATCGAAAAAATTCGTGGTTATGCCTATGCAGAGGGTGTGCTGGTGCCTGTTGCTGCCGGGTTGATCATTGGTGAAGCGTTGATTGGCGTTGCCGAGGCTTTTTGGCACATGGGAGGAGGATGAAGGAGGCTCTGGTGAATAAACAGATTTTTGCTCCCTTGGGCACCTTGTTGGCACTGTTGCTGGCACTGCTGGCGGCGGCCAAACCGCTGGCAGAGAGTGCGCAGTGGCCAGATACCTGGCAGCTTTGCCTGCTGGCTGTTCTGGTGGCTGGCGGGCTCAACCTTTTGTGGCGCGCCCAACCGCAACCTCTGTGGGCAGAGAGCATAAGCGGTGCAGAGGAGAGTGCTGCTGGCGCTACTGTCTCAGCAGAGGCTTTGCGCGAGTGTATCGATGCCTTGCAACAGTTGCACAACGCGGCGGCGGCTATGGGTTTGCCCGCAATTTTGCATGAGTTGGAGGAGATTCACAGCCAGTGGTTGTTACCTTTGATTCACACCAGGAGCTCTTTGAGTGCTGGTATGAATCGTTTACAAAGAGGTCGTTTTTTGGCCGAATTGGCTGCTGGCGAGCTGTGGCTGAATCGGGCCCGTTCCACTGCCGGTGATTGCTATCGCGTGGAGACCCAGCAGGCTATTATCCAGGCGTTGGCACAGTTCATCTCTGTGCAACAGTTGCTGGCAGCGTCGCGGTAGAGGGTTGCGGGAGCAGGTTGGCTGCCACAACAGGACACAACAGGAGATGCCGAAATTTTATGTGTTGGGCAGGGACTAGGGTTTGCCCGGTTGCCAATTGTCGGCACGAGTTTCTGCCTCTTCTCTTTGCGCTGGTTGCAGATGTTTACGCAGCGCATTTTTGGCTGCCTGCAATTGGGGAGCATTGGTTTCGCTGTAATGGGCATGTTTGCTGGCCAAGGAGAGCCAAAAATAGGCCATCTGCAAATCTTTGGCGACTCCTTTGCCCTGTTCGTGCAGTAGCGACAGACGGTATTGGGCGTCAGGATTGTTTTGCGCGGCGGCTTTTTGATACCAGTGGGCCGCTTCCTGGCTGTTTTGTGCTACCCCTTCACCATTTTCATACATTTCACCCAGAGTGAATTGTGCCAGATCATCCCCTTGCTCGGCCGCCTTGCGAAACCAGCGCAGTGATTCATTTCTGTCCTGGGGGAGTCCATCTCCTTCACTGTAGCGGCGGCCCAGACTGGATTGCGCGACACTGTTGCCCTCTTCGGCCGCTTTACGGAACCATTCTGCTGCCTTGCTGGCATCCTGGGGCACACCGTCGCCCAGTTCGTAGAGCAGACCCAGGCTGAATTGGGCACTGCTGTTGCCCTGTTCTGCGGCTTTCAAAAACCATTTTGCTGCTTCTTGGGCATTGCGGACGACACCTGTTCCAGAGTGATACATTTCACCCAGGGTGGCTTGGGCGCGGGCATCTCCTTGTGCTGCTGCTTCCTGAATGGCTGCTGGCGTGTGTGGTTCGGCAGCGAGCAAAGGCGCAACATAGAGTAGGGCGGACAAGGTTGTACCACAGATGATTGCTGAAAAAACGCTCTGTTTATCGTTATCTCGCATTGCCAGTGCCTTCCTGGAGGTTCAAGAGTGGAGATTTCGCTACAATTATTTACAATGCCGATTCTACTCTATTCAGGAAACAATGCGCTATTATATTTTTCTTGGCTGGCTTGCTCTCTGGGTGCGGATTGTTTTCACCAATAAAAGTTCTATAAATCAGGTTGATGGAGAGTTTGTTGTGGCAGATGCAGCAGGGCAGGTGTGAGGAGGAGGCGAAGCAATGGCAGTACAACAAGAGGAGCAGAGAGTGCATGACTCTGCGTTAGAGGTGCGTGGGGCTGCAGATCATGGCACTCCTGGCAAGCCTGATCCGCGCCACTCCCGGTGGCGCTGGTTTGTTGGGCTCATACTGTTGTTGTTGCTTGGGACTGCCTGGCAACAATGGCCGCAACTCACCCTGCTGTGGTCTGGCAAAGGTGAAAAGCGTGAGGAGGCTGGAAAGGGGGGGAAGGGAGAGGGGCGTGGCAAGGGAGGGCCGATTCCGGTGGTGACCGCTGTGGTGACTACGGGTGCGATTCCGATACAACTGGATGCCCTTGGTACAGTTACTCCTGGCCAATGGGTGGTGGTACGCAGTCGTGTGGATGGTCCGCTGCTACGCTATGCTTTCAAGGAAGGGGAGTTGGTCGAAGCGGGGCAATTGCTGGCGGAGATCGATGCCAAACCTTTTCAGATTCAATTGGAGCAGGCCAAGGGGCAGTTGTTGCGTGACCAGGCTCTGTTGGCCAATGCCCAACGTGATGCCCAACGCTATCGCACTTTGCTCAAGGAGGACTCGGTGTCCAGGCAGCAGGCCGATACGCAGTTGTCGTTGGTGCAGCAATATCAAGGCAGTGTCCAGGTGGATCAGGCATTGGTGGAGAGTGCTGCTTTACAGCTTTCCTACACGCGCATTACTGCCCCGATCACTGGAATAGCTGGATTGCATCAGGTGGATCCGGGAAACATGATTCGCCAAAGTGATGCCAATGGTTTGGTCGCTATTGCCCAGATTCGACCGATTCAGGTGTTGTTTACCCTGGCCGAAGATCAACTGCCCCGTTTATTGCCCTATTGGCAGAAGGGCAACCCTCTCAAGGTGATCCTTTTTGATCGAGAGCGCAAAAACCGTTTGGCAGAAGGCAAGCTGCTGACTTTGGACAACCAGATTGACAGCAGTACCGGCACGGTCAAACTGAAGGCAGAATTTGCCAATGAAGAGGGAAGGCTTTTTCCTAATCAATTTGTCAATGTTTCTCTTGTTTTGGAGGAGCGTCCTGCGGCTTTATTGATTCCGTCGGCAGCGTTGCAGAGGAGTCGCAAAGGAACATATGTTTTCCGGGTGCAGGAGGATCAAACCGTGACCCAGCAGATGGTCAAACCGGGGCCGGTGCAGGGAGAGGTGACGGCCATTGATGAGGGGTTGCAGGCTGGAGAAAAGATAGTGGTAGCGGGTGTGGATAAATTGCGGGAGGGAAGTCGGATTCAGGAACCGGCAAACGAAGGGGGAGCCGACAAGGGTGGTGGAGCGGGAGGCGGCAAAGCAGGGGGTGAAGGCAAAAAAGAGCGCAAAGGTGGGCAAGGAGGCGCCAACGAGCCACGAAAGGGGGCTGCCGGGGGAGGCTAGGCGATGAATCCTTCGCGTTTGTTTATTTTGCGGCCGGTGGCGACCACTTTGTTGATGGCCGCCATCTTTTTAGCCGGTCTTTTGGCCTTTCGTTTGTTGCCGTTATCGGCCTTGCCGGAGGTGGATTATCCCACGGTGCAGGTGATTACCCTCTATCCGGGGGCTAGTCCAGAGGTGATTGCCTCCTCGATTACTGCACCGTTGGAGCGGCAATTTGGACAGATGCCTGGTTTGAATCGTCTCTCTTCGACCAGTTCGGGGGGCTCCTCCCTGATTACTTTACAATTCAGTTTGCATCTGACGTTGGATGTGGCCGAGCAACAGGTGCAGGCGGCGATAAATGCTGCCGCCAATCTGTTGCCCACTGATCTGCCAGCGCCACCCATTTATTACAAGGTCAATCCGGCGGATGCACCGATTCTCACCTTGGCGGTAACCTCTCGTACTTTGCCGCTGCCTCGGGTGCAGGATCTGGTGGAGACACGGGTGGCACAAAAGATTTCGCAACTCTCAGGGGTCGGTTTGGTGACGTTGAGCGGTGGTCAACGCCCCGCTTTGCGGGTGCAGGTCAATCCTTCGGCGCTGGCTGCTTATGGGATGGGTTGGGAAGAGTTGCGACTGGCTATTGCCAATGCCAACGTCAATCAACCCAAAGGCAGTTTTGATGGTCCCAGCCGGGCGAGCACTATAGATGCCAATGATCAGATCAAATCGGCCCAGGAGTTTGCGCAGATTGTCATAGCCTATCGCAACGGGGCAGCGATTCATCTGCAGGATGTTGCCGAAGTGATAGAGGGGGCGGAAAACAGCCGTTTGGCCGCCTGGTCTGGTTTGGAACCAGCCATTATTCTCCAGATACAGCGGCAACCGGGTGCCAATGTCATCCAGGTGGCAGATCGGGTGAAAGAGCTGTTGCCACGTTTGCGGGCGTCGTTGCCGGGCAGTGTGGATCTGCTGGAGGCCAGTGATCGCACCTTGACGATTCGGGCGGCGGTCAGTGATGTACAATTTGAGTTGCTGTTGGCGGTGGCCTTGGTGGTGATGGTTATATTGCTGTTTTTGCGCAATATTAAGGCTACTGTGATTCCGGGCATTGCTGTGCCCTTGTCCTTGATTGGCACCTTTGCGCTGATGTATTTGGCCGATTTTTCCATCAATAATCTGACATTGATGGCTTTGACCATTGCCAGTGGGTTTGTGGTTGATGATGCCATTGTGGTAATCGAAAATATCTCCCGCCATCGTGAAGAGGGCAAGTCACCTCTGCAGGCGGCTTTGGATGGTTCGCGGGAGATCGCCTTCACGATTGTCTCGCTGACCTTTTCGCTGATTGCGGTGTTGATTCCATTGCTTTTTATGGCAGATGTGGTGGGACGTCTGTTTCGGGAATTTGCCATTACCCTGGCTGTGGCCATATTGATTTCCGCTTTGGTGTCGTTGACCTTGACACCGATGATGTGCGCACGGCTGTTAGAGAAGGGTGTGGCTGAGTCAGAGTCTGCTGGGCAGGGAGTGTGGAGTCAACGGATCATTACCGGTTATGGTCGCTGGTTGGGCTGGGTTCTGGATCATCAGAAAAGTACCCTGTTGCTGGCTGTGGCAACTTTGCTGTTGACAGTATGGTTGGCGGTGATCATTCCCAAAGGCTTTTTTCCGCAAGAGGATAGCGGTTTGTTGCAAGGAATCAGTCAGGCACCCGCTGCGAGCTCGTTTGCAGCCATGGCCGATTTTCACCAGCAGTTGAGCCGTCAGTTGTTGGCCGATCCCGCAGTGAAGGGGTTGACCAGCCATATCGGAGTGGATGGCACCAATATCACGCTCAACAGTGGCCGTTTTTTGATTGCTCTGCATGCACGGGCAGAGCGTCAGGGGGAGTCGTTGGCAACTGTGTTGGCGCGATTGCAGCAGCGTGTGGCGCAAGTGCCGGGGGTTATGCTCTATCTGCAACCGGTTCAGGATTTAACCATCGAAGAGCGAATCAGCCGTACCCGTTATCAGTTTACTTTGGAATCGCCAAGCCAGGAGGATCTGGCGCTGTGGACGCCGCGCTTGTTGGAGCGTCTGTCGCAGGAGCCGGCATTACGCGATGTCACCAGTGATCAACAAGAGGAGGGGTTGCAGGCCTATCTGGTGATTGATCGCGATGCTGCGGGCCGTTTGGGGGTGACTGCGGCAGCGATTGATAACGCATTGTATGATGCCTTTGGCCAACGTTTGATCTCTACCGTTTTTACCCAAGCCAATCAATATCGCGTGGTTTTGGAGGCCAAAGGGGGGGCGCAACAGGGGCTGGCGATGCTGGATGGTTTGCGAGTCACAGCGGCCAATGGCTCTTTGGTTCCCTTGAGTGCTGTGGCGCGTGTTGAAGAGCGTTTGGCACCCTTGGTGTTGCAGCGGCAGGGTCAATTTCCTGCCGTCAGTCTCTCTTTTAATGTGGCTGCAGACTCCTCTTTGGGGGCCGCGGTGCAGGCTATTGAGGCGGTCCGAGAAGAGATCGCTGTGCCGGCGCATATCCAGATCACCTTTTTGGGGGCTGCCCATGCCTTTCGGGTGGCGTTGGCCAATGAGCTGTGGTTGATACTGGCGGCCATTGTCACCATGTATATTGTCTTGGGGGTGCTCTATGAAAGCTATATTCATCCGGTGACCATTCTTTCCACGCTGCCTTCGGCTGGTGTGGGGGCTTTGCTGGCCTTGCTGCTGGCCGATATGGAGTTGGGAATTACGGCGATTATCGGGATTGTTCTTTTGATCGGAATAGTCAAAAAAAATGCTATTTTGATCATTGATTTTGCTTTGCAGGCGCAGCGACAGAGGGGCTTGACAGCCAGAGAGGCGATTTATCAAGCCTGTCTGTTGCGTTTTCGGCCCATTTTGATGACCACTTTGTCCGCCCTGTTTGCCGCTTTGCCGTTGATGTTAGGCGGGGGAGCCGGTTCAGAGTTGCGGCAACCGTTGGGAGTGACCATGGTGGGAGGATTGTTGCTCAGTCAACTGGTCACTTTATTTACCACACCGGTGATTTATCTGACTTTTGCTGCCTGGGCGGAGCGACTGCACAGGTGGCGGCAAGCCAATTTTGTCTTCAGGGAGTCGCTGCAGTGAACCCTTCGGTACTGTTTGTGCAGCGACCGGTGGCCACCTCTTTGTTGACTATGGCCATTTTGTTGGCGGGCTGGTTGGGGTTTCGTTTGTTGCCGGTGGCGCCACTGCCACAGGTTGATTTTCCGACCATATCGGTGTCGGCGGGATTGCCAGGAGCCAGTCCAGAGACCATGGCGGCCATTGTGGCTACCCCTTTGGAGCGTACTTTAGGACGTATTGCCGGGTTGAGTGAAATTACCTCACAAAGCACTTTGGGCAGTACCCGAATTATTCTGCAATTTGATTTAAGCCGAAATATTGATGGGGCAGCACGCGATGTGCAGGCGGCCATCAATGCCGCTCGCGCCCTTTTGCCGCCCAACCTTCCTTCCAACCCCAGCTTCCGCAAAGTCAATCCGGCGGATATGCCGATCATGGTACTCTCCTTGACCTCGGAGAGTAAGAGCCAGGGGGAGATGTATGATGTGGCGGCCACCGTACTGGCGCAAAAGTTGGCACAGGTGCAAGGGGTAGGGCAGGTCAGTTTGGGGGGGAGCTCTTTGCCGGCGGTACGAGTCGAACTGGATCCGGGAAAGTTGCACGCTGCCGGCATTGGTTTTGAGGAGGTACGCAGTGCCATTGCCGCAACCAATGCCAATCGCCCCAAAGGTGTTGTCGAGCAAGGAGAGCGGCAATGGAGTCTCGATGCCAACGATCAAGCGCGGGTGGCGGCAGATTATCGTCCGATAATTATTACTTGGCGCAAACAGGCGCCGGTGCGTTTGGCTGATGTGGCGGAGGTGGTGGATTCGGTACAGGATATGCGCAATGCCGGGATGGCAGATGGCAAGCCGGCGGTGTTGCTGATTATCTCGCGTCAACCGGGAGCCAATATCATCGAAACGGTTGGGCGAATTCGTGATTTGGTGCCGTCGTTGCACAGTATTCTTCCCAGTTCCATCGAGTTGACAGTCTTGATGGATCGTACCCCGACCATTCGCGCTTCATTGGCAGAGGTGGAACAGGGGTTGTTGTTGGCCATTGTGCTGGTGATTTTGGTGGTGTTTCTCTTTTTGCGCAATGTGCGGGCGGCATTGATTCCCACGGTCGCGGTGCCGGTTTCCTTGATGGGCACCTTTGGTTTTATGTATCTGTTTGGCTATAGCTTGGATAATTTGTCGCTGATGGCCTTGACCATTGCCACCGGTTTTGTGGTCGATGATGCCATTGTGGTTTTAGAGAATGTCTCCCGCTATTTGGAAAAGGGGATGAGCCCGATGCAGGCCACGCTGCAGGGGGTGCGCGAGGTGGGCTTTACAGTTTTGTCGATGAGTGTGTCGTTGGTGGCGGTTTTTATTCCCATTCTGGCCATGGGGGGGATTGTCGGGCGGTTGTTTCGGGAATTTGCGGTGACTTTGAGTATAGCGGTATTGGTGTCGTTGCTGGTTTCGTTGACCACCACTCCGGCGATGTGTGCCCGATTGTTACGCGCCAAGGGGGCGCACAGTGGGGCAGGCGCTGATAATCGATCCGAGTATGGAGCCATTTTTGGGGCGGTCTTGGCATTTTATGCACGCACTTTGGCCATCGTCTTGCGACACCCTTTTTTGACTTTGCTGGTCTTGCTGGCCACCATTGCCTTGAATGTCTATCTGTATATTACCATTCCCAAAGGATTTTTTCCGCAGCAGGATATTGCTCGTTTGATTGGCACCATTCAAGGGGATCAGGGGATCTCTTTTCAGGCAATGCGCAACAAGGTGGAGGAGTATAGTCGGATTATTGGTCAGGATCCGGCAGTTGCACATGTGGTGGCCTTTACCGGAGGGGGGCAGCGCAACAGTGGGGTGATGTTTGCTGGCCTGAAGCCGCGCCAGGAGCGGGGCAATATCGAGCAGGTGATGGGTCGTTTACGCGGTCAATTGGCGCGGGTGGCCGGATCCACCATGATGCTGCAACCGGCACAGGAGATTCGTGTGGGGGGGCGCCAAGGGAGTGGAACCTATCAATATACATTACAATCAAGTGATTTGGAGGAGCTGCGTTTTTGGGAGCCCAAGATTCGTCAGGCTTTGAGTGAGTTGCCGCAACTGGCGGATGTGTCGAGTGATCAGAATGAACGAGGTATTTCCACATATATTCAACTGGATCGTGCCAACGCCTCCCGCAAGGGGGTGACACCGCGTCTGATGGATCTGACCTTGAACGATGCCTATGGCCAGCGTCTGGTATCGACCATCTATACCCCTCTGAATCAATATCGGGTGGTGATGGAAGCTGCACCCTCTTTTGTGCAAGATCCACAGTCGCTGAACACTTTGCACATTACCAATAGCAGTGGCCAGCAGGTGCCATTGAGTGCGATAAGTACGATCAGCCAAAGTGTGGCGCCGTTGGCGGTCAACCATCAAGGTTTGTTTGCCGCTTCCACCATCTCCTTCAATTTGGCTGGCGGAGTCAGTCTATCCCAGGCTACCCAGGCCATTGAAGAGAGCTTTGCCCGTTTGGGAACCACGGTGCAAGGAGGGTTTCAAGGCACCGCCAAGGTGTTTCAAGCCTCTTTGGAGAGTCAGCCTTGGTTGATTTTGGCGGCTTTGTTGTCGGTTTATATCGTCTTGGGCATGTTGTATGAGAGTTTTATCCATCCATTGACCATATTGTCTACCTTGCCTTCGGCGGGGGTGGGCGCCTTGTTGGCATTAATGATCAGTGGCAATGAGTTTAATCTGATGGCGATGATTGGTGTGGTATTGTTGATTGGTATTGTCAAGAAAAATGCCATCTTGATGATTGATTTTGCACTGGATTTAGAGCGCCAGCAGCAGGTTTCTCCGTTGGAGGCGATTCGTCAGGCTTGTTTGTTGCGGCTGCGACCTATTTTGATGACCACCATGGCGGCGTTATTGGGTGCCTTGCCCTTGACCATGGGGCAGGGGGAGGGCTCGGAGATGCGTTTTCCATTGGGGATCTCGATTGTTGGTGGTTTGATATTGAGTCAACTGCTTACCCTCTATACCACGCCGGTGGTCTATCTCTATCTGGATCGTTTGCGTTGGTATGTGCGTGGACGGCGGCAGCCGACCACTTACAATTCTTAACATATTGCCTCTGTTTCCAAACCTTTGCGCACGATACAATGCCGCCAAAATATGCCAATGTGCCAGTTGGTCAGCTTTGTGCTGCCGAAATGATCGGGGATGAAGAGTATGGAGAATGATCCACCTATCCTGTTATTGGTTGATGATGATCAGGAGTTATGCGCCATGTTGCAGCGCTATTTGACCACCGAGGGTTTTCGTTGTCAAAGCGTATTTGATGGCGAGGCTGCCTTGGAGTGTGCTCTCAACCAGCCTTTTGACGCCATCATTCTCGATCTGATGCTGCCCCGGGTCAATGGCTTTGAGGTTCTCAAGCGCTTGCGCAAGGTGAGCGCAGTACCGGTATTGATGTTGACGGCACGTGGCGATGACAGCCATAGCATTTTGGGGTTGGAGGGGGGAGCCGATGATTATTTGACCAAGCCGTGCAATCCCAAAGTGTTGGTAGCGCGGGTAAGGGCGGTGTTGCGGCGGGTGCAGCCCAATACGGAGAGTGCGCAAAACAGCTCTGTATTACAGGTGGGAGCGATGAAGCTGTATGCAGCTTCGCATTTGGCAACCTTGTCGGGGAAGAGTCTGGAGTTGACTTCGGCGGAGTTTTCCCTGTTAAAGCTTTTGCTGCAACGAGCCGGGGAGGCGGTGAGCAAGGAGTTGTTATGCCAGAAAGGGTTGGGACGCAAGCTGACCAGTTATGATCGCAGTGTGGATATTCATATCAGCAATTTGCGGCGCAAACTGGCGGCGGTCAAAGGGGGCAAGGCAGAAATTGTGACGGTGAGGGGTGTGGGTTATCTGTATGCTTTGCCGGTTGAGGAGTAGGCAATGCGGTTGTTTTTGAAGCTGTTTTTCTCCTTTTTGTTGACGATATTGCTCATCAGCAGTGTCGTCTTCTGGATAGGTCACCATTTGCGTCCCGAGATGGATCAGCTTATGCACCAGCAGTTGCGGCAGGTGCAGCAGGAGCGGCGCCAATTGGCGCTGCTTGTGGAGCAGAAAGGGGTGGAGGCTGCCAGAGAAAAGCTGCTTGCTTCTTTGCTGCAAAAAGAGATTTTGCTGCTGACCGAGGAGAATCAAGATATTTTGGCGCGTCCTGTTCCAGAGGAGGTGTTGCGCCATTTGCGCCGTGCCGGGTCAGGAGAGCGGCAGTGGTCTGTGGAAAGAGGTCTGGTAGTTGAGTTGCAAGCACGCTTGAAGGGAGAGGGGCAAACGGGAGCTGAGAAGCTGGTGCAAAATCATGACAACGCTGAGGAGTTGGAGCGTCGTCTCTATCCGCCACCGCATCTGCCGTTTTTGGTGCGCGACAGCCAGCAACGTCTGTACAAGGTGGTCATGATGCCCCCCCCACCGTTATGGCGACGGATCAGCAGTGAATATCCTTTGCTGCCTTTGGGGGTAGTATTTTTGAGTGCGTTGGCAGTATTTGTGCTTGCCGGCCATTTTACCCGACCGATTCGTCGGTTGCGGCGGATGGCCAAGACGATAGCGCGTGGTGATTGGGGAGAACGGGTCTCTTTTGTGCGCGGGCGCATTCCTGATGAATTGAATGATCTGGAGCGGGATTTTCATTTCATGGCCCAGCAGTTGGAAGAGATGTTTCATGCCCGGCAGAGATTGTTGCGTGATGTATCCCATGAGTTGCGTTCGCCATTGGCGCGCTTACGGGTGGCTTTGGGTTTGCTGGAGCAGGCTCATCCGGAGGCGGATGAAAATTTGCTCCGCATGGCGTTGGAGTTGGAGCGTTTGGATGAGTTGATTGGGCAGATTATCGTGGTTTCTCGTCCTTTGTCTGCGGGGGAAGGGCGTCGTGATGTCTTGGTGGATCTGCCGGAGATGATTCGCCTGGTATTGGCGGATGCCCGTTTTGAGGTAGAACGTCATCCTGGGGTCACTATTCGTGAGCAATTGGCAAGCAATGCTCTCTTGTGGGCCAATGGCAGTGAATTGCGTTCGGTGATTGATAATCTGGTGCGCAATGCGTTGCACCATTCAGGACAACAGGGTGTGGTAGAGGTCTCTTTGCAGTGCCAGGATCAACAGGCCTGTTTTGCAGTTGCCGACCAGGGACCGGGTGTACCGGAGGAGGAGTTGCAGCGGATTTTTTATCCGTTTTATCGCGTGGAGGAGTCACGAGCCCAGGAGGGAGGGCGATTTGGTTTGGGGTTGGCCATTGCGGCACGGGTGGTGCAAGAGCATGGTGGCCGCATCCTGGCGCAAAACCGGGCGGAAGGGGGGTTGTTGGTGACAGTCTGGTTGCCGTTGGTCACGGACAAGGAGGTTGAGGAGTAGTGATAATTGTGCTTATTGAAACATTGGAGAGGTTTTTCTTTGCTTTTCGGCAGAAAATGCTGTTGGGGCGATTTACTTTGTCTGTGATGATTTGTTATGCTGCATGACCGGATAATGACATTTTTCCAACTGCTGCCATTGCCAAGGTGGGTAGCCTGATTTTGTTGAGGTTGCAGGGTGGGCATCTGCTGCAGGCAATGGGGAGAAGTGGTAATGGCTGGTCGTCTGTTTTTTTTCTTGTGGTTGCTGGCAAGCCTTTTTTTTCCTCACACACTGTGGGCAGTGGAAGAGGTACGCATCGGTGTGCTCTCATTTCGTACTCCGGCAGAGACGTTGGCATTTTGGTCTGCGACGGCTGAATGGTTAACCGCCCGGATTCCTGGCAAACATTTTCAGATTATCCCCTTCTTTTTTTCCGATTTGGATCGCGCTGCCGCACGAGGCGAAGTCGATTTTATCCTGACCAATCCAGAACATTTTATCCTGTTGCGCAGTCGCATACACATTACCCCTATGGTCACTTTGATGTCCGTGGCGGAAGGGCATCCAGTCACCCAATTTGGTGGGGTCATTTTTGTGCGTTCGGATCGTTATGATCTGCAGCAATTGTCGGATCTAAAGGGCAAAAAAGTTGCAGCCGTAGATGAACGTTCGCTGGGTGGATATTTGATGCAGGCCTGGAGTTTGCGCAAGGCCGGAGTGGATGCTGGCCGGGAGTTGGCGATGCGCTATACCGGAATGCCGCATGCCAAGGTGGTACCGGAGGTGTTGTCGCGTCGGGTGGATGCAGGCTTTGTGCGTACCGGGATTTTAGAAAATTTGCTGCAGGAGAATCGACTGGATCTGCAGGAGATTCGCATACTCAACATGCAGGGGCCAAGCACATTTCCGTTGCTGTTATCCACGGATCTCTATCCTGAATGGCCTTTTGCGGCCATGCCGGATTTGCCGGACACGTTGGTCAAGGAGGTGACGCTGGCCTTGCTGGAGATCACTCCTGACTCTTTGCCAGCCAAGGATGGTCACTATTATGGTTTTTCCCCGCCGGCCAATTATCAATCGGTTGAGGCGGTGATGACGCGCTTGCGGGCCAATCCTGATCGGATTGATTTTGATTGGCAGGATATATTTGATAAATATACTTTTATCATTCTTATGGTGTTGGTGGCCTTGCTGGTGACTGCCTTGTTGGTGGCCTTGCGTCTGCATCGCGGCAAAAAGCTGCTGCTGCGGGCATTGGCAGAGACCAAACGTTTGGGGGTGCGCAATATATTACTGGAAAGTTTGGGTGAAGGGGTGTTGGGAGGGGATACAGAGGGGCGCTGTATTTTTGTCAATTCAGCGGCTTTGTCATTGACTGGTTATCGTCAGGAAGAGGTGATCGGCAATCCTGTCAACTTGCTGTTTCACTGTCGGCGTTGGGATGGCAGCGCTTATGAAGAGGGTGATTCGCCGATTGATCGGACCATCCGTGACGGTAAACAGAGAGAAAATGAGGGGTTGTTGATTACCCGTGACCAAAGACAGGTGCCGGTGCACTGGTTGGTGACCGCCATTCAACCGGAGATGACCCCTTCTGGGGTTGTCATCGCTTTACAGGATATCTCTTTGCGCAAGGCGATGGAAAAATCGCTGCGCGAGAGTGAACGCCGACTCAAGGATATTCTCAACCACACGCCGTTGCTGGTAATGTTGAAGGATTTGCAGGGACATGTATTGCAGGTCAATCGGCAATATGGACGGATTTTTGCGGTCTCAGAGGTGGCGGAGAGTGGTTGGAATTTGCGTGATCACCATTCGCCGAAGGTGGTGCAGCGTTTGCTGGAGATGGATCAACAGGCTTTGACGCGCTTGGCGCCGGTTCAGGCGGAGGAAGAGCTGTTGCACCCGGATGGAGAGCGTCACACCTATTTATTGATTACTTTTCCTCTGTTGACCGATGATGAGGTGCCATATGCGCTGTGTACGGTGGCGATGGATATCAGTAAGCGGGTGCGGGCGGTGGCCGAGTTGGCGGTAGCCAAAAAGCAAGCTGAAGCAGCCAATCAAGCCAAAGGAGATTTTCTGGCAGCGATGAGCCATGAGATTCGCACGCCAATGAATGTTGTTTTGGGGATGTCGGATCTGTTGTTGGAAAGTGCTTTGGAGGAGGAGCAGCGGGAGATGGTGCGCATGATGCACCGTTCCGGGAAGGCGTTGTTGGGGGTGATCAATGATGTTTTGGATTTTTCGCGCATTGAGTCCGGTCGCTTTGTTTTGTCGGAGGTGATCTATTCGCCGCGCCAGGTTGTGGAAGAGACCACAGCTTTGATGCGGATGGCGGTTGAAAACAGTCAAATTGTGTTGCAGGAGGAGATTGCCAAAAATATTCCTGAACAGATGTATGGTGATGATGGCCGGGTGCGGCAGATTTTGATCAATTTGTTGGGTAATGCCATCAAATTTACCCACGAGGGTGGGGTGACAGTTGAGGTATTGCGTGATCCGGTGCAGGAGAATCAGTTGATGTTTCGGGTGCGTGACAGTGGGATCGGCATTGCCCCGGAACATATGGAGCATATTTTTAAACGATTTACCCAAGCCGATTCCGGGATCACTCGTCGCTATGGGGGGACCGGTTTGGGTTTGGCGATTTGTCGCCGCCTGGTGGAGATGATGGGGGGGCAGATCAGTGTCGAGAGTCGTTTGGGGGAGGGGAGTACCTTTTCTTTTTCTTTGCCGATTCAGCCTCTTCCTGTAACCCAGTCTCCACAGTCGGAGCAGGATCGACAACTGGATCAAGGAAATCGCATTCTGGATATTTTGTTGGCAGAGGATCGGTTGGACAATCAGACTCTGTTTCGGATTTATTTGAAGAGCACGGGTCATCGTTTGACCATCGTTGCGGATGGGCAGCAGGCGGTGGAAAAGGTGCGCACGCAACGTTTTGATTTGATCTTGATGGATATCCAAATGCCGGTGATGGATGGCTATGCAGCAACGCAGGCGATTCGACTGTGGGAAAAGCAACAGGGAGTGACTCCTGCCATTATTATTGCTTTGAGTGCCCATGCTTCGTTGGCCAAACGGGCGGAAAGCCTTTCTGCCGGTTGTAATGATCATTTGACCAAACCGATAGACAAACAGACCTTTTTACGAGTGGTGCAGCAGATTGCTGATAGTGTACAGCACAATCGCCCTTTTACCACACTGCAACTCTATTCTTCCCAGGTGTGAGAGGCATGGCTCTCTCCATTCGCGTTCGTCTGTACAGTGGTTTCAGTTTTTTGTTGGTGTGTTTGATGGTATCGGCGTTGCTGGCGGTGACCATGCTCGGCCAATTGAATGAGCGGGTCAATTTGTTGGTTGCCGAGGATATGGAAAAGGTGCGTCTGGTAGCCTTGTTGGAGAAGAGTCTGTTGGGTGTCTCCAATGCCGAGCGCAGTATCATACTGTTGATTGAGCAGGATGAGATGATGCACTTTGCCGGGGAGATGGCCTGTCATGCCGAGCAGGTGCGGCGGGCGTTGGATCAACTGCATCTGTTGCACACTTTGGGGGATGAAGAGCGGCGGATTGTGCAACGTATCGAAGTGTTGGTAGCCCAAGTGATCTCCATTGATCTGGAGGTGCAACGCCTGGGACTGCTCAACTCCAACGTGCGTGCGGCACAGTTAGCCGAACAAGAGGGGCAGTTGGCCATGTCACGGGCAGAGTCGGCATTGGATCAATTGCTCCGGCACCTGGAAGCAGAAGAGGAGAGCAATGGCTCGTTTGATCCGAGCAAGCAATTGGAGCGGTTGCGCCTGCTGCGGGAGATGCAGCGCGTATTGAAAAAAATGTTCAATCAGGAGTTGAATCTGTTGCTGGCCACAGATGAAACTCGTATTGAACAACTGCTTGTGCGGGTGGCAGACAGTGAAAGAGAGTTGCAACAATTGTATCAAAGCGTTTTGCCGTTGTTGCAGGAGAGGAGCCATTCCGGGATAGAGAACTGGGAAAAGAGTATTCAAGCCTATTTGGAGATCTCCAAGCAGTTGCATCTGCTCAGTCAGGAGCGCGGTAATTTGCGTGCCACCCGTTTGTCGCATGATCAAGGGTGGCCATTGATGGTGCGCTTGCGTGCGGAGCTGCAAATTTTGTTGCAGAGCAGTGAACATTTGATGCGCGAGGCCAAGGAGCAATCGGAACGGGAATTTCGTGTTGCCACTTGGATATTGTTGATCATTCTTGGGTTGAGCATCCTGATTGGTGTTGTGATGTCCTGGAGGATTGCCCAGGATGTGCATCGCGGTTTGCGTTGGGTGGTGGAAAAGTTGGAGGCGGTGGCCTTGGGCGAGATTGCTCCTGGCGAGGAGCAGGAGGCAAGTGCGACCAGTGATGAGTTTGGGCGCTTGCGATTGGCGGTGCACCGTCTGGTGCAGGCAGAGCGGCATGTGGCGGATATGGCAGAGCGTTTGGCACAGGATGATCTGGCGTTGACCGTGCAGGAGCGCTCGCCGCAGGATCGCTTGTTGAATGCCATGAAACAGTTGTTGACCGCCTTGCGCGAGCGTTCGGAGTTGCGTCGGATGCTGATTGTGGCAGAAAAGATGTCTGGAATCGGTCAGTTTGCAGTACGGGTGGCGCATGAGATTAATAATCCGTTGGCGACGGCGGGGATGGGGTTGCATAACATTCGATTATTGTTGCCCAATGAGTTGCTGCAGGGAGCTTTGGAACATCGCTTGCGGCAGGTGGAGGGCAATATCAGCCGTGCGACGCGCGTAGCCCGGGAGATGTTGGCCTACTCCTGGAGTGGGCAACCGGATTGGCAGGAGTTTGATTTGTGTGAGGAGCTCAATGAGATCTTGGCTCTGGTACAGTTGGAGGGGAGTACGCCGGAAATTATTTTGCAACTTCCAGAGCGGATGATGCTGGTGGGGGACCGGGTAAAAATCGGACAGGTGTTTCGCAATTTGCTGCAAAATGCCTTGGATGCCTCGGCAGCAGGCTCTCCTGTGTGGGTGACAGTGCGCCAGGAAGAGGAGTGGATCGAGGCAGAGGTGGTGGATCAAGGGAGTGGGATTGCGGCGGAGATTTTACCAAAAATTTTTGAGCCTTTTTTTACCACCAAGCGTTCAGGGTTGGGGGTAGGCTTGGGTTTGCCGATTTGTTATAGTATCCTGCGTCAGCATGGGGGAACTCTTGAGGTAGTCAATGGCTCTGGTGGTGGCGTGCGGGCGACACTACGCTTGCCGTTATGTCCCGCTGGGATAGGAGTGCATTTTGATGAGCAGTCGGTCACAGGTTTTGATTGTCGATGATGAAGCGGAGTTGCGCGATAATTTGTCGGCCGTATTGGAGTATGAGGGGTTTCAGGTGGTGACAGCGGCATCAGGTGCAGAGGGGATCCATCTGATGTCTGCGCAGCGTTTTGATGTGATTTTATTGGACCTGATCATGCCGGGACAGGATGGTATCGATACCATGCTGGAGATGCGTCGTTTTAACAATCAAACCAGATATATTATCATGACCGCCTATGCGACGGTGAATACGGCGGTGCAGGCGATTCGCAAGGGGGCATCGGACTATCTCTCCAAGCCGTTTCGGGTAGAGGAGTTGGTGGCGGTGATCAAGCGTTCTTTGGAAGAGGCCCGTTTTGAGCGGCAGATTGTGGCGTGTAATCTGGACAAGACCTTGACTTCTCTGGCCAATCCCATCCGTCGCCGCATCATTGAGTTGATGGGGTGTGCCCCTTTGCTGCGCATGACCGACATCAGCCAAGCCTTGGAGATTGATGACCATACCAAGACCATGTTTCATTTGCGCACCCTCAAGGAGGCGGGATTGCTGCATCAACCGGATGACAAATCCTATGCTCTCACCCCGGCAGGGAGCAATGCTTTTAATCTGTTGCGATTGTTCAATAATCGAGAAAGTTGAAATTTATTCCTATAAAAATAGAATGAAAATTATATTGTTGTAGCAGTGGATCAGTCGGACAATCTTGTTTAACGGTTCTTTAGTGCTGGGGAAAGGAGCGGAAACATGGTTCGTTTACTGGTTGTAGCAGGGCTGCTTTGGGGAGTTTTAATGGGCAGTGCTCGCGGGCAGGAGAGTGACTGCAAGCAGGCGTTGGTTGCTGCCGAAATGATGGTCTGCCAGGATCCAGAGCTGTTGTCACAAGAGAGGGCGATCACCCATTTGTACCAACGCATTTTGGAGAGGGGAGATGCCGCCATTCGTGCAGAACAGGAGAGCTGGTTGGCGGAGCGTAAACGTTGTTGTGATATAAGTTGTGTAAAAAGCCTGCAAAATTATCGGTTGCAGGCGTTGCAGAGCCGTTTTGGTGTGATGATGGAATATGGTACAGCCGCCGGGCAAGAGTGGCAGGATCCGGTGACCGGGATTGTTTTTGTCTGGGTTCCTGGAGGCACTTTCCAAATGGGTTGTGGTTCATGGAGTGGTGAGTGTCGGGATGATGAGACGCCAGCTCATACGGTACGGGTGGATGGATTTTGGTTGGGCAAATATGAGGTGTCACAAGGGGAGTGGAAACGGTTGATGGGTAAAAATCCCTCGCGTTATGCCTTGGGCGAGAACTATCCGGTGGATAATGTTTCCTGGCTGGATGTGCAGCAATTTATTGAAAAGAATGAGTTGATCAACAATGTTCGCTATCGTTTGCCCAGCAGTGCCGAGTGGGAGTATGCCTGTCGCAGTGGTGGCAAGGAGGAGCTGTATGCTGGAGGTGAGGATCTGGCGACTTTGGCTTGGTATCGAAGCAACAGCGGTCGGCATCCGCATCCGGTAGGTCAAAAGCGTCCCAATGGTTTGGGTCTGCATGATATGAGTGGCAATGGTTGGGAGTGGGTGGAAGATGCCTATAGCAATGATTTTTATGCTACGCCGCAGGCGATACTGCCCAATCCGGTCAATCGGGATGTGGGCAGTGGTTTACGGGTTTTTCGCGGTGGTTCCTGGGGCAGTGAGGCACGCAATCTGCGTTGCACGGCCATTCATAGCGACTGGCCCAATGATCGTCCGCGTGGCAATGGCAGTTTTCGTTTGGTGCGCGAGGTGGCGGTGCAGGGACCACGGTGAAGAGAGAGGGTTCGGGATGGGGGATGAGGGGAAACATTGTGTTTTCTCTCATCCTTCCTGAGCAGAGACCGGAGATGCCGGTACTGGCTAAACTGTGTTTTATCTTGCGCTCATCTTTTATCCATCCAGATACAAAGTTGTATTTTTTTAAGGCTGTTTTATTGGGGATTCATTTTCCTGTGCAGGGCGGATGACCTGACCGCGACTGATAAAGGATTGCGATTGGGCTCCCCAGCTAAAGAGATGGACTGTTTCCATGATGGGTTGATTGATGGGGCGCTCTGCCCGCCAAGTGACCACAAAGTTGGCTCCCGTTCCTCCAGAGCGCTCTCTGTATTCCACAAAAAAATCGGCAGATCCCATTGGTTTCAAAGCTTTTGGTTGGTTCAGATATTCGCGTAAGCGTGTACCATGGGTATCATAATAGGTGACTGATTGAATGGTCATACCGTGCACGGGGTCGGTATTGCGCACACTCAACATCGCAGAGAGCAGAATCTCTTTGGCTTGTCCGCGTTCGTTGACATTTCCATAGAGCACAGAAGAGTAAACCGGAACATACACCATTTGTCCCATGGCTAAGGGGGGATTTTCCATGGCTTGGGCGTCGGTAACCAGCAGGAATAATGCCAGGGCAAAGATGCGGAGAGAGTGCGGTTGGGACGGAGTAATCATGATTTATTCTCCTTTGTGTATGGCGGATGCAACATAATTGCGAAAGGAGTTTCTGGCCTCTTGACTGCCGATGATAGCGAGAGAGTCTCCTTCTGCCAATATAAAATTGGCTTCTGGGTTGACGTGGAGTTGTTGTTGACGCAGCAAGGCGACAATGGAGACACCGAGAGAGGAGCGGACAGCCAGACCGCTGATTGAGTGGTGGGCGAGTTGGGAGTGGTTGGGGATGGTGATCCATTCCATGTCAAAGAGTTGCGGAAAATGGCCCAGTTGTGGATGGGGATCCAGGTTGGGACAGAGAGAGGCAGAAAGGCGGTTTCTGGCTTCGGTTGTCAGTTGGTGAATCAGGGAGGGTGGTGTATGCAGCAGAGCGAGGGCGCGGCGTGACATCTCCAGCCCGGTTTCCAGGTGTGGCCAGACCAACTGTTGTACACCGGCTTGCTGCAGTGCTTGAAACTGGTCCAAGGCGGAAACCTGGGCAACGATAGCGATGGTGGGGTTATATTTTCTTGCTTGCGCGATGATCAAGGAGGCGATGTTCAGATCAGGGATGGTGATCAGGAGCAGTGAGGCGGTGTGAATTTTGGCAACATCCAGGAGCAGTTCCTGTGTTGCGTCTCCAAAGAGTGTGGGCATGCCCGACTTGGCCAAGGAGTCAACTCGCCTTTGATCGATTTCGATAATCAGACAGGGTGAGGAGATCTGTTTGAGCAGGGTGGCGATTTGTTGACCGACGCGCCCACCACCGATAATCAGGGTATGCTCTTTGAGCTCTTTTTGTGTGATATTGAAGGTGGCGAGGGGTGGTTTTTTTCTCTTTTTTTTCCAGAAGGCATAGAGTGGTGTGGTCAACCCGGAGAGGGTTGGGGTCAGCAGCATAGTGACGATGGTGACCGAGAGGAAGAGGGAGTAGGTGTCGTCGTTAAAGGTTCCGAGGGAGTGGCCGGTTTTGGCCAAGACGAAGGCAAACTCTCCGATTTGGAACAGTCCGAGTCCGACGGCCAAGGGGATCACATTGCCATAGCCGAAGAGGTGGCTGATCAGAATCAGAATGGCGGATTTGCCGATGGTGACCAGGAGCACCAGGATAAGAACAATGGAGGCGTTGTTAAGGAGGTAGAGGGGATCGAGCATCATGCCGACGGAGACGAAGAAGAGCATGGCAAAGAGGTCACGGACTGGGGTAATGTCGCTGAGTGCCTGGTGTCCGAAGTGGGAACCGCCCAGGACCATGCCGGCGACGAAGGCACCCAGGGCGAAGGAGAGTCCAGAGAGATAGGTGATATAGCCCACGCCGAGACCGACAGCGAGCAAGGTGAGAGAAAAGATCTCCCGAGAGTTCCATTGGGCGACGCGGCGCAGCAACCAGGGGATGAGACGCACCCCGACCAGTAGCATGCCGATCAAAAAGAGGGTCGCTTTGGCGGCGGCGAGGGCCAGAACAGTATAATTGAGCTCCGCCTGATTGAGTTGCGGCAAAATGATCAGCATGGGCACCACAGCCAAGTCCTGGACGATGAGCAGGCCGATCATGACCCGACTGGAGAGGGTGCCCAGCCATCCTTGGTTCATCAAGGTTTTCAAGATGACCATGGTGCTGGAGAGGGAGCACATGGCGGCAAACCAGAGGCTGGGCAGCCAATCCAGGCCGCAGAGGCGAGCGGCGCCATAGCCGAGCAGCATGGAGAGGAGCATCTGCAAGGGGGTGCCCAGCAAAGCGATTTTGCGCACTGGTCGCAGTTCTTTGAAGGAGAATTCCAGGCCCAGGGCGAACAGGAGCAGAGCGACACCGATTTCAGCCAGCAGTTCGATATCATGGATTTGGGTAACCGTGATGCCACCGGTATGGGGTCCGACTACGATACCGGCCAGAATATAGCCGATAATCAGGGGCTGGCGGAGGATATGGGCCATCGTGCCGCCGAGCAGGGCGGCAATGACGATGATAATGATGTCGGTGGCAAGCCCCATGTTTCAGTCTTTCGGAAGACAGGAAAGGGTATCAGGGCAGGATCTTGCAGAAGATCTCCTATGATATTGTATGGGGGTATTATGTCGGAGATTCAGTAAAAAGAGAAGTATCCGGCCTGGGAATAGAGAGAGATGGCAGAGACGTGCTATCACTGTTTAGTACATGACTAAAATGTTATATACCATCTGGATAGAGGGTGGGCACGATGGTGTTGGGTGTGCTGGCAGCAAGGATTTTGGCATGTTTGGATGGGTCGGTGTCGATAAAGAGAATTTTCAGCAATTTGTTCGAGGATTGCTGCCGTGGTTCAGCACCCTGCAAACGCAGAAAAAAACAGCTTGTTGATCATATCGCTAAAACTCAAAAATCCATGGTATGGATATTGCTGCTCAAGATAGTGCTATATTGCTGTTCAACACAGTGCTATATTGCTGTCTAGGAAGAGTGTATTGCGAGGGAAGGTTTTGACTGTTTTTGAACAGAATGAGGAGCTTTATTGGTCGTGCGGATGCGATTGTGAGGGTGGGTGCTGTTTTTGCTGGTTGTGGTGACTATGCAGAGATGTGGCTGTTCAAGTCTGGAAATAGTTGCCTCTATTGAAAAAAATAACAGGGAAAGGGGTGCGTTATTCTTTTGCTTCGAGAGTTTGGTTTGTTGCAGGATCTTGTAATAAATAATTTTTTTTGTATTATAATTATTTATTACAGTAAAAAAGATGTTGAAGTTGTTCAATAGGAAAAGATTGCCGTTGCCAGTAGCAACCTATTGTTACTGGTTCTGGTGGAGCAACCAGGGATTGGGGGGGGGATTGAATGACTGTTTCGACACCAGTTGCTATACTGTCTAGTGAGTCTGCTGTTGTATCTACTGGTATGGGTTCGATGGATGATTTGCAAAGAGAGGTGCGTTATCTGCGCTTTTCCAGAGATCTGACCAGAGAGTTTGTTCAAAGTAGCGGTGGGATGAAGAAGGTGATGTCCGCCGTTTTCGCCAAAGTCTTGACGACAATGGATGCGGAAGCCGGATCATTGTGGATTACCGATGCGGCGACTAAAACCAATATCTGTCATCAGGCAGAGGGGCCGGCAAAAGCCAAGATTTTGGGGTTGCGCCTGCCACTTGGTCAGGGAATTGTTGGTCAAGTAATTGCCAAAAACACAATGGATGTGGTGTTGGATTGTGCAAAGGATGCCCGTTTCAGTGCCGATGTCGATCAAAAATCCCATTTCAAAACAGAGTCCATGATCTGTATTCCCCTTGCCGATAAAGGGGTTGCGTTTGGGGCTCTGCAAATTATCAACAAGCGATCCGGGATTCAAAAGCAGTTTACTGAAGATGATCTGCGCTTGGTTGAAGATTTGGCCTTATCGGCTGCCATTGCTGTCCGCAATGCCAGGCAACAGCAGTTAGAGAGCGATAACCGAACCGAGCAGGTCAGCGCCATGCAGCGGGAGGTGCAATATTTTCGGTTTGCCCGGGATTTGACCCGTGAGTTTGTACAAAGTTCTGGTGGCTTAAAGCAGGTGATGACAGAGATTTTTGCCAAAGTTTTAAGTACCATGAATGCCGAAGCCGGTTCCCTATGGTTGACTGACGAACGATCGGGAACCAATATTTGCCATCAGGCAGAGGGTCCAGCCAAAGGTCGCATTCTGGGGTTGCGTTTGCCACTTGGGCAAGGCATTGTGGGCCAAGTCATATCTTCCAATAAAGCAGATGTGGTTCTCAATTGTGCTTTGGATAGTCGTTTTGATGCGCAGGTGGATAAGCGGTCAAACTTCAAAACAGAATCGATGATTTGCGTTCCTCTTTCCGAGCAAGGTTCCGCTTTTGGGGCCATTCAGATTATCAATAAACACTCTGGTTATCAAAAGCGTTTTACTGAAGAAGATCAACGTTTGGCTGAAGATTTGGCTTTGTCGGCTTCCGTAGCGGTGCGCAATGCCCGTTTGTTGGAAAGCGAGAGCCGGGTCAAGGAGATGAACACCTTAATGGAACTCTCCCGGCAAATCAGTGCTTCGGTAGATATGGATGAGGTGTTGCTGCTGGCGGTGACGCTTTCTGGAGAGTTGGCTGAGATCTCGCACGCCGCAATTGCATTGGTGGATGAAACCAGCAATGCACTGTTTTTGGCGATGCTTTCTGGTGGAGTAAAGGTGGATGCCAGTGTCTCTTGGCAGAGTGCTCTCTTGGCATTGCTGGAGCAGGTTCGACAGGCTAAACGTTTGAGTTATATTCCCGATCTTATGGCTTTACGGGAGCAACAAGGAAAAGAGACGCCTTGGACAGAGTTTTTAGCACAACGCGGTTCGGTTGCCGCTTGGTCGATGCCTTTGGCTGACACAGAGGGGATACTGGGGGTGTTATGGTTGGAAAGCGACCGCAAACATTTTGCCAGTGGTACAAAATCGGACATGATCTCCATTCTGGCAACACAGATTACGGTTGCGCTGCGCAATGCTAGTCTTTTCAAACGTATCCCTTTCTCTTCCGTAATGAGTCGTTTGGGGGACAGCGGAAAAAAATGGGCAGTAGGTTGGCGGAAACGGGTAGCGTTGCTTTTGGCAGGTACAGCAATAGCGACTGGATTACATCATTTGCCGATCTTTCGTTCGGTCAGCGGTGATTGCGTTGTGGATTCCCGTTTTGGACAAGGGGTCTATCTGCGGGTGGCAGGTCGCATTCAAAAGACACTGGTAAAAGAGGGGGATCAAGTTCAAGCCGGGGATGTGTTGGCCAAGATTGACGAGATGCCCATTCGGTTGCGTTTAGTGGAAGCAGAAACCAAATTGGCGCTGTTGGATCGGCAAATTATCGAGGCCAAGGCTGCTTCAGATGCATCGGCTCTGAGTCGGGCGCTCATCGACCGTTTGGCTGCCAAGGCAGCATGGGAACAAGCAAAATTGGATATGGAACAGGTGGAGATTCGCGCCCCTCTCTCGGGCGTTATTCTCACCGCACGTACTGAAGAACTGGTTGGTCGTGAACTGGGATTGGGCAATGAAATCTTGCGCATTGCCAATCCCGATAATTTTACTGTGGTGATCCAGCTTCCTGAAGAGGATGTGAGCGATGTGCGTAGCGGACAATCCGTTCATGGTGTTTTGAAATCCCGTCCTGGACAAGGATTTCGTGGTGAAGTGCTCCATGTGGGTCGTGCCTATACTGTTCCGACCGAGGCTTTGGAAAAAGGGGTGACCGACAAAACGCAAGCAGAGGGGTTTATTGCTGAGGTGCGGGTATTGGAGAAGGATGTGCCTTTGTTGCCTGGCATGACAGGTCGAGCATCTATCAGCACTCCTGAGGTATCGGTCATGACGCGCTTTTGGCGAAGGGTAGTTAATCTTTGGTCTTTCTGGATTGCCAGGAGTTAAGCATGGCAGCTCCAGCCCCTTTGCGTGATGTATTAAAAATTCGCCGTTTGGTTCAGCGGAATGAAATTACATATGTAATTAAAGAGCCCGACAAACAGGCATATTACCGTTTCAGTGAAGCGCAATATCTGATGTTGACCCTGTTTGATGGTCAAAAGGATCTGGATGCTTTGTTGGAGGCGTTTGATGAGGCCAGCGAAGAGTATGCGTATGACAAGGAGGCTTTGCTGGATTTAATTCGTTCGGCAAAGGATTTCCAACTGTTACAGCGCACACAAGAGGAGGAGAAAGCAGCCTTTTTAGAAAAATTGCGGGCCCAGAGAAAAGGACGTTTTTTGCAGGCCAAGGGATCTTTATTGAATATGCGCTTTCATTTGCATGATCCCAGCCTCACTCTGGACCGGGTGCTTCCCTATCTGCGTTGGTTGTGGACGCCGCAAGGTGTGTATGCTTCGATAGTGTTGATAGCAGTAGCAGTTGCTGTGGTTTTGCTACAGTGGGATCGTTTTACTGCCGATTTTGAGAGGGTGTTTTTCTTTTCGCAGCAAAGTGGAGAGAATGCGCTGACCGTGTGGTTGATCATTCTCAGTGCCATTGCGGTTCATGAAATGGGCCACGGTTTAACATGTCGTCATTTTGGTGGTGACGTGGATGACATGGGTGTGCTGTTGTTGGCCTTTCAACCCTGTTTATATGCCAATGTCAACGATGCTTGGTTGTTTGAGAATAATCGTCATAAATTGTATGTGGCATTGGCTGGGGTTTGGGTGGAACTGATTTTGTGTGCCTTTGCCGTCTTTATTTGGACCATGACCGATGTGGACTCTTTTATAGGACGGATTTCATTCATTCTGGTAACTGTTGCCACCGCTTCCTCTCTGTTTCTGAACTTGAATCCGCTTATGAAGTTTGATGGTTATTATATACTGAGCGATCATTTGGAAATACCCAATCTGCGGCAAAATGCCATCGACTGGTTTTCTTTCTCCTTGAAGAAACATCTGTTGCATTTGGATGTGCCACCACCCTTTGACGTGGATCATCGGGAGAAGAAGATCTATTTTTATTATGGATTGTTGATTGTCGTGTATCTGACCATCATGTTGGGTGGTTTGGCTCTATTGGGATATGGTGCTGTTGCTGATATCTATGGTTTCTGGGGCATTCTGATTTTTTTGTTGCTTGTTTTTAAGTTGGCAAAATTGATGACTGGAAGTTGGGTGGCAACCTTGAAGGAGTGGATCATGACAAAAATGTTTTCCACCCCGCAACGGCGTGTATATTCGTCTGTTTTTGGCCTGTTGCTGGTATGGGCTTTGTTTGCTTGGCAGCCACGTATTCTGGTGTTGACTACTGGTATGGTGGACGCCGATATAGTGGCTGTGCATGCTCCAGAGAGTGGTTTTATTGAGCAGATTGCCTACCAGGAGAATCGTTTGTTGATCGGCAAGGCGGGGGAGAGTCTGTTTACTGTGGTTTCTCCTGAGTTGGAGTTGGAAATGGGCCGGACCCAAGCCCAGTTGGAAGGGATGGAGATCAAGCGCAATAGCGCTTTGGTGCAGAGTGATCGGGCCAAACTGTTGCAGGTGGCCCTTCAAATCAACAAAATGCAGGAGCAGCTATCGGGATTGCAGGGGCGCAGGGGTCAGATGTCGGTTTTGATACCACCAGGCGAGTGGCAAGTGGAAGCACCACCACCACAGGTAATGCGTGGTCGTTATGTTGCTCGAGGCGAAACAGTGATAAGTCTTGTGCCGTTGCGGCAAAGACGGATCAATGTCTTGCTCGCCCAGTCGGATCTTTCCGTGGTGCGTGAGGGTGATCCCGCGCGTATTCGTTTGAGTGGATCTCCAGAAAGAATCTTTTCTGGACTGGTACAGAGTATTACCCCGGTGACCAAAAAAGATGGTCCCAATCGTCTTTTCCAGGTACGTATCGATATGATCATTCCAGAAGGCGTGACTCCTCCACTGTTGGATACGACAGGAAGTGTCAAGATTGAAGGGGAGTCGGCGCCATTATGGGCACATCTTTTGCGTCCTTTGCGGACAACATTTCGCACAGATTTATGGATTTGATTTTCATGCGTGTCATCCAGATAGGGAGTTTTAGTGTGCACTCAAACAGGAGGGGTGAGGTTAATGGATAGACCATTACAACAGAGGCGATGCACGCAGCGGGTAGTATTCATGGCCTTGGCAGGTATCATGTTGTTTGGGTCAACAGTCAGTGCGAGAGCGGCAGAAAATGGTGATGCGACTATCCATTTACGGGGGGTGGTATTGCCGGTCAGTCAATCCAAACTGGGTTTTACCCAGTCGGGTGTGGTTGTCTCCATACCATTGGAGGGTGCGGAGGTAAAAAAAGGTATGCTGTTGGCTCGCATTGACGATGCAGTTGTACTGCAACAGTTGGCGAAGGCCGATGCTGCACTTGCCAATGCACAGCTAAAATTGCAACAAGCGGTCCATGCACAGGAAAAGAACAAGCGTTTGTATGCGGAAAATGTGTTGGCTGATATGGCGTTGAAAGAGGGCGAGTTTGCGATCATTCAGGGACGGATAGGTGTTGATCAGGGAAAGGCCGAAAGGGAGGCTGCCCGTTTGGCTGTGGAAGGGACTAAAATGTTGGCTCCGTTTGATGGAGTAGTGGCCAAGGTGACAGCACATTTGGGAGAGTGGATCGGAGCGGGAGCCCCGGTTTTGGAATTGGTGGATATGAGCCAATTGGAAGTCAGTATGGATGTACCTCCTGACTCACTCTCTGGATTGCAGGTTGGTATGGAGACCGCAGTTTTGCTTGAAGGTCAGCGGGTTGGTACAGCCAAGGCGCGGACTATTTTGCCTCTGGTAGATGCGGCCAGTGGCTTGCGTCGGGTGATGTGGCGGATTATCCCTAATCCTGGCCAATTGATGACCGGGCGTTATGTGACCTTGGAACGATGGAAGGTGAGTCAGCCAGGAGGAAAACCATGAAATCGGTTATTGGCTGGTGCAGTGTCATGCTGTTGGCTGCATGGCAGAGCACATCACTCTATGCAAATGCGCTACATGAATCTGGGGCAGATAGTATTATTGCAGAAAATATGCAGGCTTTATTGACGGATGAGGTTTCGGAGAGTTCTGCATCGGAAAGGCAGAGTGTACAACAAGCGATCCCTGTTGCAGCAAAGGGTGAGGGATCTGCGATGCGTGGAATGGCCAATCAAGATGCCATGACACTGGAGGAGATTTTGGCGATTGCTTTGCGTGACAATCTGGGTTTGGTTTCAAAAGAGTTGCAATTGCAGAACAAGCAGTTAACCGCATCTGCTTCCTTCCGAAAAATGCTGCCCACAATGAGCTTGATCAGTAAACGATCTGACATTATGCGCAATACCGGGGGCACGGATGGTATCACTTATGATACCACCGTCACCATGACCCAGCCTATTTATAAAGGTGGAGCGCTGTGGAATAATTGGAAATCAGCAGAATTGCAGGAGACGCAAGCGCGTTTGGATCTGTTGCATACCGCTCGTACTTTGATCAAGGATGTAAAAACAGCTTGGTACTCTTTATTGGAAAAAAAGCTGTTGTTGAAAGAGGCTGAGGATACCTTAGTCAGACTGCGTCAACTGGAAAACAATGCTCGTTCATTTTTTCGGGAGGGGCGAATGTGGCGCAATGAGGTGTTACAGGCCAATGTGCGGGTTGCCCAAGGTGAGCAAGCTCTGATTACTGCGCAAAATCAGGTAGAGTTGGCCCGTTCTGAGTTGAATCGGTTGATGCGTCGCTCTTTGAACCATTCTCTGGAAACCAATGGTGAGCTGGCATGGGAAAAGCTGCCGTGGACACTCGAAGATGCCTATGCGCATGCCAAAATACACAGAAAAGATTTGGAAAAAGCTAAATTGGATGTGGAAGTGGGTGAATTGACTGAAAAGAGTACAGCAGCAGCCACCTCTCCGACGATGGATTTTTCTCTTGCCTATAACTGGAATGCACAGGAGGCAGATTATCGTGATCGAGACAGTAAAACCACAGCATTATTGACGATGAACTGGACAGCCTGGAACTGGGGGCAGACGGCTCAAGAGGTTTCTGCCGCCAAGGCCACAACCAACAAAAATCGCATTACTTACGATGATCTATTGCAGACTGTGCTACTGGAGACACGCAAGGCATTTTTGACGGCGCAAGAATCGGCTCTACGTTTGGAAGTGGTCAAAAAATCTCTGCAGCAAGCCGAGGAAAACTATCGTGTCAATCAGTTGCGTTATCGCGAGCAGTTGGGTACAGCCACCGATGTGCTTAATGCCCTGGATCTCTTGACAACTACCCGTAATACCTATACCTCGGCATTGGCCGCATATCTGACAGCCATGGCTGCTTTGGATTTGGCAGCAGGCAAAGGACCAGAAGATTTGGAGAGGACATATGAGTGAGATTGAAAAGGAAACGGATGACTCTGCGGTGCGTCGGGTACGGATGATCCGTGTACCCTATGACAAGGATGTGGTTCTGCATCTGGATGATGGCAGAGTTGTTTCTGGACAGGCAACCAACTTGAATGCAACCGGTTTTTTCATGGCTATGGACATTGGGCAAGTGGATTCCTCTTTGGCAGGTGCAAACGGCTATATGGTAGAAGAGTTGCACGGTGAACGCTTAACCATGGCTTGCCGCATTGTCCGTGTGGTGGAGAGTGGTGTGGGAGTGTTGTTTCTCAATGGATCATGAAAAATTTATTGCGAAGAGTGTTTTTTTATTGCAAAGAACATCTTTGTGTGTGCTATACTTACTACCTGTAGTTTGATGGGTAGCAGTACTCTATCGTCTTTTTTGTCTGAGGGGGCAAAACATCGTGTTGACCTTTTATTCATCTTCCTACCGCTAATTTCCCGCCGTTCATGCGGTGCATCGAAGCGTAGGGGTTCGCTGCATTCGCTTTCTCTCTCTGCTGTCTAGAAAATTAATCATTGCTTGCGTGCTGCTATCAGCTTTGGAGGCCGGTATGCTGGTTTTTTTCACGTGCAATTTTCCCTGATTGGTGAACAATTTCCATTGCTCATGTTATTTCTTGCATAATATCTTAGCATATAAGGAGATTAGTTGTGTCTAAAGACAAAGATAAGAAAAAAGTTGTTTCTGGTAAAGTGGAGCAATTGGAAGATCGTATTGCCCCGGCCATGATTGGTGGTGATTTGGCCTCAGTGGCTGCTGATATTCCGGTAGCGGGAGAAGATTTGGGTAGCTCTTCTGGCCAAGATCTCGGTGTGCCGCCGCCTCCAGTCGGCGAGGGTGTAGATATGCCGCCGATGGAAACTGGTGAGGAGTTGCCCCCACCTCCTGAGGGGATGGATACCCCCCTGCCGTATGAGGGAGGAGAGCCTGTCGATGTGCAACCAATTGGCGAGGAGGCTTATATTCCCCCTCCGGCTGATGAGTTTTCCGATATTCCACCGCCACCAGCAGATGAATTTTCCGATATTCCACCGCCTCCACCTGTTGATGGAGATGCGCCTCCTCCCCCACCACCTGCTGGAGATATGACAGCACCGCCACCTCCGGTAGATGGTGACGCGCCACCGCCTCCGATGGATGGAGAAGGCCAGCCACAGGTGGAAGGCGAGGAGAAGCCGCCGATGGATGGAGACGGCCAGCCACCGATGGATGGAGACGGCCAGCCACCGATGGATGGAGACGGCCAGCCACCGATGGAAGGCGAGGAGAAACCTCCGATGGATGGAGACGGCCAGCCACCGATGGAAGGCGAGGAGAAACCTCCGATGGATGGAGAAGGCCAACCACCGATGGATGGAGACGGCAAGCCACCGATGGAAGGCGAGGAGAAACCTCCGATGGATGGGGAAGGCCAGCCACCGATGGAAGGCGAGGAGAAGCCACCGATGGATGGAGAAGGCCAACCACCGATGGATGGAGATGGTAAGCCTCCGATGGATGGAGAAGGCCAACCACCGATGGATGGAGATGGCAAGCCTCCGATGGATGGGGATGGCAAGCCACCTATGGAAGGCGAGGAGAAGCCTCCGATGGATGGAGACGGTCAGTCACCGATGGATGGAGACGGCAAGCCTCCGATGGATGGAGAGGTGCCTCCTTCTGTCGAGAGCGATTCTGTTTCGGAGACGCAGTATACAAATAATCCAGATGGCTCAGGTTCTTGGTCAGATGATCAAGGCAACTCCTCAGTCTGGAATGCTGATGGATCGGGTTCCAGCAATTTTGCCGATGGTTCCTCCTCGTCGTGGGATGGGCAAGGCAATGGTACCTACAATGGAGCAGACGGATCCACATATTCATGGAGTGCTGATGGTTCTTCATCCTGGAATGATGGTCAGGGCAACTCGGGAAGCTGGAACGCCGATGGCTCTGGTCATTGGTCAACTGAGGATGGATCATCCGGTTATCACAATGCGGATGGATCCGGTGGGTATACGATGGCAGATGGTTCACAAGGCAATTGGAATGCCGATGGTTCTGGTAGTTGGCATGATGCAGAAGGCAACTCATCTTCTTGGGATGAGCAAGGTAATGGTTCATGGAGCAATGCCGATGGATCATCTGGAACCTGGAGTGCCGATGGTTCCGGCAGTATTACCCATGCCGATGGATCTGTTGAGTCATGGAGCGGGGCAGAGGTCACCTATACAGTTGATGGTGAGAATTATTCACCAGAGGATTATGAAAAAGGTGAGTTTACCAATGCGGATGGTTCCACCGATCAATTCAATCCCGATGGTTCCAGCAGTCATACCGATCCGGAGGGTAATGAATACTCTTACAAACCAGATGGTTCCGGAAGCATTGAGAGTGCCGATGGGGATAAAGAGAGCTGGGATGCCCAAGGCAACTATTCCTATGAAGGCAGTGACGGTGAAACGGCAACCTATGAACAGGATGGATCCACAACCTATGATGATGGTAAGGGCAACACGGGTTGGGAGGATGGCGAGGGTAATGGAGGCTGGACAGCGGATGATGGTTCCTGGGGTCAATTCAACTCCGATGGTTCCACTGACTATGGTGATGGAGAGGGTGGTGGCGGTTGGAGTGACGGCAAGGATGAGTCAGGCTGGTATGATGATGCTGGCAACAGCGGGGGAACGGATGGTGAGGTGACCTGGACTCAGGGTGACGATGATTCTGGTTCATTCTCGGATGGCAAATTTTCTGCTTCTTGGGATGGAGAAGGAGAGGGACAGTGGCAGGATGCCGAAACTGGCCAGTCAGGTACTTTTGATGGGGAAGATGGCTCCGGTTCTATCACCTATCCCAATGGGGTGGTGGAAGAGTGGAACAGTGAAGGTGAGTACACCTATACAGATCCAGCCAATCCCGATGCAGAGCAAGAACCGGTTGGTTCCTATGAAGAGCCTGGTCAATATCCGCAGCCCGATGGAAGTGTTGACACTGTCAATGAGGATGGATCATCTAGCCATACCGATGAAAATGGAAACACATATACCTACAACGCCGATGGTTCTACCGCTACCACCTATGCAGATGGTTCAGTAGAGACGGTTGCTGCTGACGGAACATATCAGTGGCAAGGTGCAGATGGAGGTTCCTATACTGTGTCGCCGGATGGCTCAGGTAGCTGGAATGATGGGCAAGGCAACTCTAGTGTCTGGAATGCGGACGGTTCTGGTTCCAGCAGCTATGCCGATGGTTCATCCTATGGCTGGGATGCAGAGGGTAATGCGACATGGGCTGGAGCGGATGGTGCGCAGTCTACATGGGGTGCCGATGGCTCAGGATCCTGGACAGATGCGGAAGGCAATTCGGCTGCATGGGGAGCTGATGGATCGTACAGCTATCATGGCGCGGATGGTACTTCCACAGTGTACAATGCCGATGGATCGGGATCATTCCATGATGCGAGTGGCAACTCCAGTACATGGAATGCGGATGGTTCTGGGTCGACCAGTTATGCCGATGGTAGTTCCTCGACTTGGGATGGCCAAGGGAACGGTTCCATGACCTATGCTGATGGCTCAACCAGCACTTGGAATGCCGATGGTTCAGGAAGTTGGAGTGATGCCCAAGGCAACACCAGCACCTGGAATGCCGATGGATCAGGAAGTTGGAGCAGTGTTGACGGCACCAATGGTGTATTTAATGCGGATGGATCAGGCAGTATGACCTATGCGGATGGTTCTACCAGTGCCTGGGATGGGCAAGGCAACTGGAACTATACCGATGCTGATGGTGGTACGTGCGATCAGGAAAGTTGCGAAACCGGCAGCTTTACCAATGCAGATGGGACAACAGACCAGTTTAATGAGGATGGTACCAGCTTCAGCACAGATAGTGATGGCAACAGCTATGCTTATGCCGAGGATGGTTCATGTACCACCACCTATGCAGATGGATCTGTGGAGACGGTGGGAGCCGATGGTTCCTATGAATGGTATGGAGCGGATGGCAGTTCCAGTGTGCTCAATGCCGATGGTTCCGGTTATTCTAACGGTGCCGATGGTTCGAGCAGTTCCTGGGATGCAGAGGGGAATGGCACCTGGACAGGAGCAGATGGATCTTCTGGTAGTTGGAATGCTGATGGTTCTGGAACCTACAATGGTGCAGATGGCTCTATCGGTGTTTATAACGCCGATGGTTCCGGTATTTTCACTGCGGCCGATGGAACCAGCTATTCATGGCAGGCTGATGGTACAGGAACAACCACACATGCCGATGGTACTGTGGAGCAATGGTCATAATGCAGGTATGATCCGCTTTATTCGTTGTTTTTCTTAGAGTTAGCGCGCCGGGTCGTTGCGTGATGCAACGACCCGGCTTATGAATCACTTCTCATATTTCTGAAGGAGAAACAGATGGCAAAGCCGGTACCGTTGACAAGAATCAAAAATGTTCTGAAAGCAGCCTCAGAACGCGCTGAGGCGCGCAAAGATCAAGCAGAGGCGCGCTTGCAGACGGCCAAAGTAAAACAGATGATCAACAAACCGCGGCCAAGAGTGGCTCAACCGCAACAATAACGCCGTTTTGTGTGTTTTTTGGCATTAATATTCTGGAATGGACTTTCATGGAGGGAGAATAAGTGTGGCAGAACCAGTAAAAACAGGTAGATCTGATGCACAAATGCACAAAGCAAAACTAAAACTGGAGCAGATAGCTGCCCAGTCTCAGTCCAAGCGCATGAAGCATTTAATGGAACGTCCAAAACCTCGCGTGAAAACACCAGTAAGCGAGTAGCCATTCTGCTGAGCAGGACATTTTCTTTGGATGCAGATGTTGCAGAGCTGAGTTTGAGCTTTGAAACAAGGAGGTGCGCTCTCCTGGTGTCATTCATAATGCTCTGTTGAATGAATACTCTGCTTTGATAAGCGGTTTGGGGACCAGGGAGAGCCACTCCCTGGTACTCCTCAGCTTGGGAGGGTGGTGTATTTACATCTCATTGCCATTTTTTTTCAGTTTTGTGTAAGATTCCTTGACCCTGTAGCAACTATAGGGTGTAAACGGACAGCTCTCTTTGTCACACTTTTGCAAAAAGGGAGTGTCCGATGCAACACGCGCATGCCTTGTGGCAACATCAACACCATTTTGGTCTGGGAGAACAACAAGCTGCCGAACGGCGGACCTATTGGGTCATCGCCATTACCTTGGTGACCATGGTGGTGGAGTTGATTGTGGGCTATACAACCGGCTCTATGGCCTTGACGGCAGATGGCTGGCATATGGGAACCCACGCTGCCGCTCTGGGATTGACCGCTTTTACCTATGTATTTGCTCGCCGTCATGCCAGCAATCCCCGCTTTACCTTTGGTTCTGGCAAGGCTGGTCCTCTGGGAGGATTTGCCAGCGCTATTGCGTTAAGTATTGTCTCCTTGTTGATGGCTATCGAATCGTTGCAGCGTTTGGTTGCCCCTATCCCGGTGGAGTTTTCGACCGCCTTGCTGGTTGCGGTAACTGGATTGGTGGTGAATCTGTTGTGTGCTTGGTTGTTGGGGGGAGCCCATGACCATGGCCATGGTCACGCACATGGGCATGCGCACGATCATCACGAGCACCATGCCCATCATGCTCACCACGACCATGATACTCACCATGCCCATGATGACCATCACGACCATGATGCTCACCACGCCCATGATGACCATCACGCCCATGATGAGCATCACGACCACCAGGAGGATTCTGCAAAGCCAATGGGGCAGGGAGAAACCGCTGCTGTTTATCAATTGGAGCATCAGGATCACAATTTACGTGGAGCCTATCTGCATGTTTTGGCGGATGCTTTGACCTCGTTGACGGCGATAGTGGCCTTGATTTGTGGGATGACTCTTGGTTGGGTATGGATGGATCCGCTGATGGGAGTGGTAGGGTCGGTAGTGATTGCGGTTTGGGCCTATGGCTTGATTCGCAACAGTGCCAAAACCCTACTGGATGCGGAAGACAATCAACCATTACGGGATCATGTGGCAGAGTGTTTACGTGCGGGGGGAGACTGTGAGATCACCGATCTGCATGTCTGGCGGGTGGGCCCGCTCAGCCATGCTTGTATCGTCTCTTTGGTTACCCATCAACTGCGCTCTGCGGATGAATATAAGGTGCTTCTCAAAGATATAGCCGGTTTGGACCATATCTTGGTGGAGGTCAACCACTGCCGCAGTTGTGCCTGATCAGGATGCTTGTGGCGCTTGTGGGTGACGCTGTGGTTTGTGTTTCAGGTGGGATAAGGGGCTGCGTGGAACAGCAGGCGTGGCAGGGGTGCGCCGCCAACATGATCGACCCTTACGCGACTTAAACCCGCATAGTCCACGACGATGCGGGAGAGGTTGTTCAAGGGCATATTGAGGACGATGGCACCCAAAAGCATGCGAATGACCCCACTGTGGGCGACCAGCAGCAGGGATTGATCGGGATGTTGGGCGAGCATATCTTCCCATCCGCCCAGAACACGTTGCTGAAACTGCTGCAACGGTTCACCGTTGGGTGGCGTATTCTGCAGTGGATCCCGCCAGAAGCTGGTGAGACGCTGTCCATCCTGTTCCAGAAGGAAGGTGCTGGTTTTGCCTTCCCAGTCGCCAAAGTGCATCTCACGAAACCTCTCTTCGCGGATCAAAGGCAACGAGAGGCGTTTGGCCAGAGCTTCAGCAAAATGGGCACAACGCTGCAAAGGCGAGGTATAAATTGCCTGCCAAGTGGGATGATTCTGGATAGCCTTCTCCATCTGCTGCCAGCCGGTGCTGCTGAGCGGATCATCCAATGAACCACGATACATCGGTCCCCCCTCTGGTTCTCCGTGGCGCAGCAGATCAATCAGCGTGGACATGGCATTTTTCCTCAAACAGGGTTGCAGGTTGTCGCAAAAATTGCCCCAGGATAATCATCGCGCTCAGTTTGATCAAGCCTTCTGGCCCTGGTGTGCCGTTGTTTGCTCTTCATGGACAGCAAACCAGGTGGCATAAAGGGCCGGGAGAAATGCCAGAGTCAACAGAGTGGCGATGACCAATCCGCCCATGATGGCGATAGCCATTGGTCCCCAAAAGATACTGCGCGAAAGGGGAATCATGGCCAAAATGGCGGCTGCAGCGGTGAGCAGGACCGGACGGGAACGGCGCACAGTGGCTTCGATAATGGCTGACCAAGCAGAGGAGCCGGCTTGAATCTCCTGTTCAATTTGATCGGCCAGGATCACCGAGTTGCGCATGATCATGCCGCCGAGGGCAATAACCCCCAGCAAGGCCACAAAGCCAAAGGGGGCATTAAACAGCAATAACGCCGGTACCACACCGATCAACCCCAATGGGGCGGTCATGAAGACCATCCACATCAGGGGAAAACTGTGCAATTGCGCCATCAGAATGGTCAGCATGACCAAAAACATGAGCGGAAATACCGCCATCAATGCCTGATTGGCCTTTTCGCTCTCTTCTATGGCTCCTCCTGTTTCGATGCGGTAGCCGGGGGGAAGAGAGGCACGAATCGATTCCAGGGAGGGCCAGATGCTTTCGGTGGCATAGGGGCCCTGGACACCATCGACCAGGTCGCTGCGTACCGTGATGGCCATGTTGCGGTTGCGTCGCCAGAGGACCGGTTCTTCAAAATCGTTCTGCAACTGGGCAAATTGTCCCAAGGTGATGCTCTCCCCGGAGCGGAGCAGCAGAGGTGTGTCCAGCAGTTGGGCGCCATTTGCCCGTTCGGCGCTGTCGCTGCGTAAAACCAGATCAATCAGCTCTTCACCACGGCGAATTTGGCTGATGGGTAGGCCATTTTGGATGGCTTGCATCAGGTTGGCCACATCGCTGCTGCTTATTCCCAATAGACGTGCCCGTTGTTGATCGATCTGGATGCGTTGGATACGCACCTGCTCGTTCCAATCCAGTTGGGTATCGCGAACCAAAGGCGATTGGCGGACCTTGTCGCGGACCTGGTAGGCAATTTCACGTACCATGTTGCTGTCTGGGCCAATAATACGAAACTGCACCGGAAAGCCGACTGGTGGTCCAAATTCCAGACGCAATACCCGCGCACGTATTTTGGGAAAAGCCTCATCCTGGGCAAAGAGGGTGAGCAGACGCTGGCGCAAGGCTTCTCGGGCGTCGCTGCCGCTGGTCATCACCACAAATTGTGCATAGCCTGGGTTGGGCAGTTCCGGTTCCAGAGACATATAAAAGCGCGGTGAACCTGCACCCAGGTAGGCGGTAAAATAGGGGACATCTTTTTCCTGACCCAGCAGTTTTTCCATTTGCCTGACCTGCTCTGTGAGGGCGCTAAAAGAGGCCCCTTCACGCAGACGCAGTTCAATCAACAATTCGGGGCGGGAGGCGGTAGGAAAAAACTGTTGTTGTACAAAGGTGATGCCAAAAGCGGCAGCGATAAAAAGCAGGAGGGTGCAAGCAAGGGTGAGTGTACGATGGCGCACCGCCAAAATAATCAGTTGGCGCAGGCGTTGATAGAGGGGGGAGGCATACAGATCGATAGTCTCTGCCTGCTGCGTACTGGCGGGCAGCAGGCGCACGCCCAGAAAGGGTGTGAAGAGTACGGCCACCAACCAGGAGGCCAGCAGAGCGATACCGACGATCCAAAAGATGCCTCCGGCATATTCGCCAGCGATGGATTGGGCAAAACCGACCGGCATAAAACCGGCGATGGTGACCAGGGTACCGGTCAGCATGGGGAAGGCGGTGGATTGATAGGCGAAGGAGGCGGCCTGCAGACGATCCCATCCCTGTTCAATTTTGACCACCATCATCTCCACGGCAATAATGGCATCATCGACCAGCAGGCCGAGGGCGATGATCAAGGAGCCGAGGGAGATACGATCCAGATTCCAGCCGGCGGCCTTCATGACGATCAAGACCAGACCAAGTACCAAGGGGATTGAGGCAGCCACGACAATTCCGGCATGGCGTCCCAGGGCATAGAAGGAGACAGCCAAGACAATAGCCAATGCCTCCAGGAAAGATTTTTCAAACTCCCAGACCGATTCAGCGACCACAGTTGGTTGATCAGCATATTTTTCCAGGGTCAAGCCGGTGGCAAGTGTGGGGCGATAACGATCAAGGAGTGCATCCAGTTGCGTCCCTGCACGCAGAATATTGGCGCGATTGTGCATGGTGACACCGATGGTCAGCACCTGTTGGCCGTTATGGCGAATCACATAGTTGGGGGGATCCTGATACCCGGAAGAGATAGAGGCGATTTCAGCCAGTGGCAGCAGGCCTCCGCCGACAGCAATGGGCAGTTCGGCCACATCCTGCAGAGTGTGCAGACTGCCGCTGACCCGGGTAAAGATGCGGTCATCATTCGTATCCAGCATGCCAGCCGGTTTGAGTTGATTTTGTTGGGAAAGAGTATCCATCAGGCTGAAGGGGGAGATACCCAAAGCGGCGAGGCGGCGGCTGGAGATGTCGATATGGATTTTTTCAGCCTGTTTGCCCAGAATATCCACCTTGCTGATGGTGGGGAGCGTTTGCAGCTCTTTTTTGAGCAGCTCTGCCTGTTCCAGCAGTTGTGCCGGGGAGTATCCTTCTCCGTGCAGGGCCAAGAGAGCCATATAGACATCATTATATTCATCGTTGTAGAACGGTCCCTGCACCCCTTCTGGAAATTGGTGGCGAATATCGCCGATCTTTTTTCTGGCCTGGTACCATGAAGATTCAAACTCCTGTTTGCTGAGGCGACCTTTCAGGCGCAGGGTCAGTGCGCCATGGCCCTGGCGGGCAAAGGTGCGCACAAAATCAAAACCTTCCAACTCTTGTAGAGGTTTTTCCATGCGGTTGAGCAGATGATCCTGGACCTCGCGGGCGCTGGCCCCTGGCCAGATCACTTGGGCAGTCATCATCGGTACATTAAACAGAGGATCTTCCGAGCGCCCCAACTGCAGATAGGAGAGCAAACCAGCCAGGAGTGTGGTCAGCAGCAAATAGAGCAGTACAGCGGGATGGGTCACCGCCCAATGGGAAAGATTGAAGCGGTTCATGGGCTGACACTCCTCTGCGTCAGCCGCGACGGGTCGCTGTTAATCGCTTGTACCGGCAGGGCAGCGTCCAATTTGAAGCCGCCGGTTACCACCACCTGCTCACCTTCCTGTAAGCCATCGAGCCAGACAGAATCGTTTTCCTGACGGAGCAGAGTAACCGGACGCTGTTGCAGTTGCGAGCCGTTGACCACGATCCAGACAAAGGGGGCAGCACTGTTTTTCAGCAGGGCGCTGGCTGGCAGTGGGCTGGCCAGGGGGCCATCCTGGCTCTCCAGATGGACAGTTGCACTCATGCCAAGGCGTAATCCTGCTTGACGCAATGCCGCCTCTTGTGGCATGCGGAAGCGGCTGCGAAAGGTTCCAGAAGTGGGAGCAGCTTGTGCCGCCAGTTCGCGCAGAACCAGGGGTGTTTCCGGTAGAGAGTTTACCCAGAAGCGGGCGACCGCCTGCAGTGGCTTGTTCTGGGCGACCACACTCTCTGGCAGATCGACAACCATCTCCCATTCATCCGGGCTGGCTAACGTCACTATGGGCTGACCTTCGTTGACCATTTGCCCACTTTCAAAGCGCACAGAGGTTATGATGCCTGCTCGATGGGCGGTCAGGGTGGTATAGGCATGTTGATGGTCGGCCAAATCGCGTTGCCGTTTGGCTTGTGCCTGTTGGGCGGCGGCAGCAGCGGCTTTGGCTTTTTGCCGTTCGTGGTCGGCATCGGCCACCGAACGATCACGCAATAAGCGTTGTAGACGCGCCTCATCGACGGAGGCCTGTTTGGCATCGATCTGGGCGACACGCAGTTGATCTTCTGCCGCTTGCAGAGCCAATTCATGATCAGAGGGATCCAGACGGGCCAAAATCTGCCCAGCCTGCACGTGGTCACCGACCTCCACCAGGCGGGCAACAATTTTGCCATCGGTACGAAAGGAGAGTTCACTTTCGTAGCGGGCGCGCACAGTTCCGAGTGTACTCTTTTTTGTGTGTAATGGGGTGGGATGCACCGTCACCACTTGCACCATTTTGTTTTGTTGTCGCACAGCCTTCTCTTCTTTGCATGCAGGAAGCAGAGAGAGGGCAAGCAGCAAGGCAAGCACAGAGTATGGGTGATTCATGGTTGCAATTCCTGTGATGTCGAAGCCATATCGTGGGGTTGTGGCAAGTTTTGCCAACCCCCACCTAAAGCGGTAAAGAGTTGTACAGTCAGCATGGCCTGCTGCATCTTGCTTTCATTCATATTCAAAGCGGCATTGAGCAGGCCGCGTTGTGCTTCCAGATAGGGGAGCAATCCGCTTTGCCCTTCGCGCAACAGTGAGGCCGCACGCTCTTGCACCTGTTGTCTGGCCTGCAGTGTGGCTTGATAGTGTTGCACGCTCTGTTTGTTATTCCGGAGCGCCAGGAGCAGATTTTCTACCTCTTCAATGGCCTGATGCAGCTTTTTTTCATATTCCAGCCAGAGCTCTTGTTCGCGGGCGCTGTGGGCTTCGCTATTGGCCTGGATGGCACCGGCATGCAGCAGAGGCAGGGTAAAGCTGGCGGCAACAGTGGAGAAGGGGGAGGTGGCCGGTTGCAGAGTGTGGTTGATGGTCAGGGCTTGTCGCCCAAAAAGGGCGCTCAACAAAATTTTTGGAAAGATTTGGGAGCGTGCCTCTTGCCATCGGGCAGAGGCGGCCGCCAGCTCCCGTTCTGCCGCCAGCAGATCGGGCCGTCGTTGCAGCAGGGCAGCCGGTTGTCCGGGGGAAAATTCCGGGAGTTGCTGCAGTGGGAACGGGGGGCTGTATTCTATTTCCGGAAGTGGCACAGAGGGGTCGCTGCCGCTGAGCAGGGCCATACGCTGTTCGCTGAGTGCTGCCTGGCTGTGCAGGGCAGGCAGCAAGGCGGCAAGATTACTCAATTCTGCTTCGGCAAGTTGGAATTCCCTTTCGCTTACCAAACCTTCGCGCAGTTGGCTGTGCAAACGATCCCGCTGCTCTTGTTGGTTGGCCAGCAACTGTTGCAGCAGTTGCAGACGCTCTTGCAGGGCATGCCAGCGCAGATAGTGACGGGCTGTTTCACTGATGGCCAGCAGTTGTGCTCCGGCGACGCCATAGCGGGCAGCAGCCTCATCCTCTTCGGCGGCCTGTACTGCTGCTTGCCTGCCTCCAAAAAGATCGAGCTCCCATTGGGCAGAGAGAGCAATCTGTTGGCGCTGCAGATCCGGCATCCCCCCCTGTTTGATGCTGTTGGGCAGGCCCGTGCGGGCATCGGAGTGGGCGGCGTGGAGATCCAGTGCCGGCCACAGAGCGGCACTGTTGGCTATGACCCCTTGCCGAGCCTGTCGGAGCCGTTGCACGGCGATACGCACGTCGGAGTTGGCGGTAGCAGTCCGTTGCAGCAGTTGAACCAGGCGTGGATCGGCAAAGAGCTGCCACCACTCGCTGGCAGCAGCAGTCAAGGAGGGATCTTCTGGAGCGTGACGAAACTGGTTGCTGGTTGGCAGTGCGGGCAGCAGGTGAGAGCTGCCGCTGCAGCCATTGAGCAGGAGAACCGTGCCGAGTAGGAGAGCGTGCAGGAGATGTGCTGGCAGCATATGCGGCTCCATTTTATATACTGTACCGTATGGTACAATATATGCTGGCAGAATCTTTTGCCCGCGTCAAGAGCATTTTTAGGAGGGGAGAGAAGTTTTGCGGCAGGCGTTGAGGAAGAGGGAGAGGCTCTGTTGCAGGATGGTCTGTTTTTGTTCCGGGGTAGGAGAGGCGAGGCCGAAGAGGGCCAGAAGATGGGCGCGCCCCATAAGCAGGGAGAGAAAATGGTCGGCGGCGGTAAGGGGATCGTTGATGGTGAGGGAGTTGGCTTGTTGGGCGGCGTGCATATATTGGGCAACCTGGCGCATGATATCTTCTGGACCACGACGAAAGAAGAGTTGGCAGGCGGTATTCTGTTGCGTGGCGCTGCCAATCAGGGCGCGAAAGATCCCGATAGCCTCTTCGGAAAAGATCAGGTGCAGGAATTGTTCACCGATATGGGTTAAAGCCCGTTCTGGTTGTTGGGGGTCAAGGAGTTCGGGGGGAAGGTTGGCGAAGACCTGATCGGAATAGCTGCCGACCACCGCCTCGAAGAGCTGTTCTTTGGTGGAAAAATAGCTGTAGATGGTGACTTTAGAAACAGCAGCCTCCTGGGCGACCGAATCGATACTGGTACGTTCGTAGCCCTGTTCACAAAACTGCCTGGTAGCCGCTTCCATGACCCGTTTGAACCGTTTGGGGTCGCGTGGTCGGCCACGTTGGGGAGGAGAGTTGGTCATGGATAATCGCAATAAAGGAAAGGTGAGATGCAGCTATAGCACACCGATCAAGGGCTCGGCAAGCACTTCTTGCGGGGTGCCCAGGGCAAGCGCATTTGCCAATTTCCTCA
>NZ_RXIU01000059.1 GCF_004217665.1 Candidatus Magnetaquicoccus inordinatus | reverse complement strand
AGAGGGGGCTTCGAGAGTGGAGGTCGTGGCCAAGGGCTGTGAGGCTCTCCCCTTTTGTACGCTCTGCACCACTCCCTCCAACTCTGCAAGCAAAGCCAGCAGATCACGGCGGGCAGCCGTCGGCAAAGGCTGATTGAGATCACGTGCCAACACCTTTTCCAAAAAGGCGATAGCACGATGCAGACGATCAAACAGCCCAGGAGAGAGAGGCAAGCTGCCCCCTTTGAGAGCGGAAAAGACCCCCTCCATGGCCTGGCAGACCGCTTCCATCTCCCGCAGACTGACTGCCCGCGCCGCCCCCTTCAGACTGTGCGCATCCCGATAAATCCCCTCCAGCAGTGCTGCCGACACCCCTTGCAAACCCACCTTTTCCAACTCCAACAGGGCGCTGCCAATGGTAGACAAACGCTCCCCAGCTTCCTGACGAAAAGCTTCGCGCAGTTTGCGCAGCAGTTCCTGTTCGTTCATGGCCAGAAACTTTCCGCCACTACAGTTGGAAACGTTGGGTCAGCGCCTGTAAATCGCGGCTCAAGGCGTTCAAGGATTTAATGGAATCTTCCAACTGTCGGGCTGCCCCACTGTTCTGGGTAGTGGCCAGTTTGATGTTATCCATGGCGATGACCAATTGATCCATGCCTCCCAACTGTTGTTGACTGGAGGCAGAGATCTGTTCGGCAGCCATTTCACTGCGTTCAGCGCTGGCCTCAAAGGTAGAGATGGCCGAACCGGCGACATGTCCCAATTCCACCCCTTTGTCTACCGATTTGTTGCCCCGCTCCGTCGCCAACACTGCAGTAGAGGTGGCCTTTTGAATATCGTTGAGAATCACCTTGATTTGCCCTGTGGCTTCGCGCGACTGTTCGGCCAGATTTTTCACCTCCTGGGCTACCACGGCAAAACCGCGTCCTGCCTCTCCCGCCTTGGCAGCCTCAATGGCGGCATTGACCGACAAAAGGTTGGATTGATCGGTAATATCGTTTACCGAAGAGACAATTTCCCCGATATTTTGGGTCTGTTCACTCAGGCGGATGATGCTGCCGGCAATGGCATCCATCTCCTCTTTAATACGGGTAATGCCGGTCAATGCCTGCACCGAAGCGTTGCCACCGGAACGGGCTACCTCACGCACTGTGCGCGCCTCTTGCACCATTTCCAGTGCCCGATCATTGGTCAAATGGGCGGTATGACGCACCTCCTCCACCGTGGCGCTGACCTGCATCACCGTAGTGGAGGTCTCCACCGAATTGGCAGCCAATTGAGCCGCAGTAGCCGCCAGTTCACTGCCCGCACTGGCCAAGGAGAGTGATCCGGCCAGGATTTGATTGACCTGCTCGCGCAACAGATTCAACATACTGTTCATGGTCTGCGCCAACTCTCCCAACTCATCATTGCGCTGCCCCAAATCGATCTTTTGGCGCAGATCAAAGGCGGTCAGACGGCGCGCAAACTCCATTTGTTGCGCCAACGGACGGGTAATACTGCGGGTAATCACCCAGGCAATACCCACTCCGATCATTATCATCAAGCCGATGGTGATCCATAAGGGCAGACTCAACAGTCCAGTCAAACGGGCCACATAGTGCAGGCTCTCTTGGGCCTCTTTGACCATCGCCGCACGCAACGGCACAATACTATCGCGCACCCGCTCCGACTGCTTATCAAAATGGACCATGATTGCATCTCCAGCCGCTTTGCCCGCCCCCAAATAGGCATCGACCATTTTGCTGCCGGTCTGGATCAAGGTTTCAAAATCCTTCTGAAACTCCTCCAAACGGCGAATATCTTCGGCCATTTTGCGTTCGGCATAATGTTTCTTAAATTTTTCGAGTCCTTCCCGCATCTTTTTGCCATGTCCTTGGGCATCGCTCACCGACTCCCGGTTACCGGTCAAAGCGGCATCGGTCAAAAACTGCTGCACGGCATGGACATCACCCACCATCTCTTCGGCAAGCAAAGCCAACGGCATGGCGCTGTCACGCACCCGCACGGTTTGCTCCTCCACCTCATGCAGTTGATTGAGAAACAATAAAAATCCGATACTGAAAGTCAGCAACACCAACGCAAATCCTAACCCCAGACGCACGCCGATCCGCAAATTGTTCATGCCATTTTCCTATCTGATTCCGGGTTAACAAGCCCCGCTACCCCACCACCAGGCGCGGATCCATCACGATTTTGCCCCCATCCAACACAATCAGCCGATCCGCAGTAATCGCCAGCAGATAATCCTGTCGCCAACCGCTCAAGGTCGGCAAAGAGCTCAGAGTATTGGCCAAGGAGAGATGGCGCACACCAATAATCGCATCAGCCAGCACAGCCAACTCCCGATCCACAGAGCGCAATACCAATATGCGACTGTTGCCATCGGCAGCAGAAACGGGCAAAGCAAACAGCCGCTTCAGATCCAAAAGCGCCACAATCTCGCCACGCAAATTGATCACCCCCGCGATAGCCTCCATCACCCCAGGCAGGGGAGTCAATTCACGAAAAGGCACAATTTCACGAACATGGCGCAGCTCAATCGCATAGTGCTCTGCGCCGAGAGTAAACTCCACCACAGCCAGTGCCTGCCGATCCTCTTCTGTGCTCTGTTCGGGCAGAGCCATCTCTTCTGCCCGTTGCCGCAAGATCTTTTGCCTCTTCTCAAGCATGAAGCACCCCTTCCAGTTGCTGCACAATCTGGCGAATGGTCTGCACCGTCATCCCTTCGGTATGCGGCACCATCATCTCCGCAGCACTCCCTTTCAGCAACTGCCACAGTGTAGCCACATGTTTACGGGCGCGTCTCTTGTCACGACACAAAGTAGCCAATTGCAAATGAGCAATCACCATGTCCGGCTGCAAAAAAAGCACCTGTTCCAAAACAGTTTCTGCCTCATCGCGTTCTCCTTTGGCCAGGAGAATCATCGCCAATTGGTAATAATATTCTGCCTGCAAACGATCCTGGGCTATCGCCTGGCGATAGTTTTTCTCAGCCTGCTCCAGACGCCCCAGATTGGCCTGAATTCGTGCCAACAGCAGAGTACGCGCCAAGGAGGGCGCACTCTCCTCACGCTGCCGTTCCAAGAGATCCGCCGATTCGGAAAGACGATTGGCCAGAAAGAGCTGTTCTGCTTCCAGCAACAGCGCATCGCGACCAGAGGACACAACGGGAGCTGACTGCAGCTCTCGGCTGTGGCTGACAGGAGTGCGCCGTGCTGCTGCAGAAGAGGGTCGCGACCAGGAGGAACTGGCCGCAGAGTGGGTCGGAGCAGAGGGAGCCGGTGTATAGCGTTTGAGTGGGAGACTCTCTCCCAAAGAGTTTTTATAAAACAGATTGGGCTCCGCTGCCTGGCGCACCAGCAGTTGCCGATGCCGAATCAGCGCCGCTTCGCTCGGACTGACTATCAACCATCCTCCTTCGTGCAAGCGTGCAGCCAGTTGACCAACAATCTGTTCTCGGTGTCCTGGACTAAAATACATTAACACATTACGGCAAAAGATGACTGCCACAGATTGCGGCTGATCCAATGGAGCGGGATAGTTGTTCTCCACCAAATTGATTGGCAGAAAACAGACCCGACTACGGATGGAGTCACAAATTTGCCATTGATTATCTGGAGTGCGCTGAAAAAAACGTTTTTGCACCTCCGGGAGAGCGTGGCGAAACGACCAGGAGGTATAGCGCCCTAGCACAGCCCGCGACAAGGCATCAGGATTGACATCACTGGCAATAATGCGCACATCTGACTCGGCAAGGCCGTGCATGGCCAACATGATGGCCATGGTATAGGGCTCTTCTCCCGTGCTGCAACCCGCACTCCACACAGTCAAAGGGGTTTTGGCTTGGTGCAGGAGAGGAGGTAAAATGGTTTTGATCAAGCGTTCAAAATTTTTTTCATCGCGAAAAAAATAGCTCTCTCCGATGGTCAAATAGCGGGCCATGATCTGCAACTGCTCATCGTTATTGGCCTGATAGAGTAGCCATTTGACCAGTTTATCCACACTGGAAAGGCCCCGATCTGCGGCCATTTCCCGCAGTGCCCGGAACAGATCCGGCAAACGCTCCTCGGAAAAGTGAAAGCCCAGCCGTTGCTGAATAATCCGCAGCAAAAGATCCTGATCCAGCGGATCCAAAAACGGAGCAACCACTCCCACCTCTGGATCCCGATTCATGCCGGCAATCCCTGTAACAAAGGTTGCGTCTGTGCCAATAATGGGTGAACAATGTGTCTGATCGGTAGGAGCAACACCGTTTCCTGACGATACTGCACGATCCCTTCCAGGATCTGCTCCAGGTGTGCAGAAAAACGGGTGGGTGGAAAGATCTCCTCTTTGTGAAAGGAGAGCACCCCTTCTACATGATCAACAAAAAAACAACAGGAAAACTGGCCCGGCAGCAACACCAGACGATCGGTAGTGTCAACCGCTTTTTCTGGCAACTCCAGGCGCGAGTGCAGGTTGAATACTGGCAAGACGCGACCCCGCAGATTGACCACCCCACGCAACAGGGGAGGAGAGTCGGGAATGGGGGTCACCCAGAGGGCACGAAAAACTCTCTCCACATCACTGACGGTGATGGCAAACAGTTGTTCTGCCAGTCGGAAAATAAAATAATGGATCGGGTGATTGTTCATGTGCATCCAAGTGTGCTTTTCCAGCCCATGCCCCCCTTTTTCTTGTCTGTCAGGATAGCGCAGAGGAGAGGCTACTGTCACTTGCTTTTCTCTGCTTGGCGAAGCTCTGTCCGTATAATAGACTAAAACAATACTGTAGAATCAGGGGCAGAATCGTCACAAATATAAAAGTGTGCTGCAATCGGGAAGGGAAGGAATAGGCAATGATGCTGGGCCATGCAGAGCGCGCCACCATTCTGGTAGTGGATGATACCACAGAAAATATCGATGTGTTGAGCGGTATTTTGCGTGCCGAATATCGGGTCAAAGCGGCCTTGAACGGTGAGAAAGCGTTGCGTATCGCCCGCAGTGAGCCCCGACCAGACATGATTTTGTTGGACATCATGATGCCAGAAATGGATGGTTATGAAGTCTGTCGTCGATTGAAAGCCGATCCTTTTACCGCTCCCATTCCGGTCATTTTTATCACGGCCAAAATTGAGGTCGAGGATGAAAAACATGGCCTGGAATTGGGAGCCGTAGACTATATCACCAAACCGATTTCACCGCCGATTGTGGAGTTGCGGGTACGCACCCAGTTGGCACTGTATGACCAGCGCCGCACTTTAGAGAGTTTGGTGCGCCAACGTACTCAGGAGTTGTTGGCCACCCGTTTGGAGATCATTCGCCGTCTGGGGCGGGCGGCTGAGTTCAAGGATAATGAAACCGGCCTGCATGTAATCCGCATGAGTCACTATGCCCGCCTGATTGCTGAAAAATTGGCTATCAGCGAAGAGTGGACCGATCTTTTATTTAATGCTGCTCCGATGCACGACATCGGTAAAATTGGCGTACCCGACCGTATCCTGCGTAAACCAGGCCCTTTGGATGCCGATGAGCGCAAGATTATCGAAACTCATCCTAAGATGGGAGCGGAAATTATCGGCGACCATCAGGCCGAGCTGCTGAGCATGGCCAAGGAGATTGCCCTGACCCATCATGAAAAATGGGATGGCAACGGCTATCCACATGGTTTATCCGGGGAGACAATCCCGCTGAGTGGCCGCATCGTGGCCATTGCCGATGTCTTTGATGCCTTGACTGCACAACGACCCTACAAAAAGGCCTGGACAGTTGCCCAGGCCATGACCATTCTCGAAGGTGATTCCGGGAGCCATTTTGATCCCCATCTGGTGGCCCTGTTTCAGCAAGTTTTGCCACAAGCGGTGGAGATCATGGAGAAGCATCGTGATCCGCCACGCCCGGAAAGCTGAACAACCTCTGCAGAGATTTGGGGGAGTTTGGGAAAGCGAGCTGATCTCCTTGGGTTGTGTCGTTGTAGCGACACCTCCCGTTTTGGGTTGTGTCGTTGTAGCGACACCTCCCGTCACAGTGCGCAGCTCTGCCCCCCTCTCCCCCAGCAGCAGCTACGACTGTTCAGGAAAACGATCCAGCAGACGCACGACTGACAAGGGCAACTGCCCGGCACGCGCCTGCGCGGGTTGCAAAGGTTTACCGATAGCAATGCTCATGACCACGATATGGTCGGCTGGCAACCGGATCAACGCACCGACCGCAGCATAATCAAATCCAGCCATTGGGCAGGAGTCATAGCCCATGGCTTTGGCAGCCAGCATGATGGTCTGCGCTGCCATACCACAAGAGCGTATGGCTTCGTCGCGCTGCGTCTGGGGAAAGGCTCCATAATAGTCGGCCATGGCCTTGACAATCCATTGCCGCACATGTTCGGCGGCATTTTGCCAATAGCGTTCCGGCTCTTTATTCCATGCCTGCAAATCGGCACAGAGAATCACATAAAGGGAAGAGTCGGTGACCTGGGGTTGGTTCCAGGAGAGCTGACGCAGTTGCTGGCGTAACTGAGGATCCCGAACAACCAAAAAACGCCAATGTTGAATATTAAAAGCGGTTGGGGATAACAGCGCCAACTGCAAAAGCTGCTCCTCTTCAGCTTCGCTCATGCGATGGTTGGGATCAAAATGTTTGACGGAACGACGACTGCTGATGGCGGTGAGGGTATCCATATAAAACGGCTCCTGTGATGAAATAAACAAATAGAACAACTGTTTCCGCCTCCCCCTCTTGAGAGAGAAACAGCTCTCGATCGAAATCAACGTGCTGGTTCTTTTTCCGATTTTATATTGGCTGACTGGCCTTTTGCTACAGGATCGGCTGGCATCTTGCCGGATGCTTTGCCCGCTTCTGTCGCTCTCTGCAGCTCTCCTGTGGAGAGATCCACGATGGTTTTGACCGTGCGCAGAGTGCTCTTTTCGCTGCCACAAGAGAGCACCAGGTTTATCGAAAGCTTTTTATTATCCAACCATTGGAGAGTGCGCAAATCCAGAGTATAGCCATCCTGCTCTGGCAAGGAGCAGGCGAGGCTGCTGGCACTCTCCAGGGCAAAGTCATAAAATTGCACATCACGGCTCTCTTTTTTTTCCAAATCGATCACCGCCAGCCATATATCTCCCTCATCCCCTACGGGTAGCACACTGAAACGTTCCTGAGCCTGCCACCATACGGTGGTCGGAGTGGGATATTTGGCCCAGGTCAGCTCGTGCAGACGATGTTGTTTCAGATCCAACAGATATTGAAACCAACACATGCTGCTGCCATCGGCAGGAGGTTCACAGGCGGTGAGCAGAGCAAAGCGTTTGCTGGGACTCACAGGAGAGATATTGACGGAGATGGGGGCCAACTGTTTTTTTCCGTCGCCATTATGCACTTGAATCTGCGGAGTAATTGCTTGCCCCTTAATGGCAAGTTGACCATTTTTACTGAGTGTAAAGCCACTCCCTGCCGGTTGTGCCGGCAAAAGCGTGGTCCAGGGTGAGGCAAGGATGGCCTGGTTGCTGTTCTGCAGTTCATGGATTGCTTTGGCTGTATCGCTGCGCAGTGGCTGTGGGGCGAGCAACAGGGCCAACAAGAAGAGAAGAAGAGAGACTCTGTAGGGTACAACAAACTGGGACATAACATTTTTCCTGAAAAAAGGGACTCCGCTAGCACCAAGAAAAACGGCTCATCTACTGGTGAGCTTTCTATAAATATCCGCAATACGCAAGGGTAATTGACGCACATCCTCCAGGAGTACATAGCGTGCTGGACCGTACAGACGGGGAAGATAGGCACGGGCCTCGCGGTCAATGGTAATACAGAAGGGGTGAATACCACTGCGTCGGGCTTCCAGCAAGGCGGTACGGGTATCTTCGATGGCATATTGGCCACGATAGCCACCCAAAAAGCTATCATAATCCTCTGGCTTGCCGTCGGAAAGGGTGATCAGGAGTCGTGTTTTGGCCTCTTGTTGGTTGAGCAGAGTACTGGCATGACGGATAAACACCCCCATCCGGGTATAATCCATGGCTTGCACTCCGGCAATAGCGGGTTCCAGAGTGGCCAGTTGCTGTTGGGTAAAGCTTTTGATGCAGTAGAGATGGCACTGTTTGCGCGTCATACTGGAAAAACCATAGAGGGCAAAACGATCCTGAAGATGGTGCAAGGCGTGACTAAAGAGCACCAGACTTTCGCGAATGGCCTGATTGACCCATCCCTTGGTGGAACCACTCATATCGACCAAAAGCAGGGTCGCCACATTGCGCTGCCGCCTGTGCCGATGACGAAACAGCCGTTCATCCATCTCTTGTCCAGCCTGAAAATCGCTCCAGGCGTGCAAAAGCGCATCCATATCAATTTCATCGCCAAACAATTGCCGACGCTGCCACTGATCTTCGCCACGCAACATCTCAAAGCGACGGCGAATCCCCTGCCAGACTCCTTGATATTTGTGCAAAGTCTCCTGCACAATCTTCTCCTCTCCGGGAGGAATAGGCCGCTCACTTAACAGGCACCACTCTTTGCGATAACTGTTGCGTTGATAATCCCACTCATCATAAGCAAACAGTGAACCATCTTCTGGCGGAGCAAAATCATAGCGATTGGTTGTCGTCTCTTGCGCTGATACGGCATCGCTGCGATAGCCTGCCGATCCGGCTGGACTCAGATATTCGGGAGGCATTTGCCCCAGATCCTGAACAATGGAGCGAAGCAAAAGCTGCAGCTCATCTGGTGGGCGCAACGGTTGCCCTTCCAGAGACATATTAAAACGCATCCCCTCTTCAGCGGACGAAAACAAAAAAGAGTGACCGGCAACAACTGGCATCTCCACCGGGGTGCGGGAGTCGCGAGTCTCGCCGAGAAGTTGGCGAAAACGACGTTTTTCCTCGGCGATGCGTTTGAGCAGCGTGGTCATGGCCGGTTGCCACAAGGGCAGACCGTGATAGGGCAACGCCTCCGGTAGTGGCTGCTCAAGCAGAGTGGGCAACAAAGAGAGAGTCAATTGGGCGCTGGCCTCTGGCTGCGTCAGTTGGCTAATCGCCTCCTGCCAGAGAGAAGAGAGAGCACGTTTCTTCTGCAAAGAGGCCATAAAACGGGCCAATCCTGGCAAAAGAGGTGCGATTTTGGCGTCAACACGCGAGCCCTCCAAAATCATATACAGACGACCGGCCTGCTCAGGATCAGCATATTGCTGCAACCGTTCCGGCAGTTGTGGAAAAAAGGTGCCAAAGCGCGCCAATCCCCACAGATGGGCGGCCATGCTTTGATACAGAGTACGATTGCCGGCTTGGCTGGGCAGATGCGCGAGAGAGGCAGGGAGAAACAGTGTCGCTGTGTTGGTATAGCCACCAGCCTGCTCGCTGCTGGCAACAAAAAGGGAGCGCCCCCCCAAAGCGGTGACGAAGGCTTGCAACATGGCAATCATTTCATCGAGCAGAAGAGTCTGCTCTTGCTGTTTTTGCCGCATGGGCCCTTCACGCAGACGCAACAAAGCAGCCTGCAGCCCCAGTTGATCATAACGGTCAATCACCGCAGAGATCCAAAGTGAGAGGCTGGGAGGATCCAGGGTAGCCAAAAACGGGATCATCTGTTGCGTTGCTTGAAAGGCCAGTTCAGGATTGATGCGGCTGAGAATCGGCAACCAATGCAAAAGAGGTTGTTGCTGCTCCTCGGAATAACAGGATAGCCGTTCCACCAATTTACCAACGGTGCGCCGTGTGGAGAGAGCCGCTGCCAGCCACTCCTCCAACCGCTCTTCCAGTTGCAACATGTTTGGAGAAAGATCAATCGCCATCAGCCGTTCCCAATACCGACTCCTGCAAAGCGGTAATGGCAGCGATGAGATCGGCATCATCGGTAAGGGCATGGGTAATGGCGGCAGTACAGGCTTCGCTGGGAGTACGACCACTCTGAATCAAGCGACCAGCATGCACCAACAAACGGGTGCTGGCCCCCTCCTCCAAACCGTTGCCTTTCAGATTGCGGGTCAACTGGGCAAACTGGACCAGGGCCGACGCCATACCGAAGGAGACTCCACTCTCCTTTTGGATGATGGTTTTTTCCAGTCCCGTCTTGGGATAGTCAAACTCCAAGGCCACAAAGCGTTGTCTGGTACTCTGCTTGAGCTCTTTGAGTACACTCTGGTAACCGGGATTATAGGAGATGACCAAAGCAAATTCCGGGGGAGCACGCAAAACAGTGCCCAATTTTTCGATCGGCAGCAGGCGCCGATCATCGGCCAGGGGATGGATAACCACCGTGGTATCCTTGCGTGCTTCGACAATTTCGTCGAGATAACAGATGGCACCATGGCGTACTGCCATGGTCAGAGGACCGTCGCGCCAAACGGTCTCCCCACCGATCACCAAAAACCGACCAACCAGATCACTGGTGGTCATATCTTCATGGCAAGAGACCGTGAGCAGAGGTCTGCCGAGCTGCCAGGCCATACGTTCGACAAAGCGGGTTTTTCCGCAACCGGTCGGACCTTTGAGCAGAATGGGCAACCTGTTGGCAAAAGCTGCAGAAAAGAGTTCACACTCGTTGGCCACCGCTTCATAATAGGGCTCGTTGATGATACGATAGGATTCCAGTGGGGAGAGATCTGAAGACATACTCACTCCTTGCTATTGCCAGTGCTGGGCGTTTAACCGCGTAGGAAGGAATTGCAAAAACCATGGAATATTCCAAGCCAAACCAGGATAGCGAGTTGCCACGCCGCCGCAAAGGCAAACAGTTTCCGGCCTGCGTAGCCTGTCATGCCGATCCAGGATTTTCCTGGGCCTGTCCGTGTGGCTTTGCCTTATGCACCGAGTGTCTGCAAAAAAATGATGATCTGTGGCAAGGTGGGGGTCGCGCCTGGCGTTGTCCGCAATGTGGCAAAGAGCATCTGGGCCCCAATCGCTGATCCCAACCCCATAAAAGACAATAACACAAGAACTGGTGCTGCAAAAGAAAGCTGGCAAGAAAGACCAGGGCAATCGCATTTGCCAATCTCCTCACTGTTGCTACAAGCGAAACTGTGCATGTCGGGCGTCCGCCCTCCCAAAGAGTGCCCCTGCGGGGCACAAATCTGTGCGGCGTGCGCGAATGCTAAAGCATTCGCTTTTGTGAAACGCCGCACATTACCAGCAGGGCTTTGCCCTGCACCCACCAGGAGGAGATAATCTCCTCCTGGACCTCCCTAATAATTTTCTGATTTTCAAATGCGATTGCCCTGCAAGAAAGACCATGGGGCCAGCGGTTCAGTTCCCGATCTGGCCCCAGGAGTACAGATTATTTCTTTGAGCTTGTGCATAAATCTGCTGTGCAGCCCACGGGCGGCGTTGCAGGCTCTTTCGCTCCTCGCCTATCTGTTTGATATGTCCCGTCGCTCAATCACCTGCGCCTTGCCCGTGGACTTGCTCGCGACGATTTGTTCACAAACTCTTTGCACTGCGCAACGACGCCAAAACCGGTTCCCAGGTCTGGGTTGGCCGATTCAGACGTTTTTCAATAAAAGCGGCAAAATAGAGCGCCCCTTCGGCAAGACGCTGATCACCCTGCAGCAGGGCCTGTTTGGCCCGTTCTCCTTGGGCAGCACTCTCTTGACCCGCCTCTTCGACGCTACGCCAATAGGCCAGCGCCTCCTGACCATTGACAAACCGCTCCGATTGCTGTTTGGCAGCCGACAAAGAGGAGACCAGCACATCATTGCGCCCAAAGCGCATCGGCCAACCACTTTCTGCCCACTTGCGGGCATCATTGATGGCTTGATCCATTTGTTGTACCAACTTCGATGTATCCATTGTCACCCTCTCAATCAATCCATACCCATGTCGATATAACCGGTGGGACAGACTTCGGCACAGATGTGGCAGCCCACACACTTTTCATAATAGGTAAACATCACCTCCCCTTCTGGATTGCCAGAAAAACGGGTGATGGCATGCTGGGGACAGAAAAGCATGCACTGATTGCATTCAAAACAGAGACCACAACTCATACAACGGGAAGATTCCTGCTTGGCCTGCTCGAGAGTGAGCGGCACCAACACCTCCTGCCAAGAACCTTTGACAATTTGTGGATGCTCAACACGGCGTTTTTGTTGGCTGACCGGAATAAAATAGTCCGCTTTCAACTTTTCATAACGAACCACATCCCGGCGTGGCGGTTTGCCAGGCAAAGGCAGACCATTGGCCAGACGATCCATCGCTTCAGCAGCCTTGCGACCATGACCGATGGCGGTAGTCAACAGCGTAATCTGCACCGCATCGCCACCACCGAAGAGATTGTGAAACCCTTCAATTTTCTGGTTGTGATCGACCTTCAACCAGGGACCGCCGGCAGTACTTTTCTCCAACCCGGTCATATCGGTGCTTTGCCCGATGGAGGCAACCACCATATCGGTTTCGATGACAAACTCTGTACCGGCTTCCGCTTTGAAACGGAAAAAGGGAATGGGATGATCCCATCCCTCTTCGCCTTTGGCCTTTTTGACCATTTTGATACATTGCAACCCGGTCACCTGATCACCGTTGCGTTGGACGGAAACAGTACCAGCCAGATAGTGAATTTGCGTACCTTCGGCAACCGCTTCATTAAACTCAAAGGCCGAACATTTCATCTCTTCGCGGGGAACCGCTGAGATCAAGGAGGCTTGTGCACCCAGGCGCAAAGCCAGACGGGCCACATCCATGGCCACATCGCCATCGCCGATGACTGTCACCTTTTTGCCGATAGGCATCGCTTCGCCCAACTTTTCAAACTGCTGCAAAAAGTCGATGGCATTGGTGACACCGGAACCTTGGGCGCCAGGAATGGGTAAAGCGCGCCCTTTTTGCGCCCCAACGGCCAGAAACACCGCATCATATTCCTTGCTCAACTGCTCCAGGGTGACATCAACACCGACACGGATTCCCGTCCGCACCTCCATTCCCATAGCAATAATGCGCTCTATTTCTGCATCAAGGGTCTCCCGGCTCACCCGGTAACCCATGATCCCATAGCGCATCATGCCCCCCAACTTTTCCTGCGCTTCATAGATCACCACACTATGGCCACGTCGCGCCAAATGGTAGGCACAGGAGAGCCCTCCTGGACCGGCGCCAACCACCGCCATTTTTTTTCCGGTGCTTTGGCTCGGTTTGGGAAAGCTCAATTTTTTCTCGATGGCATATTCACCGATAGCCTGTTCCACGGCATTGATATGGATGGTTTCATCACGAAACTGCCGGTTGCAGGCGCTTTGACAGGGGGCAGGACAGACCCGACCCATCACGGCCGGAAAGGGATTGGTTTGGGTCAAGCGACGAAAGGCAGCGGCCCAAGCATCATCCCCATCTTTCCAGATACCACGCACCAGATTGTGATAGCCACGAATATCTTCGCCTGCCGGACAGGCATTGCTGCAGGGTGGCAGACGTTCCACATAGGTCGGACATTTACCGCTGCGATCGCCGTAGGCGACAATCCGATCCAATCCGCTCTCCTGGAGCAGAGGATTATATTCCCACTCTATGGCAGAGCGGTGAATAGGGTTGGTGTGTAACATAACACTCTCCCCTAGAAACGAATGTGGGCGGATTGATTGAGCGATACCCTGGCGTGGCGGTAGTTGTCAATCATCGATTTATCAAAGGCAAGCCCGGTCTCCTCAAAGAAACGACGCCAACCGATGCGCTCGATCCATTCGCCCAGACGCTCCCAATCGCGTCCACCCGCTTTGTAGGCGCCGAGAATCCGTTTCAGCACCTCGGTCACCTCTGGCCAACGGGGGGGATTGTTGGGCAGACCATGGGCAACCAGCTTCATGTTGGCGGGTTTGCTGCGCGCATTGGAGTTTTTGCCACCCACCCAGACAGCCAATTTGGAGTGCTCGGGATGGTTGATCTCCATGGCCGGGCAGGCACCAAAGCAGGCCCCGCAATAGATGCACTTCTCCTCCACCACCATCAGGGAGGGTTTACCGTTGACAGTGGTGGGCCGTATCGCTGCCACAGGGCAACGGGCCACCGTGCTGGGCATTTCGCAGACATTGGCCAGAATCTCATGATTGATGCGCGGGGGACGGGTATGCTGAACCACCACGGCAATATCGGCCTGCCCGCCGCAGTTGATTTCACAGCAGGAGGTTGAGAGACGGACCCGGTTGGGCATCTCTTCATGGGCAAAATCATGAAAGAGAGCATCCATGATACTTTTGGCTACACCAGAAGCATCAATGGCTGGAATATCACAGTGCAGCCAACCTTGGGTATGGGCAATGGCACTCACCGAGGGTCCAGTCCCCCCGACGGGATGACCGGCAGCTTCCAGCTCTTGAATCAAGGGATCAACATTGGCTGCATTGGGGGTCATAAATTCAACATTGTTACGAATGGTCCAACGCAAAAAACCATCGGAATATTTATCGGCCAAATCGCAGAGACGACGCACAATATCCACTGTCACTTGGCGATGGGTAGCGGCACGAACCGTATAGAGCACATCACCACTCCAGGCCACATGTTTGAGAACACCCGGCCGGGGACGTTCATGATATTTCCATTGACCATAATTTTTCTTACTGATTGGGTGCAAAAACTCATCGAGCGCATGCGGGCCATTTTCGATGGTTTTCCAAGTACGTTCAGCCATTTATAAAACTCCTTGTTTCGGTATGGATCGTTTGGGTCAAAGATCAGTCCTTGGCTTATGCCGCTTCCGGGCTATGGGTCAAATCCGCCTTGAAAAACGGGTTATCGCGTGGATGGGCGACCATATCAATATTGGCTTCCATACCGATGGCATCGAGAAATTGATGCACACCAACCCGTTCGATGGTTTCACCAATCCGTTCGTGATCCAGGCCATTTTCCGACCAATAGTCGATCATTTTGTCAATCAGTTCGATAAAGGCATCCATATCTTCTTCGGTTTCCATTTTCATGAATGGCACCATCACAGAGCCGAGCATATTGCCCACTTTGAGATGGCCTTTGCCACCGACCAGCAAGGTGATTCCGCGTTCTTTGCCTGGGGAGAGGGCTTTGGGCATCACATTGAGACAGTGCATGCAGCGCACACAGTTACGATTGTCGATGACCAGTTGTTTGCCCTGCAAGGTAATCGCTTGCGTCGGACAGCGGCTGATCACATTATTGACCACATAATCGATGCCTTTTTTCTCAATAAAATTTTCCATCTCTTGGGTATCGATTTGAATATCATCCTTCCAGGTGCCGATCACCGAATAGTCGGCACGTTGGATGCTGTTGGTGCAATCGTTGGGACAACCAGAAAACTTAAACTTTGATTTATACGGAAGCTGCGGACGGTGGGTCAAATCGGCATAGTAGCTAAGCACTTTGCCATGCACACCGAGGGTATCATAGCAGGCTTGCTCGCAGCGGGCCGGACCGACACAGGAGGCTCCGGTACGCACGGTTGCACCCGCACCACCCAGATCCCAACCCAATTGATTGAGCTCATCAAAGCAGGCTTGGACATGCTCCGCCTTGATACCTTGCAGTTGCAGGTTACCCGTCTGCCCGTGCATAGAGAGCAAACCGGAACCATATTTTTCCCAGATGTCACACACTTCGCGCAGAGCTTTGCTGCTATAGTGCAGACCGGGTGCCGGTTGGATACGCATGGTATGAAATTCGGTTGCTTCGGGAAACTGGTCGCTGATCATGCTGTAGCGGCTGATGATACCGGCCCCATAGCCATGCACCCCAACCACTCCACCCTTCCAGTAACCCATGCGGGTCTCGTAAGAAAAATTCAACTGATCCAACACACCGCGAATCATGGTTTTTTCTGTTCTGTTGACGCTCTCCTTGAACCCTTTGATAAAGCTGGGCCAAGGACCGGACTCCAACTGGTCCAACATGGGGGTAGGATTCAGTGCAAACTCTTTTTTCTGCTCCTGTTGTTCGCTCACGGTTCAACCTCACTCTGCAAATGGGAAGGATGGGATCACAGTGTCTCTATTTTGGATTACAACGCTCGCCCACAAGGCTCACGTAAAAAAATAAGGCAAATGCCAAATTTGTTACCATAGAAGCGCAAAAAGTTCCAAAATTTTTTTTGCGTTTTGATTAATAATGCTTGAGAGAGCTGCGCAGAGGGGGCAGAATGTTTGCCAGTTGCGGATCAACCCCCTGAGGTGAGACGTGGCAGCTTTGGCTGTCGCCCCCCACACGGGGAATGTTTGCCAGTTGCGGATCAACCCCTGCGGTGCGAGGTGAACTTCGATGTGGAAAGCAGAATATAGTGTGGGTGTCGGACCGATTGATGACCAACATCAACGTTTGTTTCAACTGTTTGCCAGTTTGATGGAGGCGATTCACAACAACCGGGCTGTCGATGAAATCGATAAAATTTTTGTGCAGTTACGAGGCTATGTCACCAGTCATTTCCGTTTTGAGGAGCGACTGATGCGCAAGGGAGGCTTTCCCGCTACTGAAGAGCATGAAAATCTGCACGACAAAATTCGGGAAAATTTGTGTGAATTTCGCTCACGCTTCCTTAAAGCGGAGGATGAAGAGGGACGCTTCCACGTCATTGATGAAGTGGTGGTTTTTCTGACCAACTGGTTGACTGGGCATATTCTGGGGGAGGATCGTCAATATATGCCCTATTTGAACACACCAGAGGTGCAAAAAATTGCCAACCTTTATTATCATGATGAAAAAGGCTAAAAATTTTGTAACTATTCACCACACAAAACAACTGCGGGTCCAGGGAGGGCACCTCCCTGGCCGGGTCCAGGGATGGAATCCC
>NZ_RXIU01000058.1 GCF_004217665.1 Candidatus Magnetaquicoccus inordinatus | reverse complement strand
GATCATGCCAGCGCTGATCATGGCAACGATTCTTCACTTTCCACAGTCCAGATGGTCGAGCGTGCGCTGAGTGAACCTGCCAAAGCCAACCCCACCCCAGCCGCCACGCAGGTGGTGGTGATCGACTCGCGTGTTGATCATGTAGAGGTCATCCGTGCCGCCCTGACACCCCAGACCAGGGTAGTGGTGATCGATGGCAAAAAAGATGGATTGCAGGCGGTGGTCGATGCCCTGGCCGGTGAACGCGATCTGGCCTCGATCAGCATTCTCTCCCACGGCGCTCCTGGTGAGGTGACCATCGGCACCGACCTGATTACCAGTGACGCCCTCGCCAACCACGGCAAAACCCTGCAGGAGTTGGGCTCCCACCTGGCCGACAACGGGACACTCAACCTCTATGGCTGTTTTGTCGGCAATGGGGATGTGGGAGCCTCCTTTCTCACCGCCTTGCAACAGGTGATCGGACATGATGTCGCCGCTTCGACTGATGCCACCGGGGCCAGCGACAAGGGGGGCAACTGGACTCTGGAATCCACTACCGGCAGCCAACCGCAAACGCTGTTCGCCGATCCGTCTGCCCTCGATGCCTACAAGGATCTGTTGCCCAGCAATATCACCACTGTTTCTGCCAGCGGTGTCTGGTCTAATTTTATCACGGACATGGCCACCGACAGCAGCAACAATACCTATATCATTGGTACTTTGAATGGATCAGCCAATTTTGGCAACGGTTTGGTCAGTCAGATCAGCGGCAGCAGCTCTTCCGCCTATATCGCCAAATACAACGCCAGCGGCACCCTGGACTGGGTCAAGGTGATAGGAGGCACCAAGTGGGACGAAGCTGAGAGAAACTCCTTTGGTGAAACTGGGGCGACCATTAATGTTTCGGCGGACGGCTCCACTATCTATGCCGGCATCACCTACATTCGGACTATTACTCTGCCTAGTGGAACCGGCATCACCTCTCCCAGCAAAGACTACTATGGCCTGCTCATCAAGCTGAATAGTTCCGGTATTGATCAATGGACGATCAAGATTGGCAACAATGACGGCGCATCTATTTCAGATCTTTCAGTGGACAGCAGCGGCAACATCTATGCCATCGGCAGCATGTATACCGAGCGCTCCTATAACAAACCGCCTTGGGTTTCCGAGCCATACCAGGATCAGATCTTCGGCACCGACAACACCTCGGCAACCATAAACGGTGTGGCTGGTCATTATGGCAGAGGGCTCTATGTCCTGAAAGCCGCCGCCAACGGCAATATTATTTGGGCCACCCCAATCAACCCCAGCATTATCGATCTGCCCTCCTTGAATACCCATATCGCTGCCAACACCCAGGGCGATGTCTATGTTGCCGGTTCATTCTACGAGGCGATGTTTGGTACCATCGTCAAGGGTGACACCACCAACACCGCTTATGGATACCTTGGTAAATTAAACTCATCCGGAGTGTTTCAGTGGGTCAACGTGATCAGTTCGGATATTTCCACGATAGAAGAGTCGACAGGCTACGCCAGCAATTATATTACCGATCTGTTACTCGACAGCAGTGGCAATCCCATCGTCACCGGCTCTTTTGGCAACAATGCCAAATTGGATCCCGCATCCAATTCCACACAAAGTGTACCCACCTGGGTTTCCAGCAGTGGTCCATTCTCCTTCTTTTCGGGATCTGTGGAGTCAGGATCGCGAGCCTTTGTGGAAAAATTTGACTCTTCTGGTACCTCACAGTGGATTGCCACCAATTCAGCCTCCAATGTTGCGAACACCTACACCAATCCGCATCACATGATCATGGATGGGGCTGGCAACCTGGTGGTCACCGGAACCATGAGCGGGCCGACTTCGGCCAGCGCCACCTTTGGTTCCAACACCTTCAATTTCTCCAGCGAAGAAACCGCCTTCATCTGGTCTCTCTCTGCGACCGGCACCACCCTGAGTGCTGGCAAATTTGCTGGCAGCAGTATAAACAAGGATGATGCCCTGGCCTTGAACAACGATGGCTCGGTCCGGGTTGCGCTGGACATTTATCCCGGCACAGTAGATCTTGATCCGGGCAGTGGCACCTCCAACGTCACGGTATCGGGAGCCGTTGGTTTTACAGTATTCAACCTGAGCAGCAGCGACCTCAATCTGGGACCACCCTGCGTGGCTCCCAGTTTCAGCAGCAGCGGTTCGACAGTCACCTTCAACGAAAGCGGCAGCGCCGTCTCCCTGTTTGGCGGCAGCAGCGGCAACACCAACGATGCCGGGCAAACCTTCAGCGGTTTCAAGGTGAGCGTTAGCAATGTGACCGATAGCAGCGAATACCTGTCAATCGGAGGAACCAACATCGCACTCAGCAACGGCAATCAGGCGACCTTGACCGCGGGCACGGCCAGCATCTCCCTCTCCGGCACCACCGCCACTGTCACGGTCAGCGGTTTGAGTATGAACAGCGCCACCTTTGCCACCCTGATCGATGGCCTCACCTATCGCAACAGCAGTGAATCGCCAACCTCCAGCAACCGGGTAATCACCCTGAGTCAGGTCAGCGACAGCGGCAGCAGCAATAACACCTTTGCTCCCAATGTAGCAGCGACGGTCAACCTCAACAGCATGGCCGATCTGATCACCCTGGCCATTACCAACGGTAGCCGGGCTGGCAGCACCACCTATCGACCGGGAGATCAGATCAGTATCACCGCCACCTTTGACCAGGCGGTGAAGGTGGTCGGTACCCCGACCCTGACCCTGGCCATCGGCAGCAACAACCAGACCGCCAACTATGTCAGTGGCAGCGACACCTCAGTCCTGCTGTTCAATTATCTGGTTCAGGCTGGCGACTCCGACGGTGACGGGGTGGATGTGCTGGCCAACGGCCTCGCCCTGGGCAGCGGGGTGACCATCCGTGACGCTACCGGGACCATCGACAATGCCACTGTCACCTCCGCCTTGCTCCACAACAGTTCGGCCAAGGTTGATGGAGTGTTGCCCACGGCAGCCACACCGGTAATTGCCGACATTCGTAACCTTTCCGGAAGCAGTTGCACCTTCACCGTCGCCTACAGCGACAGCGGCAGCGGTATTGACGCAACCTCCATTGCCATTGGCAACGTGCGGGTGACCGGACCCACCACCTCCACCCTGACCGTCAGCAATGCCACCTACAGCAGTGGCACGGCCACCTATACCGTCGCCGCCCCCGGCGGCAGTTGGGACAGCGGCGATGTGGGCACCTATACCATCGATCTGCAGGGCTCTTCGGTCAAGGATCTGGTCGGCAATGCCATGGCAGCGGTCCCCGGCGCTAAAACTTTCAACGTCTTCATCAACTCGGCTCCGGTGCTGGATGTCACCAAATCACCGCTCTTCAATGCCATCGAGCAGATGCAGACCGCCGTTCCTTCCTCCACCAACGGAGCAACACGGGTCTCCGATCTGATCAACAAAACCGCTTTGGCCAATGTCAGCGATGTCGATGTCAATGATCCGCTCGGCATAGCCATCACAGCCACCACCACCAGCAACGGCACCTGGTACTATTCACTCAACAACGGCACCACCTGGAGCGATGTCAACAGTGGTTCGGCAGTCTCCCACACCAATGCCCTGCTGCTCGCGGCTGATGCCAACACCTGGCTCTATTTCAAAAACAACGGTACCTATAATGGCACTCTCGCCAGTGCCATCACCTTCCGCGCATGGGACGGCTTGTCTGGTGTCGCCGGGACAAAAGTATCCACCGCCAGCAATGGCGGCACAAGCGGTTTTTCCACGGCTACCGATACAGCCTCTTTGACTATCTATCCGGCCCCGCCGGCCATCACCTCGGCCACCTATAGCGTTTCTACGGGTGTTTTGACCGTCACTGCCACCGGCATGAGCAGTGGCGATACCATTGCCGTCAACAAGCTGACCATGACCGGTGAAGGGGGGTCAACCTACACTCTGACCTCGGCCAACGTTATCGCCAGTAGCACCACAAGCTTTGCGGTCACCCTCAATGCTGCCGATCAAGCTGCCGTTAACCCGATGATCAACAAAACGGGCACCGCCTCCATCGACGGTACGACTTATAACTTGGCTGCTGCCGATGATTGGGACAGCAACTCCACCCGTGCCGACAGCAGCGATGCCACTTCAGGAGTGACCGCCACCGTACCGGTGCCCAGCATCACCTCTGCCACCTATGATGCCGCTACCGGTACATTGGTGGTTACCGGCAGCAACTTTGTCAAAAAAAGCGGGCCGACCAATGATGTGAATGTGAGCAAACTCTCTATACTTGCCGAAGGGGTCGACACTTTCCTCTACACCGCCAACGTCGAGATCGACAATGCGACTCAGTTTACCGTGGTCCTTAATGCCAGGGACAAGGACATGGTCAACCGGAATGTTAACCAAAACGGTCTCTATTCGCTCAACGGTGTCGCCTACCGGCTGAGCGCCTATAATGGTTATTTTTCTGGTTATGGCAATATCACAGTCAGCAACGTGGCCATCCCCACCATCACCGAGGCTACCTATAGTGTTTCGACAGGTGTACTGGTGATCACCGGCAGCGATTTCACCCAAAAGAGCGGTGCAACCAACGATATTGTTACCAGCAAATTGACCCTGTTCGGCGAGGGCACCCGTTACACCTTGACCAGCGATTCCGTCGAAATCTCCTCGACAACCCTCATCCGGATCACCCTGAATGCCAACGACAAGGCGGCGGTCAACCTGTTCATCAACCGCAACGGTCTCTTCTCCACCGACGGGGTGGCCTATAATCTGGAGGCTGCCGAGGATTGGGCCGCCGGCGCCGTCAGTGCCCTGACCATTGTTGATCTGACCGGCAATGCCATTTCAACGAGCAATGTGGTCAATCCGATCGTCTCTTCCGCCACCTATGACGCGCAAACCGGGGTGCTGGTGGTAACCGGAAGGGGGTTCCTGAAACGGGATGGCAGCAACAATGACATTGATGCCACAAAAATTACCGTGAGCGGTGAGGGAGGATATATCTGGACTCTGACCGATACGGCCAGTGTCGATGTCAGCAATGGTACCACCTTTACCGTCACCCTAAGCAGCAGTGACAAGAGCGCCCTGGCCGCCTACATCAACAAGAATGGCACCGGCTCCACCGGTGGCACCACCTACAACCTGGCCATGGGCGAAGATTGGAATCGCGGTGCGTTGGCTTCACTTAACATTGCCGATCTGACCAGCAATGCGCTAACCGTCAGCAATGTCGCCGTGCCCACTCTGACTTCAGCCAATTATAACGCCACCAGCGGCATTCTGGAGGTGACCGGCAGTGGCTTGCTCTCCCGCAGTGGCGCAAGCAATGATATTGTGGTCAGCAAATTGACCGTCAAGGGCGGCAGCAACGCCACCTACGTCTTGACCTCCAGCAATGTGGAGATTCTCTCACCCACCTCCTTTGCCATCACCCTGAACAGCACGGACAAAACCCAGGTCAACACGCTGTTCAACAAATCAGGCACCGCATCCAATCAGTCCACAACCTACAATCTGTCCGCCGCTGAGGATTGGAACGCTGGCGCCGATGCCGCCGTCACCATCGTCGATGCCACCACCCCGGTCACGGTAACTGCCGGATCGGTGATCACCAGTGCCACCTATGATGGCGGCAGCGGTACGCTGGTGGTGACTGGTGTGGGCTTTGCCACGTTGAGTGGCAGCAACAACGACATCGATGTCAGCAAGCTGACCATTACCGGGCAGGGAAACGGGGCCTCTTCCTCCAGCTATACCCTGACCAGCAACACCACCAGTGTGGAGATCTCCTCTCCCACCTCCTTCACAGTGGTTCTTGGTGCCACCGATAAAATAATAGTTAACCAACTCCTCGATGCCAACGGTCTACTCTCCAGTGGCGGAATCACCTATAATCTGGCCGCAGCCAGCAACTGGAATCCTGGTTCCACAGGAGGCACAGCCGATCTGACCGGCAACCCGATCACTGCCTCCGTCGCCCCCAACGTCGCCCCCACCTTTGACAACGCAGTGGCCACCGTGACCGTGGACCAGGATAGCACTCTCAACAATCTGCTCTCCATGTTTCAAGTCAGCGACAACAATATTCGCCAGACCATCACCTGGAGTGAGTTTAACGCCCCCAGCCATGGTTACTTGAACCTGCACGGCTCTCCCAAAACCGTATCTACTGGGACGTATGGTCAGAATCTATTCCCCTTGGGTGGCGTTACCTACACACCAAACACTGGTTTTGCTGGAATCGATTCCTTTACCGTCTATGTCAGCGATGGCACGGCCACCATCAGCAAAACCGTTACCGTGACAGTAACTCCTTCCGCCCCGAATGGAGTGCATGTCGTCAGTAGTAGCGACAGCGGTGTTTTGGGTGATTATATCACCAATGCCAGCCAACTCAGCATTGCCGGAGGAAATGGCGCTTATGAGAGTGCAACAGCCAACAGTGAAGTGATTGTTTTTATTGATGCGAATGAAAATTATCAATACGACGCCGGTGAATTGACCGGGTCGGTAATGACCAGCAACCCTAATACCTGGGGCAATGCCGTATTGGATGTCAGTGAACTCAGCGATGGGTGGTATTATTTTTATGCCTACAACCGTTCCACCATCGGGGCTGTGGAAGGACCGCGTTCCGGTTGGCCGGGTGCGATTTATATCGACCGCACCGCTCCCACATTGAGCAGCAGTACACCGCTCAACAATGCCAGCGAAATTTCCACCGTAACCAGCGCTTTGACGCTCACTTTCAGCGAAAATGTCTATGCCGGTACGGGCAACTTTGTTCTCCACGATATGACCGCCAACAGTGACGTGGCCACGCTCGCCGCTGGTTCAAACAATATCACCGGTTGGGGCGGCAGCACCCTGACTGTGAGCCATGGCTCCACACTGCTGGCCGCCCATGAATACAGCCTGCGTATCGCCGCCACCGCCATTCAGGATGTGGCCGGCAACAGCTTTGCCGGCATTGCCAATGACAGCATAGTCCATTTTTCCACTGCCAATACCGCCCCCACTTTTACAGGTGGCACGACCTCCTTCAGTGTCAACCGCAATGCCACGGCCAGCGACATCACCGCCAACCTGCTCATCTCCGATTCGGACACCTTGCAGACTGAGACGGTCACCCTGCTCACCGCTCCCAATCAGGGGGGAACCATCATTTTCAATAATGCCACAGTTGCTTCCGGGGGCAGCAATCTGGCACTGGCAGCCGGGGCGGTCACCTACCGGCCCAACGTCGGCTTTGTCGGCACGGAGAGCTTCACCCTGCAGGTTAGCGACGGGATCAACAGCTCGACCCGCACCTTTACCGTCACCGTCAACGGACCAGCCACCCTGACCGCCACCGGCAGCAGCGGCAGCTTTCAGGAACAGGGAGCGGCGGTGGTGATCGATCCTGGTCTTTTGATCACCACCCCGGCCAGCAACAGCTATGATGCCTGGAGCGGTGGTACACTCAAGGCACAGATTACTGCCAACGCCGACAGCGATGATCTGCTGGCCCTGCCAACCAGCAACAACGGCGAAATCTGGAACAATGGCGGCACGGTACAATATGACACCCTGGCCATTGGCACCCTCGCCAGCACGCCCTACAGTTCGGCCAGCAACGGCATGGCGGTCACGATCACCTTCAACAGTTCGGCCAGCAACGCTCTGGTACAAGCGGTGGCGCGGGCCCTGACCATTGCCGACAACGGCAATGATCCCCTCTCTGGCAGCCGAACAGTCACCTTTACCGCCACCGTCGCCAACAGCAGCGCCAGTGCCAGTCGGGCGATGGTGTTGCAGTTGAGCAACGATGCCCCGACCCTGACTGCCATCGCCAGCACCACGGCCAGCCATACCGAAAAGAGCAACACGGCGGCCACCCTGTTTACGGCAGCCAGTGTCAGTGCCATCGAGGCGGTACAAAAAATTCAATCCCTGCAGTTGACGGTCGCCGGTCTAGCCGATGGCAGCAACGAAATTCTCCTCTTTGACGGCCAGAGTCTGGCTTTGACCGATGGCAACGGCAGCAGCTCCGGCAACGGTTATAACGCCAGCGTGGCGGTGAGCGGCAGCACAGCGACCGTCACGCTGGCGCGCAACAGCGGCCTGACCATGGTGGAAGCGCAAGCCCTGATTACCGGTCTCGGCTATAAAAATCTTGCCAACGACCCGCACGTCACCGGCGGGCGCACCATCACTCTGACCGTGGTGCAGGATAATGGCGGCTCTTTTGTCGGCACCAACCAGCACACGGTCGCCATTCCGGTCACCGTCACCCTGCAGGCGGTCAACGATGCCCCCACTCTGACCGCCCTGCCAACAGCCGGTACCTTCACCGAGGCCGGTACCGCCGTTTCTCTGTACAACAGCGTCAGCATCGGCACCACAGAAACCGGCCAGGCCATTCAGCAGGTGGTATTGACCGTGGATGGCCTGGCCAATGGCGGCAACGAAGCCCTGGTGCTGGATGGTGCAACCATTGCCCTCAATAATGGCAATACCGGCAGCACGAGCACCCAGAACATCGCCTACACGGTGTCAGTCAGCGGCAGCACTGCCACAGTCACCTTGAGCAACAACAGCAGCGCCAGCGCTTGGCAGGGATGGCTGCAGGCGCTTTCCTATCAAAACAGCGCTGTCGGCCTGATTGCCGGCAGCACCCGCACCATCACCCTGACTTCTATCCAGGATGATGGCGGCACTGCTCTGGCCGGGGTAGATCGCGCCACGGTACAGATTCCTGTCCTGATCACTCTGGCCACTATCAACCATGCCCCAACCTTGACCGCCACGGCGGCCAATCCCACCTTCAGCGAAAACGCCACGGCGGTGACCCTCTTTTCCGGGGCGGTTGCGGGGCTGGGCTCCATCGACAGCAATCAGTATCTTACCCAACTGGGGATCACCGTCAACAATTTGAGCGACGGGGCCAATGAGCGTTTGACCATCGATGGCAGCAGCATCAACCTGACCGATGGCAACCATGTCATCACTTCCGGCAATGGTTATGACGTGCTGGTGCAACAGAGCGGCGGCACGGCCACGCTGACCATCACCAACGGCAGCAACTTTACCACCGCGACCATGGCCACGCTGGTTAACGGCCTGCAATACCGGCATATGAGCGATGTTCCCACCGGTGGGGCGCGTATCGTCACCCTCGGCATGCTCTCCGATAGCGGTGGCACGGCGGATGGCGGTAGCAATCAAGCGACACTGACCGTCGCCTCGACGGTGACGGTGCTGGCCATCAATGATGCCCCCACCTTCAGCGGCACGGCACTGGCCCCGACCCACGTCGATAATCAATCGGCCGTGCAATTGTGGCGCAGCAGCCAGATCGACACCATCGAAAGCGGGCAAAACATCAACCAGGTCATCCTGACCGTGGCTAATCTGGCGGACGGCAGTGACGAAAAGTTGCAGGTCGATGGCACCACCTTTGACCTGTTAAATTCCACCAGCGGTACCACCGCCACCAGCGGCATCGGTTATCAGGTGAGCGTTACCGGCGCGACAGCCACTGTCACCTTGAGCAAGAGCGATACGGCAATCCAATGGCAGAGCCATCTCGATGGCATGCGCTACCAGAACATTACCACCCGAACTGCCTTTGACAGCCGCACCGTCACCCTGGTTTCGATCCGGGACAGCGGCGGCACGGCCAATGGCGGGGCGGATACCGTCACCCTCAACCAGGCCCAGACTATCACTCTGGCTCCCGGCAACAATGTGCCCACCCTGACAGCAACCGCCGCCGCGCCCATCTTCACCGAGGATGGCGCTGCGGCCACCATTTTCAGCGGCACGGCCATCACTGTGGGCAGTGATCCGACCGGAGTGGATCTGGGACAATCGATCAACGCCGTGCGTCTGACCGTGGAATCCCTGCACGATGGCGCCGACGAACGGTTGACCATCGACGGAACCGCCGTCACCCTGACCGCTGGTACTTCGGCCACCACTGCCGACAATGGCTATGCGGTGGCTGTGACCGTGAGCGGCAACACAGCCACGGTCACCATCAGCAAGAGCGGCGGCATGAGCACAGCGGCGGCGCAAACACTGGTTGATGGCCTGCAGTATGCCAATCTGAATCATGATCCAGCCGCAGGCACCCTGACCCGCACCATCACCCTGACTGCCGTGCAGGACAGCGGCGGCGGCAATGATACGGCCACGTTATCGATTTCCTCGACGCTCTCCATCACCCCGGTCAATGATGTGCCGACTGCAACCGCAACTGGGAGCAATCCCACCTATTATGAGGGGACTTCTGCGGTTGCCCTGTTCAGCAACGCCGCCTTGAGTGCCATTGAGCTGGCACAAACCATCGAAACCGTGACCGTGACCATCACCGCTCTGGCCGACGGCAGCAACGAAAAATTGCTTCTGGATGGCACCACCTTTGCCCTCAGCAACGGCACATCAGGAAACACCAGCAGCAATACGATCGGCTACTCTGTCAGTGTGGCCGGTACCACGGCCACGGTAACCTTGAGCAAAAGCGATACAACCAGCCATTGGCAAGGGTATCTGAACAGTCTGAGCTATCAAGACAGTGCCACAGGCAACAGTTTTACCCCCGGCAACCGGTTGGTGACCATAACCGGCGTGACCGATTCTGGCAGTGACCGCAACAGCAACAGCGGCTTGGCCGTGGTTTCGACGGTCACTGTCACACCGATCAACCATGCCCCGACCCTGACGGCGACAGCCAGCAATCCCTTCTTCGTGGAAAAGGGGGGTGCGGTCACCCTGTTCAACGACAGTACCATCACTCTGGGTGGTAATGACCTCGGGCAGAACATTGACCAACTTATTTTGACCGTCAGCTATGTGGATGATCGTCTGAGCAGTGGCGATAGCCTGCGTATTGATGGCAAATGGTTTGCGCTGAGTGAGGGCAACAACGGCACCAGCACACGCAATGGCATGGGTGTGATGGTGGTCAGCGTGGATAGCAGCAAAACAGCCACGGTACTGATTAGCAAAAACGGTGGTATCTCTCTGACCTCGGCACAAACGCTGGTCGATAGTCTGGCCTTCAAGAATGGCAGCAACGATCCTGATTTAACCAGTCGTGTGGTCACCCTGACTTCGCTTCACGACACTGGTGGAACCCTGTACAGCGGCGTGGATACCGCGACCCTCAACCTGGCCAGCACGGTCAGCATCACCCCGGTCAATGATGTCCCACAGGTCACCCTGAGCGCATCGTCCAATACCTGGACAGAAGGGCAAAACGGCAGTGTCACCCTGTTCAGCAATACAGCCATCAATCCCATCGAATCCGGACAATCGGTTCGCCAGGTGGTGGTCAGCGTCAGCAATCTGGCCGATGGCAGCAGCGAAAATATTGTTGCCGACAGCACAGCCATTGCCCTCAGCAATGGCAACAGTGGAACAACCAGCGGGGCAATCACTTATGCGGTCAGCGTCACCGGCAGCACCGCCACCTTGACCCTGAGTAAATCGGACACCGCCGACAACTGGCAAACGGTTATCGATGGCCTGGGCTATCAGAACCAGGCCACACAGTTGGTCTCTGGGGCTACTCGCAGTGTGGTCATCAGCGCGGTTGGCGATGACGGCGGCACCAGTAACGGTGGTGTGGATAGCGGCACCCCTGCCGGTACGGCAACCGTCACCCTGGCCACCATCAACCACGCCCCGACAGTCAACAGTACGGCGACCAATCCCACCTACAGCGAAGGGGGCAGTGCCGTCGCCATGTTCAGTGGCACTGCCGTCGATCCGGGTGGCCTCCGCGACAGCGGACAAACCTTCAGCCGTCTGCAATGGACGATCGGCAATCTGGGTGACGGCAACAATGAGGCCCTGCTGGTCGATGGCACAACGGTCACCCTGAGCGATGGCAACCAGGTGACCACCACTGCCAATAACATTCTTGTCGGAGTCACTCTCTCCGGCAATACCGCCACGCTGAGTGCCACACGTGGCAGCGCTTTTACCAGCGCCGAGATGCAAACCCTGATCGATGGCCTGCGTTACCAGAACGACAGCGATGATCCCACAGTTGGCGGCGGTCGCACGGCAACCCTGACTCTGTTGCAGGACAGCGCCGGAACAGCCAGCAACGGGGTGGATACCCTCTCTCTGAGTCTGAGTAGCACCATCTCCCTCGCGGCCGTCAATGATGCTCCACTGTTGACCATACCGGGTGCGCAAGGCCCCTTCACCGATACAACCGCCCATGCCATCTCCGGAATTGCCATCAGTGATGTGGATGCCCGTTCCGGCACTCAGAGTGTCACCCTGATGGTCAACAATGGCGTGTTGCATCTGGATACCACTGGGGTCACAGTGAGCAGCGGCAGCAACGACTCGGCCACCATGACGGTGACCGGCACCCTGGCGCAGTTGAACGGTGCCTTGGCCACCTTGACCTACGCCACCAACCGCAGCAGCAGTGGCGTTGACACGCTGACGATCAGCGTGGATGACAATGGCCATACCGGCAGCGGGTCCGGCACCGATCAAGAGACGGTTGCTATCACCATGACCGGTAACGATACCCCAGTTTTGACCGTGGCCAGTGATTTTACTGTGAACGACAAGGTGGCGGTGGCAGTCACTGGATTTTCGGTGGCCGACACCTATAACAGCAATGCTCTGCAGGCGACGGTCAGTGTCAACCAGGGTGGTAAGCTCCATCTGGACAGTAGCGGTGTTTTTATCAGCAGCGGCAGCAACGACTCATCCAACCTGACCATTATCGGCTCTGTGGCCCAGATCAATACGGCACTGGCCAGTTTGACCTACCTGGCGACCAGCGATACGGCCACCGCGGAAACCATTGCCGTCACCGTCAACGACGGTTTTGCCAGTGGGGTTGGTGGGGCTAAAAGCATCCAGGGTTCTCTGCTGGTCACTCTGACCCATAATGATACTCCAGTCATCACCGTTCCCGGTACGCAATCAGTGCGGGATACCCTGGCCCATGGTCTGAGCGGCATCTCGGTTGCCGATCTGTTGCACGGAGCGACGATGACCGCCACCATCAGTGCCGGTCAGGGCACTCTGCATCTGCAGGCGCAGGGGGGTGCGGTATTGCTGCATGATGGTACGCCACAGGTCAGCATCAGCGGTTCGGCCAGTGATGTAAACGATACATTGGCAACCTTGGAGTACAGCAGCACGGCCACCCGGTCGGGCAGTGATACGGTAACGGTGAGGGTCAATGATGGCGGCATAACCAGGATCTCAGGTGCCAAAAGCAGCAGCCAGAGCATCGCCATCACCCTGGATCAAAACGATCAGCCGCTGCTGACGATTCCGCTCACCATACCTACCTTTTCCGACACCCTCGCCCATGCCCTCTCCGGCCTCTCCATAGGTGATGGTTACAGTGGTTCGGTTTTGACGGTTACCGTCAGCGATCTGCAGGGTCTTCTGCAGGTCGCGGCCCAGGGCGGCACGGTGATCGATAACGGCAACAACACCAATCAGGTGCAGTGGCATGGCTCGCTGGCCGAAGTGAACGCCACCTTGGCCACTCTGACCTATCAGACCACAGCAGCGGCCAGCGGTACAGAGAGTATCACTGTGAGTGTCAACGACGGCAACAGTACAGCCATTGGTGGCGCCAAGAGTCAAACCAGCCGTTTTGCCATAACCATCACCGGCAACGATACACCACAGATTGCACTTCCTTCGTCCTTGATCAGCGTCGGTGACAACACCCCCAGAGAGGTCAACGGTTTCTCCTTCAGCGATCAATACAGCGCTGCCACGGTGCAGGCCACACTCTCGACCGGCTACGGGCTGTTGCATTTGACCGCACAGGGTGGAGCGGTTTTGACCGGCAATGATGGCGCCGTGGTGGTGATCACCGGTTCATCGGTGGACGTAAACCGTACCTTGGCCAGTTTCAGCTATCAATCGGCGGCTGCGGTGGTCGAAGATGTGATTTTGCTCAGTGTCAACGACCAAAATATGGTAGCAGTCGGCGGAGCAAAAACCGGTCTGGGGCAGTTGAATGTGCGCACAGTGGCCAACGACACCCCGCTGCCTCATATGCCTTTGAGCCAGCGTTTTACCTACAACCGTCCCAATCAGTTGAACCACATTGACGGGCTTGCCTTCAGCGATGCGTACAAGGGGAGTTTGTTGCTGGCCACCTTGCATTGTCAGGAGGGAGTGTTGCAGGTCACTGCCCGCAACGGAGCGACGGTCAGCGGCAGCGACAGCAATCAGGTGCTGGTCACCGGCACTCTGGAACAGATCAATGCCACGATTAGCGCCTTTGATTATGTCACCCATCTGCAGCGCAGCGGCACGGATACCATTGAGGTCACTCTGGATGATGGCAACGTCAACGGTGTCGGCGGGGCAAAGCAGGCGGGCAACGCCATTCTGGTCAATGTCGCCTTCCCGCCACCACAACAGCCGGCGCCACCGGCACCCCCACCGGCCGAGGGACCGAAACAACCCCCGCCGCCCCTTCCGGCTCCGGTGCTGACCTACAATAGCAGTGGCACATTGCCATCGATGGGCGACAGTTTGGTGGCTCCGATCGTGACTATTGCCAATCCCAATCCCGCGCTGACTATTATCATAAGTGGCGAGAATACAAACAACTCTTCAACTTCTCTTGGCAAATCGTTGTTGAGCAGCAATCAAAGCCTGTCGATCGCTCAGGCACCACCACCAACGGCTCCGATTACCCAGCAGGCTGCAACTACGGCAGCGATGCTTGGCAAGGCTGCTGTGGTGCCAGCCTTAGGTGACGGAAGCAATCTGACCGCCGCAACACCGGGAGCGTTTGCCGTGCTGGTTTCCCCATCAGCCGGAGAAAATGCTGGTTTGACGCTCAATCGCGGCATTCAGGATGTGGCGGTTGGTGCGAATGGTGTCATTCGCATGTCAATTCCCGTCGATGCCTTCAGCCACAGCGATGCCAATGCTCAGGTCTCTCTGGCGGCCAGTCAGGCCGATGGCGGCAGTCTGCCCAACTGGCTCTCCTTTGATTCGGCCAGTGGCCGCTTTGAGGGAACTCCTCCGCCTGGCACCAAGGCCGACATCTCTGTCAAAGTCGTTGCCAACGATAATCAGGGCAAAGAGGTAGTTTCCATCTTTCGCATCAAGATCGGTAAAGGGGATGGCGACAACAAAGGGGAAGAGAGTGGTGAAGGAAAACAAGAGGGTAAAGCACCCCAAGATGGTCCCCGTTCTGACAGTGGTGCAGAACCAGCTTTGTGGGCCATGCTGCAATCATTGCTGAATGACAGGGGTGAAGCAGGAAAAGAGATTGGTAAAGGCAGGGGTGGTTTGACCAGGCAATTTGCCTGGGCGGGACGACAGGGATGGCAGGCACGCGGTAGTGTTTTGACGGTAGCAGCCGAACGGTTGCAGGCACGTCGTCATTCATCATGATTGGTATGGGCACTTGGCATTGCGAGGGTATATGAGAAATTTACTTGAAAAGAGGATGTCTGGTCGATTTTCAGTGTTGCTGGTGTCGATCTTTTTGGCCGGATGTGCCGTGCAACCACAAAAGCTGACTAATCAGGAACTGGTGAGCCAAAAAGAGATGGATTTTGCCAAAATGTTTGCCAATCGCGAGGCGGTTGATCGGCCTTTGAGTGTGTCTGAGGTTATTGCCCGCTCTTTGCGCTACAACATGGACCATCGGGTCAAGCGGATGGAGGCGGCCCTGGCCACCAGACAACTGGATCTGGATAAATTCGATACCTTGCCCAAACTGGCGACCTCTGCCGGATATAGCGGACGTGACAACATCAATGCCTCCAGCAGCTATTCTATAGCGACCGGAGCCTTGATGCCGGAACGTTCCACCTCGCAGGATCGTGAACGGCTCACTGCGGATTTGGGGTTGACCTGGAATTTATTGGATTTTGGTGTCAGCTATTATAACGCCAAGCAAAATGCCGACCGCCAGTTGATTGCCCAGGAACGGGAACGCAAGGTGTTGCACAACCTGGTGCAAGAAACCCGTTCTGCTTTCTGGCGGGCTGCCGCCGCGCAACAATTGGCGCCACGGGTAGCGGCAACGGTCAAGTTGGCGGAAAATGCCCTGGCTGATGCCCAACAGGCCGAGAAGAGTCAGTTGCGTTCACCACTGGAATCGTTGCGTTATCGCAAAACCTTGTTAGAAACGTTGCGCCAATTGGAGGCAACTCAACAAGAACTGTCCACGGCCAAAGTGGAACTCTCTGCCATGATGACGCTACCGCCGGGATCACCACTGCAGTTGGAGATTCCCAAAGAAGGATTGGCGGCCAGCGAATGGCAAATGCCCCTGGCAGAGATGGAGGATGCTGCATTGATGCGCCAGCCCGACATGCGCGAGATGGCCTATCAGAGCCGCATCACCGCTGCGGAAAATCGCAAGGCTCTTCTCAAGCTGTTGCCCGGCATCAGTATCAACCTGAGTCATCAATACGACGACAACTCCTTTGCCATGCACCAGGAGTGGAACGAAGCGGGCATTCGGGTCTCCATGAATCTGTTCAACCTGTTGTCGGCGCCGGAGCAACTTGCCTTTGCCGAAGCCAACGAAACGGTTACCCAGACCAAACGGCAGGCACTGCGCATGGCCCTGTTGATGCAGGTGCATATTGCCCACCGTCAATATGAAGCGGCCCGTACCCAGTTGCAACGCAGTGAGGCGTTGTTCCGGGTGGAGAAGGATATTGCCCAGCACACCAGTAACAGGGCGGCCCAGGATGCACAAAGCGTATTGGACCGTATTGCCAGTGAGACCAACTCCATTCTTGCCGAGTTGCGTTATTATCTGGCCCTGTCGCAATTGCAGGCATCGGTCGGCAAGATGATGGCGACGGTGGGACAGGATCCTGATGTGGGCGAAATTCAGGAGGGCAGCCTGGAGGATTTGAGCAAACGGGTTGAACAGTGGTTGCGTGGCGTTAATGCAAGCAGGCACTTGGCGCAAACTGTGCCGACTCTGGCACCGACAAAACAACCAGTTGAGCAATCGACAGTATCTTCTCGGGCAGGGATTCCTGCAGCCGTTGTCTCC
>NZ_RXIU01000057.1 GCF_004217665.1 Candidatus Magnetaquicoccus inordinatus | reverse complement strand
GGATTGTCGGGGCGCGTCTGCTTAACTGGGATGGTACAGAACAACGCGGTGGTCGGCGAGCCTTTCTGACTCCATGGCGCGCCATGGTGGACTATGCACGCTTGTGGAAGATTTTCCCGCATCATCCCTATTTTGCCGCTTTCAACTGGCATAACACCCCAAAAGAACAAGAGGATATCGAGCTGCCAACAGTATCCGGTGCACTGATGATGTTGCCGCGCCACGCCTGGGAAGCCTTGGGTGGTCTGGATGCAGGCTATTTTTTACATGTCGAAGATATTGATATTTGTCTGCGCGCACACAAGGCCGGTGGAACAACTCTCTATTGTGGGTCAGTCTCGGTTCGCCATCTGGGAGGCAGCAGCAATACCTCCAGAGTTTTTGTCGAATGGCATAAAACGAGGGGATTGATGCGCTATTTTCATCGTCATTTTTCCGAGACCTATCCCGCCTGGGGTCTGAGATTGGTGGATCTGTTGCTTTGGATACGCTGGCTGGCAATCTTGCCAAAACTGCTCTGGATCGACCTCAAGCGCTGGTGTGGCAAGCAAAAGGAGAGAGATGCAGTGAGCTCTTTGCGTGCACCAGGTTAAGTGCTGCTGTTGCCAGTGCTTGCCGGCATGCCTCAGTTGATCCTCCTGGATCCCGGTTTGTGCACGGGGGGGTTACTGGCAGATCTCAATGATTACAGTAAGTTGGCAGCAATATATGGCAACTGTTCATTTGCTGCAGATCTTTGTTGCTGGTAAACCAAAGAATATTAATAGTATCAAAATAAACAATAGTGGAAAGTTGTTACACATCTGTGCATATAGAATATGACACAATCATAAAATTATAAGCAAGATATTTTGCAAACAATATTGTTAATACAGAGAATAGAGAATGTCACCAAGAATATGACAAGCTGTCTGTTGTCTACGCATGCTAAATTTATAATTCGTATGATTGTGAGATTGTGCAATCTGACGATACTATACTGAAACGATGCAGAATCGTTAGCAGGATGTATGTATGCCGAAGCTTTGAGCATCCTTCAGATAATTCGCAGTATTTTTGCATACTTTCACGGATGGAGTACAATAGCATGACTAGTGATACCAGCAGCATGATCGAAGTAGTAGCGCGCATTATTTGCCGCAATGACCACCTTCTTTCTATTGATGAATCAGTGGGCGATGTCGATCAATTATACACCGAAGAGTCAATAAGGAGAGCCTATCCTGGTCAAATTGAGTCTATCGGAAAAACAGGTGTGGTAAAAAAAATAATAGACGAAATAGTGGACCGCAGATGGAAAGAGTTCAGTGATATAGCAAAAGAGATTGTTCAAACAATAAATGGTCCACTGCAAAGTCTCGGTCCTCATGAACATTGACCAACTTGTGTTGGAATTACGACACCAGAATGACAGAAATAGCTTTTTGCACGACAGTAGTAAATTTGCACTTTACAAGAGTATCATCGGCGTCCAAAGGCGCAAACCCGGCAGAATGGTCAGGGAGACAGCAGGGGGGGTAGTACAGATCTATGGAAAAGCCCCCCCATTTATGTTTCCAATACAACTGTCCCAAGCTGCCTGAAAGATCCAGTTGGGGGTGTCCACTTCTTGAGCGTTGATTAGTCAATGTGGTGGAGAGTCGACGGCAATAAATGAGAAATTTCAGCAATAAGAGCAAAATTTACTTATAACCTGTTGCTTGCCTGTGCAGTTATATTTTTACCGGTTTCCGCTGAGCTCTTTTTGCATGGAACGCAATAATGTTAACCGTTTGGCATCCTTGACCATCATTTTGGTCAAAACGGGTGGGGGATCTCTCTATTCAAGAAGGGCGATGTTACGTCTGAACCGATAATCAGTAAAATTGCTAAAAACTATACTTAATTGTTTGATGTTTTGTAACTATTCAGGTTCGTGCCTGCCCGCCAGCTCTACCCCCATGAGGATGCTGTGCGAATTGGCGCAAAAATGCGCGCCAATTCGCACAGCTTGCTGCCATTAGGCGCGCCGCGCCGACGCAAAAAGCGCGTCGGCTTGTTGTGAAAGGCGCGCCAAAGGCAAAAGATTAAAAGCAAAATCCCAGGGATTCCATCCCTGGACCCGGCCAGGGAGGTGCCCTTCCTGAACCCGCAGTTGTTTTGGGTGGTGAATGATTACGATGTTTTGTTATATTGTCCTGGTTCTTGCAACTTCAGAAAAGAGCATAGCCATGAATGCAGCTTCTGTAGGTACCGTTATTCCGTTCATAGAATCGGAAAGTAGGCAAATTCAACTCACCTGTGCGGATCTTATTCTGTACTATTTGGAGCAAATCGGAGTTGAGTATATCTTTGGTGTTCCAGGGGGGGCTATCGAGCCACTTTTTAATGCTTTGGCTCGTTTTTCCAGGCAAGGAAGGATGCCCAGAGCCTTGGTAGCGCGCCATGAAAGCGGCGCTGCCTTTATGGCTGATGGATATACGCGGGAATCTTCACGGCTTGGGGTCTGTTGCGCCACCACTGGTCCGGGAGCAACCAACTTGATTACTGGTGTTGCCTCAGCCTATGAAGATCGGATTCCGATGTTGGTGATTACCGCGCAGACCGCCTTACCCAATTTTGGCAGAAATGCGCTCCAAGAGTCTACCCAAGAGTCCATCCATGTTCTCGGTATGTTTGATTGTTGCACCAGATACAACAGCATGGTCTCTCATCCAAACCAGTTGGAAAGAAAACTGATCAAGGCGCTGACCGCTGCATTCAGCCATCCAAAGGGGCCGGTGCATCTGAATATTCCTTATGATATTTTGGGCGAGGAGATGAATGTGCAACTGGGAAGCATGTTCAATCTTCAGGAGATCTTGCAGGAGCCAAAAACAATCGACGAGAAGGGGATCAATAAATTATGCCAGAGAATAAGATGCTCGCATAAAGTAGTGATTTTTCTGGATAAAGGAGCATATTCAGCGATTGACCAGATCATGGAGTTTGCTGAATTGACGCAGATACCGATTGTCACTACCCCGGCAGGTAAGTTTCTGGTCAATGCCTATCATTCTTTATATCACGGTGTATTCGGATTTGCCGGTCATGCCAGTGCCCATAAAGTGCTCTTGGACAAGGATGTAGACTTGATTCTGGCTGTGGGCACCAATTTTAGCGAAATCTCTTCCGGTGGTTGGGATGCGCAACTGCTGACCGATAAATTGGTCCATATCGATGCCAACAGAGATAATTTTCCCTATTCTCCGATGGCCAAGCAACATTTGGTCGGCAATCTGCAACTTACCTTTAGCGCCTTGATTCAACAGGCCAACAAAATTCTCGATGCAGGTTATCCGTTTCCTGGTAAGGCTTTTGCCATGCCCATTTCCGACCAGGATCGCCCATTAAACTATGTGACCTTGCATCATCCCACCAACATCAAGCTGGAGGATGAGCATTTTCATATTGCGGCTGGCAACAAGATTAAACCGCAGCAGTTGGTGTATAATCTGGCACGCCTTTTTCCGGACAATACCCGGTTTATGGTGGATGCGGGCAACTCCTGGGCCTGGATGACCCATTATTTGAGTATCCGACAAAGCAATAACTACCGTATTGGCATGGGCTTTGGTGCGATGTCCTGGGGAATCGGAGCCGCAGTGGGTACCGCCTTGGGCAATCGCTTTGCACCGGTGGTCTGTGTGACGGGGGATGGCAGTTTTCTGATGAGTGGTCAAGAGTTGACTGTGGCTGTAGCCGAGCGACTCGCGGTGATCTTTGTGATTCTCAATGACCGGGCTCTGGGCATGGTGAAACATGGGCAACGTCTTGGTGGCGGCGAAGCTATCGGTTTTGAACTGCCCAAGGTTGATTTTGCCATGATGGGTAAGGCCATGGGAGCAGATAGCTATGTTATCAAAAAATCATCTGATTTTATGGCGCTTGATATTGAAAAAATGTGTCGGAGACTGGGGCCAACCATTCTGGATGTCCATATTGATCCCGAAGAGGTGCCACCCATTGGCAATCGTCTAAAAGCATTGGGTAGACCGGGACAGGCTTCATGAACAGCAGCAACGCTTTATGCACAGCTTTTCACAATCAACGTCGCATTGCCTGGTAGAAGTTATCAATGAAAAAAGCAATCAAGCAAGATGAAAAACGCAAAGGAGTGTTTGCCGAACAGATAACTACCCATATTTGGCAGGAGCTCCCCTCCGCAGAGAATCCCTATCTTGCACAAGCAAGCTATTGCCATGGCTATGACTTGATGACGTTAATGGAGAGATGCTCCTTTGAGGATATGCTGTTATTGTTGTTGCAGGGAGAGTTGCCGACCGCAGAACGCAAGGAGCTGTTGCGTCAGTTAATGATTGCTTTGGCAAATCCCGGTCCTCGACATCCTGCCACCCGCGCCGCCATTACTGCCGGTGTGGGTAAAAGCAACCCCATGCACATTCTGCCCATCGCCCTCACCATTCTGGGTGGGGAGCATATGGGAGCAGGGGAAGTATCCCACAGCATGGAATTTTTACGCTATCATATCCACAAAGATCCCCAGCAAGTCGTCAAAGAGCGGCTGGCGTTGCAACCAAGGCCCGAACAACAGCAAGATTGGGTAATAGCAGCCGGTTTTGGGAGCTGTTTTGGAGGCATCGATCCGCTGGCACACAATATTGCCGCCCGTTTGTCTGCCCTTGCAGGAGCGGGCAAGGCATTGCGCTGGGGAGTGGCTTTTGCGGATGCGTTGCAGGATAACGGTATGGGATGGCGCATACCTGGGGTCGCCGCGGCGGCATTTTTGGATATGAATTTTTCGGGCATGACGCCATGGGTGGGGGCTACCTTGTTCCAACTGTTGTCTGCACCAGGAATGCTGGCCCACGGGTTGGAATATCGGCTGCAACCGTTGACAGCCTATCCCTTTATTCAAGACAACCAATATATTATAGAATCCGATGCCCAAACCAACTGATACCTCTTTTTGGGACCATAACCGTAACCTCATTCGTAGCCGAAAAGGCGGATGGATTGTGGGTCAGGGGGTCTATTGCCATGGCTACTCGATGATGGAGGATCTGTTAGGCAAGGTCTCACTCATGCGGGTGATGGTATTGAATGCGACCGGTCGTTTGCCTGGCAAACGTTTGGGAGCCTGGTTGGAAGCCTCTTTTTTGTGTGCAAGCTGGCCGGATGCCCGCATTTGGTGCAATCAGATTGGTGCCTTTGCTGGAACGCTGCGCACCTCACCCGTGGCGGCCACCATGGCGGGGACGCTTGCTGCAGACTCGATGGCATATGGTCCGCCCACCATGGTCAGAAGCATGCAGTTTATCCAACAGGCTCTGCAACAAAAGGCTGACGGTATTCCTGTCAGTGAGATTGTTGCTGAGGCTTTCAAAAGCAAACTGGGAAGAGGCTACATAGTGGGTTATTCGCGCCCGGTAGCCTCTGGGGATCTGCGCATTCCGGCTATGGAGCGCACGCGCAAACGATTGGGTTTTCCCATGCAAGCCCATCTGAAGCTGGCCTTTCAAATTGGCAAATATTTGCATGAGCAGCATAGTGAACAGATAAATGCAGCAGGTTATTTGTCGGCATTTCTTGCTGATCAGGGATTTAGTCCAGTGGAGGTGGGACGTATCTATGCAACTTTGGTATCCAGTGGTGTTTTGGCATGTTATGCCGATGCACGGGACCGTCCGGCAGAGGCGTTTTTGCCCTTGCGTTGCACCGACATCCACTATCTGGGAAAAGCGCAGCGCCAATATCCAGAGGCAGTATGATGTGTATGCCAATCAGGAGCAGAGTGCACAGATCTGCGCCTGTTGGTGACTGGCATCTGTTGATTGACTGCCGAAGCAGAGTTTGTGTGCATGACGGCAGTGGAGATCCTGCTGAAAATGGGAGATTGCTGCGCCAGTGCTCATCCAGAGTGCTGCCATGCTATTGGTCGCAACGATGATCCAGCTTATCTTCCCTGACGGCTATCGATTGTCTTTCTCATAACTTGCTTGCATCGTTCTTGACCCACAGTTACACTGCCAGCATAAGTGTGGCCATCATGAGCAAGTCATGAACAAAGCAGCTTCGTGCACGGCAGGTTGGGGAGAGGGTCGTCGTACCCAATGGCGAGGGCTGTTCCTGCGGCATGCAGGCGACTCATGGCACTGATGATGTGCATGTTTATTTTTTGTCTTCAGATAATTAGAGATAATAACATGCTCCTCACCGGCGGGTATCAGACCAAGGAAATTATCTACACCAGCGAGCAAACAATCGTCTATCGTGGCTGGAACAAGAATGGCGACCCTGTAATACTTAAAGTGCTAAACGACTCTCATCCCAACCAGGAGAAGCTGGAGAGGTTTCGCCTGGAGCATGAAATATTACAATCCTGCCATGCCAAATATGGATCGGACCATGCGGCGCGGGTGATCCAGGTCCATGAGCTGGTCCAACACCATAACAGTCTGATGATCGTTCTGGAAGATATGGGTGGCGACTCCCTGGAGCAGCATCTGCAGGGCGAGGCGTTGTCTGTTGGGCAATTTCTCTCTCTTGCTTTGCACATCATCGCCATTGTCGAGCAGATTCACGGAAATTTGCTGTTGCACAAAGATATTAATCCGTCAAATATTCTTTGGAATCCGGAAAAAGATTGGGTAAGAGTTATTGATTTTGGTATTTCGGAAATTTTGACCAGGGAGTATATGGAGAGTTGGAACTATCGCAACCTGGAAGGAACTCCGGCCTATCTCGCTCCTGAGCAGACCGGGCGGATGAACCGGGCCATGGATTTTCGGACCGATCTCTATTCTCTGGGTGCCACTTTTTATTTTTTGTTGACGGGTAGCCCACCCTTTAGTTGTAGCGATACTTTGGAAATGGTGCACTGTCATCTGGCGCGACAGGCGCAGCCGCCCCATGATAAAAATCCGCATCTGCCGATAGTGCTTTCGCAAATTGTTCTCAAACTGTTAGCCAAGGAGCCTGAACAGCGCTATCAAACCATCAACGGCCTCAAGAGAGATGTGCAAAGCTGTCAGGAACATTGGCAAGAGCACCACTCTATCCCTGCCTTTGCGCTGGGTCGCTTTGATGTTCCCGAACATTTTATCTATCCACAGAAGCTTTTTGGTCGTGATACGGAACTGCAGATCTTGACAACCGCTTTTGAGCGCACCTGTCAGGGAGAGTCGCAAGTCGTCTTTGTGACAGGTCAAGCGGGTGTCGGAAAAAGCTTTTTGATTCATGAAGCCATCAGCAAAGCTGTATTTTTAAGTGGCTATTTTGTTTCTGGCAAGTTTGACCAATCAGGAAACAATGCACCCCATGGACCGGTTGTGCACGCTTTTCGTGAGCTGGTGAGTCAACTATTGACCGAAAGCAACGAACATCTTTCCACTTGGAAAGAAAAATTATTGCTGATTTCAAAGATAAAAAGGGAGGTCATTTGTCGATTTATTCCTGAATTACAGGTGGTTTTTGGTGCGCAAAACCAAACCATGGAGTTGCCTCCGCAGCAGTTGCGCGACCAATTTCAACTGGCATTCCTGGAATTGGTAAAGATTATTTGCCAGAAAAAGGTACCTCTGGTGCTTTTTGTAGATGACTTGCAATGGTCAGATCAACAGTCACTCCAGCTTTTGGAACGGATGATAATTGATCCTGACGTAAAATATCTGTTACTGATTTTTTCTTATCGTGATACCGGTTTGCAAAATATCCCCCATGTGCGTTGGTTTGATAAATATATAGAAACTGCACGTTCAACCGATAATTTTATCAATCTTGAGCCGTTGAGCTGGACAGATGTGAGCCACCTGGTCGCCAAATGTTTGCAGCGCAAGCCGCGAGAGGTAAGCACCTTGGTTGATCTGTGTATGACCAAGACAAATGGCAATCCATTTTTTCTGAAACAGTTCTTGAACTCTCTCTATAACGAAAATTTGCTCTACCTGAAAAATGGTATCTGGTCCTGGGATCTGAACGGTATTCGTCGGCAGAATATTACAGAAAATGTCGCCGATCTGATAATAAGCAAAATAAAAAAGCAAAGCATAAAAAATCAGGAGTTGTTGCAAATTTCCTCGTGCATCGGCATGACCTTTGATGTGGAGACCTTGGCTGCGGTCATGGGCTTGCCCGCACAAGAGAGTGGAATGATCTGTCGTGAGCTGCTGAAAGATGGCTTTATTATTCCCTATGAGGCAAGACAGGAGTTGACTGCCTATATGTTAAAGCCAAAAATGAGTTATCAATTTGTTCATGACAGAGTCTACCAGGCAACCTATTCCATGATTGAATCAAAACAGCGGACCAGGATTCATCTAGAGATTGGACGGTTTTTGCAACAGAAGTGCCATTCAGACATGAACCATGCCCAGCTTTCCAATATAACCAGGCATCTCAATATCAGCATATCCTTGATGTCACACTTGGAGCAGTGTCAGCTTGCCGAGCTGAATTTTAAGATGGGTCGGCAAGCCATGCTCTCTACGGCACACAATGCCGCATTTGATTATTTTAGAATGGGTATCAAGATATTTGGTGAGGAAGGATGGTTGACTCATTATAAGTTGGTGTTACAACTGCATAATTATGCTGTAGAGGTTGCATATGTTGCCGGATACTACCAGCAAATGCTGGAGCTGGTCGAGTCGGTCAAAAAAAATGCCCACCAGCTCATGGACAGCATCAAAGTACAAGAAAATAAAATTATCGCCGATACATCCTCCATGCAGTTTTCCGAAGCTCTCAATGATGGGTTAAACCTGTTGCGGATTTTGGGACTCTCTTTGCCGGAAGCAGAACCCTCTGCTCAGAAAATTGAGGAGGAGTGGGCCATTTTGGATAAGGCGATGAGTGGCCGCTCATTGGAGTGGTTTCTTGACCGTCCAGACATCACCGATTTACGCATTGAGTCGGCGCTGAAAATAATTGCAACTGTTGTACCGGTGGCAACGATTTTAGGTTCGCGATGGATGCCCTTTTTGCTGGTCTGTGGCATGCAACAAATCATCAAATATGGCCACTCCATCTCTTCTTCTGTGATCACTTGTGACTATGCTGGAATGTGTTTATGTGGTATCCGTGATGATATTGAATCTGGATATATGTTCGGACAGACAGCCATTCTGTTAATGGGTAGATATAACAATAATAAGTATAAAACTCGCATCTTGTTTGAATATAATGTTTCTATTAGGCATTGGAAGGAACACTATATATCTACAATATTGCCATCCTATAAGGATGGGATCAGTGCCGGATTGGATGTGGGTGATATTGAAAGTGTTTCATATAATATTTACATTTATGTAGCGCAATCATTTTTCTTTGGCAGAGCGCTCTCTTTGGCAGACAAGGAGGTGCAGGAGTATCGCAATCAATTGATTGCATTAAAAAATGTCTATTTGGTTGGTTTTGTCGATCTTACTCACCAGGCCATTTTGAATTTATTGGGACAGGCACGCATTCCGCATCTTCTGGTTGGTGAAAAATATAATGAAACAGAAGAGTTGCAAAAACTGCTGGAGACAGGGGGCAGGGTTATCAACTGTAATGTTTCAATCATCCAATTAATATTGCGCTTTTTGTTTCAAAAATGGGAGGGATGCGAAAAATTAATCGCCAGGGTTGTTGAAAATCTGGATGTGCTTGCTGGTAATGCGCAGGTTCCCATATTTTTATTCTTTGACTCCCTGTTTCACTTGGCCATTTTCAGTGAGGGAGATTTTGTCCAACAGCAGCAGTCTATAGAGCGTGTTCGCTCCAATCAGATGCGTATGAGAAAGTGGGCCCTGTATGGACCGATGAATCTGGATCAAATGGTGCAACTGGTGGATGCCGAGCAGTATCGGGTGCTTGGAGAAGATGTTTTGGCCCAGGCGGCCTATAACAAGTCGATCGAGTTGGCAAGAAAATATGGATTTATACACATTGAGGCCATGGCGTTTGAGTTGGCTGGCTGTTTTTATCTGCAACAAGGAGTGGAACATCTGGCCAGGTATCATCTGAGTGAAGCCCGGTATGCCTACAGCCGCTGGGGAGCCTTTGCCAAGGTTGCAGATCTTAACTCCAGGTTTCCAGGTTTTTTTCTCAATTCCAAGAGAGATTTTTATTTTCAGGAGGATGCCGGGAGCGATTTAATCTCTGTGACCCAGAGGGATGCCTATGCAAAACCATCTTCCGTTCCCTTGGATCTTCCCAGTATTATCAAAGCCTCACATGCCATTTCTCGTGAGATTGATTTCAACAAACTGGTCTATAAACTCCTGCATATTGTTATGGAAAATGCCGGGGCGCAACGTGGTTGCCTGATTTCTACTGAAAACAACGAATTGAGCTTGTTGGCCAGCGTTGATGAGAACAGAGATTCTGTCCGGGATGTGGCAACATTTTATTCCGGGGAACAGGCGCTCTTTTCTAAAGAGATTGTACTGTTTGTGCTCCGCACCAAGGAGTTTTTGGTGTTGGAGGATGCAAGCAGTGATTATAAATTTGCACATACTGATTATGTCACCAAAAACAAAATAAAATCCATTTTATGTCTTCCACTGTTTCACCAGGATAAAGTAAACAGAATAATCTATCTTGAAAATAATTTATTGACCAAAGTATTTACTCTCTGTCAAGTTGAGACCATTCGCATTCTCGGCACGCAGGCATCCATCTCTTTGACCAATGCAAAGGTGATCAAAGAGCTGAAAACAACCGAAAAAGATCTGCTCAGTTTTCAGCAGCAGTTGCGCAATCTTTCCAGACACCAGCAGATGATGCTGGAAAATGAACAGAAAAAAATATCTCAGTTGATTCATGATGAGCTGGGCAGTGTACTGACGCGCATCAGAATGGAAACAGAACTGTTCCTGGATGGCTCCAATAAAGAGAGTGTTCCGGTTTCCAGGTTGGATATAGTGGATTTGTTGACCCATATTGATCAGGCAATGGTAACCATTCGCCGAGTTGCCTTCTCCTTGCGCCCCAAAACCTTGGATCAATGTGGACTTCTTCCTGCTTTGCAATGGCAGGCCAAGCAGTTTAGTAGTCAATTTTCGGTGCAGATTGTTCCCCAGTCCAAAAATATCAGGCTGGATGAGGAGCGTGAAATTACCCTGTTTAGAATCGGCCAGGAGGCGATTACCAATATCGCCCGCCATGCCGGAGCCTCGCAGGTCTTTATCTATTTTGATTGGAACGAGCAAGATATTTTATTGAGCGTCAGTGATAATGGGCGAGGAATCAATTTGGATGAAATCAGCATAAATGGTATGGGTATTCAAGGTATGAAGGAGCGTGCCATGCAGTTGAGTGGCAGTGTACAGATAAGCAATGCCGATACTGGTGGAACCGTTGTTGCTGTCACGATACCGCGCAAATCGGGGGATGTGTTCAAACCATGAATAAAATCAAGACATTCATTATAGATGATCATGATATTGTCCTGCAGGGATTAAAAAAAATTCTCAACAGAGAGGTGGATATCCTGGTTGTTGGCGAGGCTCAGAATGGTCGTGATGCGCTGCGCATTATTCGCTCTACAGAAATGGATGTGGTGATTCAAGATGTCTCGTTGCCGGATATGGATGGTTTGGAACTGTTAAGCCAGATCATCCGCATCAAACCTGACGTGCAAATCTTGATTTATACCATGTTTGAAGAGGAGCCTCTTGCCATTCCCTATCTGAAAGCGGGAGCAAAGGGCTTTTTGACCAAAAGAGATCCCTCGCATCTGCTTGTGGATGGGGTGCGTCAGGTCTACAAACAAAAAAAGTTTTTCACCCAGAAAGTGGGTGAAATATTGATGAATAGTTGGATAAATGACAGCGACAAACCCTTGCACGCTTGCCTTTCAGATCGGGAGTTTACCGTTTTTTGCATGATTTCATCCGGTAAAACCATTACTGAAATTGCCCAGGAACTTTCCATTTCCAAGGCAACAGTATCTGTATACAGAAGACGGGTTCTCAACAAGATGCAGTTGAAAACCAATGCCTCCTTGATGCGCTATGCTATTGAAAACAAGATAACACAACCCCTTTGAGCAAGAGGTGGGATCCCTTTATCAAGGAGTGCTGTTACAAACAGATGCTTGGTGGTTGTATTTTTGCTGGAAATGGTCAAGATGATTTGTTGAGAAGTGCTGTTGTTGATACTTGCTGTCTGTTTACTTTTTTATCTCTGGTTGTTTTATCCAGAATCCTTTTTGTCTAACTGGTTCTTCTGTGAGGCTTGTGAATGGAAAGTTCAAATTTTATGCAGTTTGTTGAAAAGGTGCAAAAGCGTGATCCCTTTCAAAAAAAGGCCATCAATACATTTCTTGCCCATCAAGATGAAAAATATTGGCTGAGAGCTGAGAGTTTTGCCAAAAATTTATTGGGATTGCTGAAAAAAAATGGTCTCAGCCAGGAGTATATTGTAGATTCCTACTTGAAAATGTGCAAAAACATGCTTTCTCAACAAGTTGTTTTTAAGCGCACAGGTGTCTACAGTTGTGCTGATTCACAAACGGCTTTTGCAAATGTTTATAATTCAGAAACCGAGATGTCTTCCTACATGTATGGTGTGGCTGTTTCGCAATTTCTTTGGCCAAATCACTATGCAATGTTTGATTTTTTTATGGATACAATCGCCCGTTTTTCCAACGTAAAAAAATATCTGGAAATCGGTCCTGGTCATGGACTGTTTTTGGTAGAAGCCATGCGACACTTTCGAGCTGCCCAATTTTCCGCCATTGATATCAGCCCCGTTTCTCTGCGTATCTCCAAAGAGATTGTCGATCATTTTACAGGTGGGCAATCATGCTCTTTTCAGATTTCAGATGTCCAGAATTTGGATAGTGCATCGTATGATTTTATTTCCATGTGTGAGGTTCTGGAACATCTGGATCAGACCATACCATTATTAAAAAAATTGCACTCCATGTTGACTGCAGAGGGCCATCTGTTCATCACAACCTGTGCCAACTGTCCGGCCATTGACCACACCTATCTTTACAGAAGTGTTCATCATATTCGCCAAGAGTTGCAGGAAGCAGGTTTCAAAATATTGGCTGACATATCCTTGCCTATTGAAAACAAACCAGAAAACATGTGGGAAGAGGAGAGGGTTGAAGTCAATTATGCGGCTCTTCTGACGCACAGTGAGGCCAAATAGTTTTGTATCTAATGGATTATTGCAGTTTTCTTTCTGAGAGAGTCAAACTCTGTTTTCAGCTTTGCTTCTCTGAGCTGGAAGATGTGGATAAGAAGATGTGGATAATCTGTTTTTTTCAGTTTCTCTCTGCCTTGTGAGCAAGGATGGGTAGAAATTGAGTATTTTGCTGTAACTATTCAGATTCGTGCTGGCTCGCCAGCTCTACCCCCATGGGGATGCTGTGCGAATTGGCGCAAAAATGCGCGCCAATCCGCACAGCTTGCTTCCATTAGGCGCGCTGCGCCGACGCAAAAAGCGCGTCGGCTTGTTGTGAAAGGCGCCCCAAAGGCACAAGATTAAAAACAAAATCCCAGAGGCTTTGCCTCTGGACTCCACCAGGGAGGTGCCCTCCCTGGACCCGCAGTTGTTTTTGGCGGTGAACAGTTATATTTTGCTTTTGTTAAGGTCTAGGTGAATCCATGCTGATGTCATCTCGCTCTTTTTCGGATATTTCCAAAGAGTTGCAATCTGAAAATTTTGCTACAATGCCGCTGCTGCGTGTTGCCATTTTGCGCAATATTATGATCGAGCCTTTGGTGACCTATCTGCGTTATGGCGTGTTGAAACTGGGCCTGAATGCGCAGGTGACCCTGGGTGAATATGATACGGTGTTTCAGGAAGCCATTGCCGGTTCATCCACCGTATACGATCAATCCACCGATGTGCTTCTGGTGTTTTTGCACTTGGAGGGGATCTCCTGGGATCTGGCGCGTAATTTTAACGCCCTTTCCAGCCAAGCCATAGAGGAGGAGGTGGCGCGCATAATAGATTATTGCCAAGCCATTGTGCACAATCTGCGTGCCAAAAGCGCGGCAATGATTCTATGGCATGGTTTTTTGCCTCCAGCCTATCCCGCCCTGGGCATTTTTGATGCGCAAAGCGATGCCGGACAGAGCCATGCCCTGCAGAGATTAAACACAGCGCTGCGTGCCGTGGTAAGTGCTGTTGCCAACGCCTACTTTGTCGATATGGGGCTCTGTTTGGCACGGGTCGGTGAGAGCCACTTTTACGACGAAAGATATTGGCATATGGCGCGTGCGCCATACACCCTGGAGGCTTGCGCGGCAATTGCTCAAGAGGATGTCAAATTTTTGCGAGCCAGGTTTGGCAAGAATAAAAAATGTCTCGTTCTGGATTGCGATAACACTCTTTGGGGGGGGATTGTGGGTGAAGATGGCTTGAACGGGATCAAGCTGGGCACTACCTCTCCGGGCTCTGCCTACAGAGAGTTGCAGCAGCAAATCCTCGACCTGCATCATCGAGGCATCATTCTCGCGCTGTGCAGCAAGAACAATGAGGCAGATGTATGGGAAGTTTTCCAGAATCATCCTGGGATGGTGCTCAAGCGGCAGCACTTTGCCGCCTGGCGCATCAATTGGCAAGACAAAGCGACCAATATTCGGGAACTTGCGGTGGCCATAAATATCGGCCTGGACAGCATGGTTTTTGTGGACGACAGCGCATTTGAGGTCAATTGGGTACGCCAGGAGTTGCCTGATGTAGAGGTGATGCACTTGCCCAAGGAGAATATTTTTCGAGCGCGCCAGCAATTGTCTGCTTGCGGATTATTCGATACCCTGACTGTCTCGCAGGAAGATCGTGCACGGGGCAGTATGCTGACTGCTGAGGCGGCGCGCCAGCAGATACTGCACTCTGCTAGCGATTTGCATACCTATTATAAATCTTTGGAAATGCGAGTTGTTGTCTCTTTTGTCGATGCGCAGAGCTTGCAAAGGGTGGCACAACTGACACAAAAGACCAATCAGTTCAATTTGACGACACGCCGTTATTCTGATGCAGATATTGGCCATTTTATCGCGAGTGCCGAGAGTGATGTGTTATACATCCAGCTTGAGGATAAATTTGGCGATTTTGGCATTATTGGTGTCTGTATATTGCGCTATGAAAAGGATCAGGCATATTTTGACACATTTTTGCTTTCTTGTCGGGCCTTGAGTCGAGGGGTGGAGGATGTGCTGTTGACGCAGGCACTGTTATTGGCCAAACGACGTGGAGCAACTGTCGCAGTAGGGGAGTATTATGCCACGCGCAAGAATAGTCAGACAGAGAGCTTTTATGGCACGAGAGGTTTTGTAGCGGCACAACAGGATGGCTCATCGGCAAGCAAGCGTTTTATCTATCCGCTGGATCAGGCGCTTCCCATTCACCCGGATTATTTTTATGCCATTACCACTCACCTTGAGAGTGAGTAGTTTGCTATATCTTTTACAAAGGAGCAGATATGGAAAATTTAGTGAAGCAAATTGTGTCTAATGTCATGGCTGTCCCGGTTGATTCTATACACAATGACTCCTCCCCAGAGAGCATCGATTCCTGGGATTCTCTGAGACATATGAACCTGATACTTGCATTGGAGCAAGAGTTTAAAGTGACCTTTAGTGAGGAGCAGATTACGGAAATGATGCGCGTGGCAACGATCATTTCAACCATCAAGACTCTTCAATAGCAGAGTAATGGCGTTATTGCTGGTGATCGCAACAAATTGCCTGTCTGTACTGGCGACCTGCAACCAACGGCAGTCAGCAGGCAAAACCCCACACCTGCTCATGGAAGCACTCTTTGCCGACCAACTGCTTGGAATCGGCACTCTTTTCGTTTGGCCAATGCCAGGCAGGCACCGGTATCTGTTGCTGTAACCGACTAATATTCTTTATATTTTCCGACAACCACTCCACAGACGCGGATGGTGCTCTGAATATCGAGCAGGGGATAGCGAGAGTTTAAGGGTTTCAGATAGGTTCGATTACCGATCACGATCAACTGTTTGAAGGTAGCCATATGGTCGCCTTCGACGCGGGCCACGAGAAATTGATTGTGTTTGCCTGGCTGGCTTGGATCAACAATGATGGTATCACCCTCCCGGAACTCTGGCTCCATGGAGTCATCATGAACACGCAGGGCGAAGGTGCGGTCGCTGGAACGGGGTGCTATGGGGATCCAGGCCTCTACGGATTGGGGATGGAAAGATTCGATGGGCTCTGCGCATAAGCGACTGGCATCCTCCCAGGATATGAGGGGCAGGCGGGCAAAGATGGGGACGCGGTAGATTTCACCCTCTTCAGTCGCTTTGTTGATGTCGTTTTGGTTCATTCCGGGGTTTGCCCCGACGAGAGACATCTCCCCACGTCCGCTATCCAGCCAAATGGGATCTACACCACATGTCAGGGCAATAGAGACGGTATTGCGGGAGGATTTGGATCGGCCACACTCCAGTTTGTGGACGGCGGTTTGACTGATGCCGACTCGATCGGCCAACTCTTTTTGGGTGAGTTTTGCTTGTTTGCGAGCTGTTTGAATGCGTTCACTAAGGGTCATGGCCTTCATCCTTGCTGGGTTGTTTTGATAACTCTAGGGTAATCATTTCTGATGGTACAATGTTTTGTTTGCACTTTGCAAGAGCAACCATTAAGTTTCATATAAAATTACCTGAGGTAAGGCATGTTCTGGGTAATAGTCCCTTGTCGCGACTATGCTATAAGCGGAGAATTTTTCTCGTATGACAGCCCATTGACGGAATGGTTATCTCGACATCCAAAGGGAAGAGGTGTTTATAGTTGTCTGCCGGTGTTGCGCAAGCGGTCTATTTTTTTTGTATACGAGCTTGTCTAGAGAATGGTTTTATCACACATTTTTTTTGATTTGTTGGTGTAGGTGAGGGGAGGGAGGGTGATCATCATCCCGGAGGGCAACTCATCTTCAGCAAGCAGTTTCTCTTTTGGGACCGATGATCTGTTGGTAAAGGCGTTGATCTGCTTCAGAGAGGTAAGCGTCCATTTCTCCCCAGGGTATCCATTTATTTTGAGAGGTGAGACCATCCCAGAAAACACATTTTTCAGGAG
>NZ_RXIU01000056.1 GCF_004217665.1 Candidatus Magnetaquicoccus inordinatus | reverse complement strand
CCAGCAGGGCTTTGCCCTGCACCCACCAGGAGGAGATAATCTCCTCCTGGACCTCCATAATAGTTTTCTGATTTTTAAATGCGATTGCCCTGCCATCTATCGGCTACATGGGGTTTATGATAGACTGAAAAGAGATAGTCAGACATTCACGTGGATAGGTAAGGAAAAGAGATGGCCAAATTTGTTTTTGTCACGGGTGGGGTGGTCTCCTCATTGGGTAAAGGTTTGGCAGCGGCCTCCTTGGGCTGCTTGCTGCAGGCCAGGGGCAAGAAGGTGACCATTCAAAAATTGGATCCCTATATTAATGTGGATCCAGGCACGATGAGCCCGTTTCAACATGGCGAGGTTTTTGTCACCGATGATGGGGCAGAGACCGATCTGGATTTGGGCCATTATGAGCGCTTTTTGGATCTGCCGACGACGCGAAATAATAATTTTACCACCGGGCGCATCTATCAGCGGGTGATTCGCAAAGAGCGGCGTGGCGATTATCTGGGATCGACGGTACAGGTGATTCCGCATATTACCGATGCCATCAAGGAGGCAATTCTCAGTGTGGCCAATGATGTACACATTGCCATCATTGAGGTGGGAGGTACGGTGGGTGATATTGAATCGTTGCCATTTTTGGAAGCCATTCGCCAATTGCGCAATGATCTGGGACGGGAAAATACTCTGTTTATGCACTTGACTTTGTTGCCTTATATCCCGACCTCCGAAGAGCTGAAAACCAAACCGACCCAGCATTCGGTCAAGGAGTTATTGGCGATTGGGATTCAACCGGATATTCTGATTGTGCGCAGCGATCGGGATGTGGCGGTGAGTGTGCGCAAAAAGATTGCCCTGTTTTGCAATGTGGATCCCGAATCGGTGATCAACTGTCAGGATCAAGACACCATTTATAAAGTGCCTTTTGCCTTGGAGTTGGAGGGGTTGGCGCGCAAGGTGTTGAGCCATTTGAATGTGCAGACCGCCGAGCCACAGTTGGAGGATTGGGAGCATGTTCTGGAGAAGACGGTCAACCCGGTGCATCGGCTGACAATTGGTATTGTGGGTAAATATGTGGGTCTTAAGGATGCCTATAAATCGCTGATTGAGGCTTTGGCGCATGGGGGTATCGCCCATAATGCACGTGTGGCCTTGCGCTGGGTGGATGCCGAAAATTTGGATAAAGAGGATCCTGCGGCTCTTCTGGGTGGGGTGGATGGGATCCTGGTACCAGGTGGGTTTGGCGAACGGGGGGCGTTGGGCAAGCTGGCGGCAATTCGTTATGCCCGTGAGCAGCGTATACCCTTTTTTGGTATCTGTTTGGGCATGCAGATGGCGGTGGTGGAGTTTGCCCGTCATTGTTTGGGCTTGGAGCAAGCCAACTCCACGGAGTTTGATGCCCACACCCCGGATCCGATTGTGGCCCTGTTGACCGAGTGGATGGAGGGCAATCAGTTGCAAAAGCGGGATCAAGCTGCCGACAAGGGGGGAACCATGCGTTTGGGAGCCTATCCCTGTGTTTTGCAGGAGGGGAGTTTGGCAGCACATATTTATGGCAGCCGGGAGATTTCCGAACGCCATCGTCATCGGTATGAGTTTAACAACAACTATCGGCAGCGTCTGCAAGAGGCGGGGATGGTTTTTTCCGGCAGTTCACCGGATGGCTCTTTGGTGGAGATGATAGAACTGCCGGAACATCCCTTTTTTATAGCTTGTCAATTTCATCCTGAATTCAAGTCACGGCCACGTCGTCCCCATCCGTTGTTTGCCGCTTTTATTGGGGCGGGCTTGGCGGGGAGAAAAGGGGCATGACAGCTTTTGCAGCAGAGGAGAGCGGTGCAGTAGCGCGTGAAGTGGCGGTCGGGGCGGTGCGTTTTGCCAATAACAGACCGTTGGCGCTGCTTGCCGGGCCGTGTGTGTTGGAGGGAGAGAGTTTTGCTGAGGCGCGCGAGTTTGCTCTGCGTACTGCCGGATTTTTAACCGAGTTGGCGCATCGTTTAGCTCTGCCCTTGGTATATAAAGCCTCCTTTGACAAGGCCAATCGCTCTTCAGAGAGCAGTTATCGTGGGCCAGGATTGCAGATTGGGTTGCAGGTGTTGGAGTGTGTGCGCCGTGAGTTTGCTGTGCCGGTGGTAACCGATGTGCATGAGATTGCCCAGGCACAGAGGGCAGCAGAAGTGGTGGATCTGTTGCAAACACCAGCCTTTTTGTGTCGGCAAACCGATTTTATTCAGGCGGTTGCCCGCACCGGTCGCCCGGTAAATATCAAAAAAGGACAATTTTTGGCCCCTGAGGGCATGGCAGGGGTCGCCCGCAAGGCGCTGGCGGCAGGCAACGAGCAGATTTTGCTCTGCGAACGTGGTTATGCTTTTGGTTATGGCAACCTGGTGGTGGATATGCGCAGCCTGGTGATTATGGCCAAGAGCGGATTCCCGATCATCTTTGATGCCACACATGCGGTACAGTTGCCGGGAGGAATGGGTGAATCGTCGGGCGGAGAGCGGCAATTTGTGGCTCCGTTGGCGAGAGCGGCGGTGGCAGTGGGGGTGGCTGGTATTTTTCTGGAGACCCATCCTGATCCAGACCATGCCCCCTGTGATGGTCCCAATATGGTGCCATTCAGCCGCTTGTCGGATCTGTTGCAGAGTCTTCAACGACTAGACGAGGTGCAAAAGGGATGAAACGAACGCCATTGTATGAGGAGCATTTGGCTTTGGGTGGGAAAATGGTGGAGTTTTCTGGGTGGGAGATGCCACTCCATTATGGATCCCAATTGCGTGAACATGATTTTGTCCGGCAACGTTGTGGTGTTTTTGATGTCTCGCATATGGGAGTGATTGATCTGATTGGTGCCCGTGTCGAGGTGATGTTGCGTTTTTTGTTGAGCAACGATGTGGCGCGTATCCCGCAACCGGGACAGGCACAATATGGTTTAATGCTCAATGCTCATGGTGGCATTTCCGATGATTTAATCGCCTATCGGCAGAGCAAGGAGCGTTTTTTTCTGGTGGTGAATGCCGGTACGCGCGACAAAGCGGTGGCCTGGATCCGTATTCATGCTCCCTCCTATGGGGTGCGGGTGGTGGATCGGCGGGATATGATGATCTTGGCTGTCCAGGGCCCCAAAGCTGCCCACCAGGTGCAACGCTGTTTGCCAGAAGAGCTGAGTCGTCAGGCGGTGGAGTTGCGGCCGTTTCATTTTGTGCAGGATGGCGATTGGCGGATTGCCCGTACCGGCTATACGGGGGAGGATGGCTTTGAATTGATTGTGCCAGAGGAGAATGGCGTGACTCTTTGGGAGAGTTTGCTGCGTTCAGGAGTGGCTCCGGTTGGTTTGGGGGCACGCGATACCTTGCGTCTGGAAGCGGGAATGCATCTCTATGGTCATGACATGGATGGCAAAACGACTCCCCTGGAGACAGGTTTGGCCTGGACGGTTGCCTGGGAACCGACTGAGCGCGATTTTATCGGCAGGGATGCTCTGGAATCTCTGTGGGGAGAGCCCTCAGCACGCAAGCGCGTGGGTTTATTGCTGTTGGAACGCGGGGTGTTGCGTGATCAGCAAGTGGTTTATCATCAAGGCCAGGTCGTTGGCACCATTACCAGCGGTGGTTTTTCCCCAACCTTGCAGCGCGGTATCGCCTTGGCCCGTCTTGCCAGCGAGATGGCTATTGGTACTATCTGTCAGGTAGATATGCGCGGGCGGATGGTGGAGGTGCAGGTTGTGCGTCCGCCATTTGTACGCTTGGGAAAAGCAGCCTATCGCGAATCATGACGGTTAGAAATTATTTGTAAAATTATTGTCGTTGCCGCACAATTGGCTAACGTTAACGTTGTGGCGGGGGTTGTTGTTGATATAGCAACAAATTTGTTTTTATAGTATCATTGTCGGGGAAGCTGTTTCTGCTTTCCTTAAACAAGAAATTTATTTTATGGAGTTGCTGTCGTGTCGATTGCTGTTGCCCGTTGGAAGATCGTGACGCGGATCTTTGCCGGATTTATTGGTTTATGTGTATTGATGTTGTTGAGCGGCACGGTTAGTTTTCGCGATTTGATTATATTGGACGATAATTTTGATCACTATGCAGAGGTGACAGAGGAAACTGGTAATTTAGTTGTTTTAGAGCAGAGTTTGTCGGATCTGCGGCAGAAAATATATATGACCATGCTGAGCGGAGATGAGAAAAAACTGCAGGAGAGTCAAGAGTTGCTGGGCAAGACACAGCAGTGGTTGGCATTGGTAGAGGAGCATCTGCTGCAGTCGGAGGAGAGTGTGACCCTCTATCGTATCGGTGAGATTGTCGAATCGTTGCGCAGTGGATTGCCGCGTTTGACAGAGTTGATCGCAGAAAGACAACGCTTGTTTCATGAACAGTGGTTGCCTGCCGAACAGGAGGTGACGGAACTGTTGGCAACGGCACATGACGGTTTGCGGATACAGGGTGATGAAGAGAGTGCGGATAAAATAGCCGATGCAGTGCAACACCTGCACCGGATTGGTTTGTTGTTGGCGCGTTTGCCGGCCATGAATAACAGTGAAGAGTTGGCGAGAGTGGCCGAAGAGGGGGAGAAATTCAGGACTCTTATGCGGGAAATAACGGAAAAAATGCCCGCCGAGTTGCAGGTAGCCATGACTGGTTTGGGCAATATTTTGCAGCATTATCTAAAGGTAGAGGGGGAGAGTGCCGAACGTGCCCATACCATTTTAGAGGGAGAGTCGGCAGAGTTTGCCACTTTGACGCGAGGCTTGGTAGCCGGACATAGCCGGCAACAGCAACGTTTGAATAATGAGACCAGTGAAAGAAATCATGCGGCGATTCGATTTGTGGGCATCATGTTGTTGCTGGTCTGTGCGGTATCCATTGTTGTGGCCAGTTGGTTGGCATTTGGCATTTCCCGTCCTTTGCAGGCGATTACCGGGGTGGTGAGCCGTTTGGCAGCAGGAGAGTGGGAGATCAAGATTCCCGGACTGAAACGGCAGGATGAAATTGGTGAAATGGCGCGGGCACTACATGTTGTGCAGCGCAATGTGCAAGAGGTTGAGTTGCAGCATTGGGTAAAAAACAACACCATGGCTTTGAATCAACTGATGGTGCAGGCCATGACGGTGCCGGAGTTTGCCCAGGGATTGGTCGAGCAATGGATTCCTCTTCTGGGAGGTATTCAAGGAGCTTTGTTCTATTTTGATGAAGGGGTGCAGCGTCTGCGCAGATATGGTGGCTATGCCCTGACAGCGCGTGCTGCCGCTGGTAGTGAGTTTGCGCTTGGAGAGAGTATTGTCGGTCAGTGTGCCGCCAGTCAGCGTCTGCTGGAGTGGGAAGGGGTTCCGCACGAATATTCCTGGATCCATTCTGGAATAGGAGAAACAGCAGCATTGCGTCTGACCGTCGTACCTCTTATCTGGCAGGGGCGGATGCAGGGGGTGTTGGAATTTTCATCCTTTTTGCCCCGTTCAGAACGGCAAAACAAGCTGTTGGAAGAGGTATCAACCTTGGCTGCCCTGCATTTGGAACTGATGCGACGTTCGGTGCAGACCCAGGAGTTGTTGCAACAGACCCAGCAACAAACCGAAGAGTTGCGTGCTTCGCAATCCACATTGTTGGTGCAAGAGGAGGCGTTGCAGAGGAGCAACCAGCAGTTGCGCGAGCGTGGAGAGCTGTTGGAGTCGCAGACCGAAGAGTTGCGTACTTCAGAAGAGGAGTTGCGGATCCAGGGTGAAGAGTTGCGGGTGGCCAATGAGACACTGGCTGAAAAGGCAAAGATGTTGGAAGAGCGTGAAAAAGCACTGATTGAAGCGCGTCAGGAGGCGGAAAAGCGCGCTTTTGAACGGGAGTTGGCCTCACGTTATAAATCAGAATTTTTGGCCAATATGTCGCATGAGTTGCGCACACCGTTGAACAGTTTGCTGATTTTGGCTGAAAGTTTGGCTGGCAATGGGGAGGGCAATTTGCACCCAGAGCAGGTGGAATCGGCGACCATCATTCATGAGAGTGGTACCCATTTGTTGCGTTTGATCAACGATATTCTGGATATTGCCAAGGTAGAGGCCGGACGCATGGATGTGGTGGTCGAGGCGGTGGTCGTTGAGGAGCTGTTGGGGGTGATGGAGCGTCGTTTTCGGCGAATGGCGCAGAGTCGAGGTATTGTTCTGCTGGCGGAGTCAGCAGTCGATGTGGGGAGGGTGCTCTATACAGATCGGGGTAAAGTGGAGCAGATTTTGACCAATTTGTTGGGCAATGCCATTAAATTTACCGAGCGGGGTGAGGTGCGTTTGCAGATGATTCCCTGGACAGGCCAGGGGATTGGCGTGCGGGTAAGCGATAGTGGTATCGGGATTGCGCCGGATAAATTGGAGCATATATTTGAGGCTTTTACCCAAGAGAATGGCACAACAGGACGCCGTTTTGGCGGTACTGGTCTGGGGTTGACCATTGCGCGCACCTTGACCCAACTGTTGGGTGGTGAGATTGAGGTGAGCAGTCAGCAAGGTGTGGGGAGTCAATTTACAGTCTGGTTGCCGAGTGTGGGAGAAGCGGCAGTAACAGGGATAAGAGCGGAGAGTGATGAAGAGTTGTCGGCTGGTGCCATTGCTGGGCGCGCCATTACCTCCTATCCGCTGGATGATCGCGAGCAGTTGCAGGAGGGAGATGCGGTTATTTTGCTGGTTGAGGATGATCCGGTTTTTGCTGGGATCACCTATACCCAGGCGCGCAGTAAAGGGTTGCGCTGTCTGTTGGCGCCCGATGGGGAGAGTGCGCTGCAGTTGGCGCAACGCTATCGGCCTATGGGGATTGTGTTGGATGTAGGTTTGCCGGATATGGATGGTTGGGAGGTGATGAACCGTCTCAAACAGGATCCACAAACGCAGGCGATTCCAGTCCATTTTATTTCGGCAGTGGATGCCCGTTTGCGGGCTTTGGGGATGGGGGCGGTTGGTTTTTTAAGCAAACCGGTCAGCAAAGAGCAGTTGACGATGGTGTTTGATCGGGTCAGCAAGGCTGCCTCTGTTGCAAGCCAAAAACATGTGTTGGTGTTGGATGGCGATGAGGCCTCACGCCGCGAGATGGTGCAGTTGTTACAACATGGTGGTGTTGTGGTGGAGGAGGCTGCCAGCGGTGAGGGCTGTCTCTCCCGGTTGCGGGTAGGAGGAGTGCACTGTTTGATCGTGGATTTGGGGGGTGCCATCAATGAAATGGTGGCATTTTTGCATCGTTTGGTCAGCGAGTTGGCTGAGGCGATGCCGCCGCTGGTGGTCTATTCGCCACGCCATTTGACTGCAGATGAATTGCTGCATTTTCGGGAGTTTACCGATAGCATTATCGTGCGCAGCGACCGCTCCAACGAACGCTTGCAGGAGGAGGTGGACTCTTTTCTGGCTGAAGTGCAAGAGCAGTTTCCACGACAGAGCACGCTGCTTGAGCAGGATCTTGCCTGGCCAGGAGTCAAAGTACTGGTGGTGGATGATGACATGCGCAATACTTTCTCTTTGTCCAAGATGTTGCGCAGCAAAGGGCTGAAAGTGTTGATGGCGCAGGATGGCAACAAGGCGTTGGCACAGTTGGCCAGTAACAGCGATGTGCAGTTGGTGTTGATGGATATCATGATGCCCGACAAAGATGGTTATCAAACCATGCAGGAGATCCGTGCCCAGGAGCAGTTTGGCAAGCTACCCATTATTGCTCTGACCGCCAAGGCGATGAGTGGGGAACGGGAGCGCTGTTTGGCGGCGGGGGCCAATGATTATTTAAGCAAACCGGTGGTTATGGAGGATCTATTGCGCAAGATGGTGCGACTGTTTAATGAACAGGAGCAGAAAGAGCGCAGATGAAAGAGATAGAGATTGAAGAGGTTGAGATCACGCTGTTTCTGGAGGCGTTGCGTTTGCGCCACGGCTATGATTTTCGCCACTACAGTCGTGCTTCATTAAGGCGTCGTTTGCTTGGTTTGCAACGCTTGTTTGGGGTGGAGCATTTGTTGGATTTGCTGCCCGGCTTGATGCGGGAAGAGGGAATGTTGGCACGAATTTTGGCTGCATTGTCGGTACCAGTCACCGAGATGTTTCGTGACCCGGAGGTCTTTTTGGCTTTGCGCCAGCAAGTGGTACCGATATTGCGGAGCTTTCCGCGCATCAATATTTGGCAGATCGGCAGCGCCACAGGAGAAGAGGCCTATTCGTTGGCGATTGTGATGGCGGAAGAGGGTTGTTTATCCCAGTGTCAGATTTATGCCACCGATATCAACGATGCAGCCTTGGCTACCGCCGAGGCGGGGATATTTCCGGTCAGAAAAATGGCCGCCTACAGCGAAAATTATCGTTTGGCAGGAGGCAAGGGGCGCTTGAGCGACTATTGCCATGCCCATCTGGATGTGGTGGAGATGAACGAACCATTACGCCGGGCGATGGTCTTTGCCCATCATAATCTGGAGGCGGACGGAGTCTTTTGTGAGGCGCATTTGGTTATGTGTCGCAATGTTTTGATCTATTTTGACCGATATTTGCAGGGGCGTTGCCTGGCCTTGATTCGTGAAAGTTTGGTTCGTGGAGGCTATCTCTGTCTGGGTTTGCAGGAAACCATGGATGCGTATGAAAAGAAGGAGGATTTTTATCCGCTGGAGCGGATGTTGCGCATCTATCGTCTGCGCAGTGAAGGGGTAGTGCGATGAACTATCGCGGACAGGTGTTGCTTTTTGGTTGTTCGACGGGTGGATTGCGGGCCTTGCAGAGGGTCTTTGCTCCATTACCGGCCAATTTTCCTTGGCCGATTGCCGGAGTATGTCACGTTCGTGAAAAAGGGGAGTGGTTGTTGCCGGAGCTGTTAGGCCGTTGCTGCCACTTGCCGGTCAAAGGGGCTCTGGAAAAAGAGCAGATGCAGCCCGGTCATCTCTATGTGGCACCACCTGGCTATCATTTGTTGTTGGAACGGGATCTCAGCTTCTCCTTGTCAGTGGATGAAAAGGTGCATGGCAGTCGTCCGGCAATCGATCCCTTGTTTGAGTCGGCTGCTGCCAGTTTGGGTGAACGAGTGGTGGCGGTTATTTTGAGTGGTGCCAATGGCGATGGCGCGCAAGGTGCACGGCGCATCGCGGAAAGGGGTGGGATCTGTATTGTCCAGGATCCTGCCACAGCCGAGGCAGCAGAGATGCCCAGTGCCGCGCTCTCTGTGCTGGCAGAGCCGCAGCGAGTGGTTTTACCCCTGGAGGAGATTGCACCCTATTTGTGCAGTAGAGGAGCAGAAGCAGATGGCTGAAATGTTGCCAAAAATTTTGGTGGTGGATGATATTGCGGCCAATTTACTGGCCATGCGCACCTTGTTGGGTAAACTGCATGCCGAGGTTTTGGTGGCGACCACGGGCAACGATGCCTTGGCTCTGGCTTTGGATCATGATCTGGCTTTGGTGTTGTTGGATGTCAATATGCCAGGGATGGATGGCTATGAGGTTGCTGAATGGTTGCGTGGCGAAGATCAGACCCGGGATGTGCCGATTATATTTGTTACCGCAGCCTACAAAGATGATGCACACCGTTTGCAGGGGTATCATGCGGGAGCAATCGATTATATCGAAAAACCGGTCGATGGTCGGATTTTGCGTTCCAAGGTTTCGGTGTTGTTGGAGCTGTATCGGCGCAAACAGGAGTTAAAGTGGGCCAATAACGCCTTGAGCGAACATACCAATATGTTGCAAACCACGATGGATAATATTCGCCATGGTTTGGCCATGTTTGATGTGGAGCTCTGTTTGCGTGCCTGGAATGAGCGCTTTTTTGATTATCCAAGCTATCCGCAACTGTTGGCAAAACAAGGGACTCCCTTGGCCGAATTTCTGCAGGTTCACGAGCTGCGTGGCGAGATGATACGCAAAGTGGCAGATCGTTTGGCCGATCAGGTTGTGCCATGGCGTTTTGATTGGTCGCTGGCCAATGGACGCATTTTGGATGTCAAGACCAATCCCATGCCGGGAGGGGGGCTGGTGATTGCCTTGACCGATGTTAGCGATCAGCGCCGGGATGAAGCGGCCATTCGCGAACATGCCAGCCGTTTGGCTGCGGTCAATGCGACCGCCCATGATGCCATTGTGACCATTGACCGCTATGGCAAGGTGCGGGAGTGGAATCCGGCGGCCGAACGGATGTTTGGTTACACAGTCAAAGAGATGCGTGGCCGCTCATTGCGTCGCATCATGCCCGAACGCTTTTTGCAGGAACACAACCAGGGGGTGCTGCGTTATGTGCAAAAAAGAGAGTCGGAGGTGGTGGGCAAGACTGTAGAACGTATTGGTTTGCGCAAGGATGGGCAGGAGTTTCCGATTGAGCTCTCTTTGGCAGCTTGGGGAGAGCCCAGCAATCCTTTCTTTACCGCCATTATGCGCGATGTCACCGATCGGAAAAATCAGGAAGAGCTGCTGCTGCAGATGAATCAGCGTTTGGCTGATTCCTTGGCGGAGCTGCAGAAGCACCATAATGAATTATTGCAACTGAGCAAAATGAATGAGCGTTTGCAGAGTTGTGCCAGCATGGAAGAGGCGGTCCGGGTTTTGGAGGGGGCGTTGCTGGAGCTGTTCAAGGGGTTGGATGGGGTGTTGGTCTTGACAGGAGGTGAAGAGGTTTTTGAGGTGGCTGGTCGATGGGGGGGCGATGCGGAGGGCGGTTTTCCCCCAGCCAGTTGTATGGTAAAGGAGCGGTGGCAACAGGTGGCCGGGCAGCGCGAGGGGTGCAGTTGGCATGGCAAGGAGCGTGGCGGTTGCTGTTGTTTGCCGTTATGGGAGCAGGGCAAGGTTTTTGGCTTTTTGCATCTGCTGGAGCAGACCGAGGGGGCGCATGGTGGTTTTGCGCGTCATTCTGGATTATTGAATACGGTTCGCGAGGCGATTGAGCTCTCTTTGGCCAATTTGCGTATGCGTGAGCGTTTGAAGGATCAGGCGGTGCGCGATGTCTTGACCGGTTTGTTCAACCGGCGCTATTTGGATGAGACCCTGCCACGAGAGTTGAGTCGGGCAGCGCGTGCGCAACAGCCATTGGCAGTGGCGATGGTGGATGTGGACCATTTTAAGCGTTTTAATGATACCTTTGGCCATGATGCGGGAGATGCGGTATTGCGTGAAGTGGCAGCTTTGTTGCGGCAACGGATGCGCAAGAGCGATATTGCCTGTCGTTATGGTGGTGAGGAGATGACGGTGGTGCTGCCGGGTTTAGAGATGAACGCAGCACGGGAGCGTATGGAAAAGATACGTCAGGAGATCAAAGCGTTGCAGGTGGTGCATGCGGGCGTGGCTCTGGGGACGATTACCGTTTCGGTGGGTATTGCCGAACATCCCCGACATGGAACGCAGATGGAAGAGATTTTACGCCGTGCCGACGCCGCACTCTATACCGCCAAGCAGAGTGGGCGCGACCGGGTGGTTTTGGCGGAATAACCAGTAATATAGCGAATATTTCTGGCTGTATTAGCAGTTGTCTCTCGGTGAGAGCGGATCACTGCATGCCCATTTCCCGGGAGATGCGGGTCAGCCAATCCCCTTTTTGGGTAAAATTGACAATCTTTTCCTGCTTGATCAATTCGCGGGCGATCCATTCGGTCGAACCGATGCCATCGACCAATCCCAGTTGCACCGCCTCTTCGCCGGTCCAGATCAACCCTTCAAACAGTTCCGCCTGGCTATCCTTGAGGCGGTCACCACGTCCTTTGCGTACTGCCTCGATAAATTGTTTATGAATTTTATCCAGCAAGCTTTGTGCATGGCTTTTTTCGCTGCTGTCCACGGCAGCAAAGGGGTTGAGAAAGGCTTTGTTTTTTCCGGAGGTCAGCAAACGACTCTCGATGCCCAGTTTGTTCAAGGTTTCCTGAAAGCCGAACCCTTGTAAAATCACGCCAATGGAGCCGACCAATGAGGCACGGTCGGCATAAATCAGCGGCGCGGCGGCGGCCACATAATAGCCGCCTGAGGCACAGAGATCTTCCAAGGCCGCATAAAAGGGTTTGTTGGGAAAACGTGCCCGTAAACGGGTCATCTCCTCATAGATTTGTCCCGATTGTACCGGACTACCTCCAGGACTATTGATGCGCACAATGACACCGGCGCTGTTGGGATCCTCAAAGGCTTTATAGAGTCCCTTGATGATATTGTCGGCACTGGTATTGGTAGCGGCCATGATGGGGCCACGAATATCAACCACTGCCGTAAATTTTTTATGCGGCATGCTTTTGAGTTCCACACTCCGCCACTGATCTGCCGTACCCGCCCATAAAAGCGCCAACAGATAAAGCGCCAAAAAAAGACGAAACAGATTTTTATGGCGACGCTGCCGTTTTTGTTCGTTCAGTTGCTCGCCGAGAATTGCCTGCAAGGCCGCTCGCTCCTCAGCTCGGCTCTGTTCTGCCCGTTCCAGCCATGCCAGTCCCAACTGTTCGATGGAGCTTTTTGGGGAGGAATCCCCTTCTTCTGGTAGGGTGGCCATGTGGGATAAGTATCCTTGCTGGAGACAAAATGAGGAGGAGCAGGCAAAATATCACTCGCTTTGCGGTTTGTTGCTGCACTCTTCGGCAGTTTTTAAGCGGATGTAGAGCCGCTGTTTTAACTGTCCCACATCATGGCGCAGTTCATAGACATCACACTGCCGACACTCTTGCAAAGTGCTGTCGCAGATGTTGCTTTTATTGGCCCAGCAGGGTGAGTTGTGATCGACGATGACCGGGCACCCCCCTTTACCATTAAAAGTGCATCCTTTGATTTCCCAGCAGGGGATCAAGGAGAGCAGGTGACGAATACCGGCAATACCGATTCCAGCTTTGATCATGCGCCGGATCTCCATCAGCCACTCCACATCCCGTTCGGTAAAATAGCGGGTGCCGGCACTGTTTTTGCGGGAGATAAACAATCCTTCCCGTTCATACATATGAATGGTACGGATGGAGATTCCCAAGCGTTGGGCAACAACCCCGATTTTCATTCCTTCCACTGGTTCTGCCCGTTCCGAGTACGACATGAATCCTCCTTGCTTGCTGGTCCTTGCTTGCTGGTAACAGGTGTCGGCACGACAAGGTGCCGACACCTGGTTATGCTCAGATTGAGCCTGCCTTGCTGGTAACAGGTGTCGGCACGACAAGGTGCCGACACCTGGTTATGCTCAGATTGAGCCTGCCGAGAAAAGGTTATAAAATACTTTTTTACCAAGATAACGAGCCGATGTCGCCAATTTTTCTTCGATCCTAAGCAACTGATTATATTTTGCCAGTCTGTCGGAGCGGTTCAGAGATCCGGTTTTGATCTGACCGGCGTTGACGGCTACAGCAATATCGGCAATGGTCGTATCTTCGGTTTCCCCGGAACGATGCGAGATGACCGTGGTATAGCCAGCCTGCTTGGCCATTTCAATGGCGGCAAAGGTTTCAGTCAAGGTGCCGATTTGATTGACTTTGACCAGTACAGAGTTGGCAACGGCGGCTTGAATTCCTTTGCTGAGGATGGCCGGGTTGGTCACAAAAAGATCATCACCGACCAACTGCACCTGTTTGCCCAGACGTTCGGTGAGCAGTTTCCAACCGTGCCAATCGCTCTCTGCACATCCATCTTCGATGGAGATGATCGGATAACGATTGCATAAGTCAGCATAATAATCGACCAACTCTTCCACGTGCAAATTTCGATCTTCCCCAGCCAGATAATAGTGTTCATCCTCCTCGCGGTAAAACTCGGAAGAGGCGCAATCCAGAGCCAGCATGATCTCTTCACCAGGACGATAGCCAGCCATCTCCACGGCTTGGAGAATGACCTGAATCGCCTCTTCATTGGAGGAGAGATTGGGGGCAAAGCCTCCTTCATCGCCGACAGCGGTATTCAGACCGCGCTCTTTGAGAACTTTTTTCAGATTGTGAAAGCACTCTGCACCCATGCGAATGGCTTCGCTGATGGAGGTGGCAGAGACCGGCATGATCATGAACTCTTGGATGTCCACATTATTATCGGCATGGGCGCCACCATTCAAAATGTTCATCATGGGCACCGGCAGCAAATGGGCGTTGATGCCGCCCAGATAGCGATAGAGTGGTTGTCCAGAGCTGGCTGCGCCGACTTTGGCGACCGCCATGGAGATGCCTAGAATGGCGTTGGCGCCGAGCCGACTTTTATCAGCGGTTCCATCCAGCGCGATCATGGTTTCATCGATGAGCCGCTGTGCAAAGCAATCCCGTCCAATGAGAGCCTGGGCCAACTCCCCATTCACGGCTTGGACCGCCTGTTGTACCCCTTTTCCCAGATAGCGATGCGGATCCTTGTCGCGCAACTCCAGAGCTTCACGACTGCCGGTCGAGGCGCCAGAAGGTACTGCTGCTCGTCCATAGGCTCCCTTTTCGGTATAGACTTCCACCTCAACGGTCGGGTTGCCGCGTGAGTCAAGAATTTCACGGGCATGGATATTTTTGATCAGATTCATGATGCAACCTCAGTAGCAGCGGGTGAATCACCCTGGTTCAGGTTCAATAACGGGTAGAGCAGTTTTTGGAGCAGTGACAACGCTGTTCCAAAAGCTACCAGCGCAAATCCGGTTTACGGGCCGCCAAGGTATCATCCAGGCGGCTGTGGCCGCCGCCAGGAACAGGAACGGCCAAGGGTGCTTGACGCACCTTTTGCGGATCATCCATGGCCTCTTGGCGAATGGCGATCATGGCGGCAACAAAACGATCCAAACTCTCTTTGGATTCGGTTTCGGTTGGTTCAATCAACAAACATTCCGGTACCAGCAGGGGAAAATAGACTGTTGGCGCATAAAAGCCATAATCCAACAGCCGTTTGGCAAAGTCCAAAGCGTTTACTCCAAACTGTTTGGCCTCGTTTTGCAAGGTAATAATAAATTCATGGGTTGCCAAGCGGTTGGGAAAAGCGGTTTGGAAGCCGGCTTCTGTCAGGCGCCGCATCAGATAGTTGGCATTCAAGGTGGCAAAAGAGGCCACCCGGCGCATCCCCTCGGTACCGGTCAGGCGCAGATAGGCATAGGCACGCAGCAAGACACCAATATTGCCCGCAAATGCCGACAATCTGCCAATTGTCAAAGGGAACTCTTGTTCGGTCAACCAATAGAATTGTCCTTGGCTGTTTTGTCCCACCATGGGTACTGGCAAAAAGGGGCGGAGTCGTTCCGAAACACCCACGGGACCCGCACCGGGGCCGCCGCCGCCATGCGGAGTGGCAAAAGTTTTATGGACATTGATATGGATGGCATCAAACCCCATATCACCGGGACGCACTCGTCCGGCAATGGCGTTGAGATTGGCACCATCATAATAGAGAAGGGCGCCAGCCTGGTGCACCATTTGGGCAATCTGCTGAATCTGTCGCTCAAACAGCCCCAATGTGGAGGGGTTGGTCAACATCAATCCGGCTGTGTGGGCACCTAGCGCGGCCTGCAGCGCGGCCATATCCAGGTCACCATTGGCATCAGTGGCAATTTCGCGTACTGAAAAGCCGCAAAGGGCGGCTGTAGCCGGATTGGTGCCGTGTGCGGCGTCGGGAATCAATATCTCTGTGCGTTGACTATCCCCGCGTTGCCGATGATAGGCGGCAATCATCGCCACTCCGGCAAATTCACCTTGCGCTCCCGCCATCGGGGTCAGGGAAACAGCAGCCATGCCGGTCAATTCGCGGAGCATCTCCTGCAGCTCAAAAAGACAGGACATCACCCCCTGCCCAGTTGTCTCCGCCGATAGAGGATGGCGCTGTAAAAAGCCGGCCTGCATGGCCACCGTATTACAGACCCGTGGGTTATATTTCATCGTGCAGGAGCCCAGGGGATAAAAATGGGTGTCCACAGAAAAATTTTTTTGCGACAGTCGGGTGAAGTGGCGCACCGCATCCAATTCGGAAACCTCCGGGAGAGCGGGTGGTTGTGCACGCAAAAAGGGCGCAAGCTGTGCATGCTGCAAGGGTTGCTCGTTATTTGCCTCTGGCAGGGGGGTATGCTGCCGGTTATACCGTTGGGCACGGCTTAATTGGATGAGCAAGGGTTCCATAATCAGTGCTCCTGTTGCAGTGCGCTGCTGAGTGCCTGGGCCAGTTGTTCGATATCCTGAGCTGTACGCATTTCGGTAGCGCACAGCAGCAGCATGTTCTCCATTTCTGGATAGTAGGGGCCTAACGCCACACCGGCACAAATGCCCTGTTTTTCCAAAGCAGCGAGGAGAGATTGCCCATTTTTGGGCAGCTCCACGACTATTTCGTGGAAAAATGGACGGCCAAAGAGCAGGCGCAGACCGGGGATCTGTTGCAGACGGTTGGCCAGAGTCAGGGTGTTGTGGTGGCAACTGGCAGCGGTTTGCCGTAATCCTTCCGGGCCCATCAAGGAGAGATAGAGTGTGGCTGCGACCGTCATCAACCCCTGATTGGTGCAGATATTGGAAGTCGCCTTGGCCCGACGGATATGCTGTTCACGCGCCTGCAAGGTGAGGACAAATCCTGGTTCTTGATTTTTGTCGAGGGTGCGACCGGCAATACGGCCTGGCATTTGCCGCAACAGATGGTTTTTGCATCCCATAAAGCCAAAATAGGGGCCGCCGGAGGAGAGTGGAATGCCCAAAGGTTGCCCTTCGCCACAGATGATGTCGGCCCCTGTTGTTCCCCATTGCCCAGGAGGTTGCAGCAGCCCCAAAGAGAGCGGATTGACCACAGCAATCAGCAGAGCCTGTTGTTGGTGTGCCCAATCTGTCAGTTGATGCACCTCTTCGAGAATGCCAAAAAAGTTGGGTTGCGCCACCACCAATGCAGCAAAAGAGCCAGCAGTATGCGCCTGCAGCGCATCGGGATGGATATCTCCCTCGTTGCGGGCAAAGGGCAAGGGGAGGATCTCAATGCCTTGGCCCAGCAACATGCTGTGCAACACCTGTCGATAATGGGGATGGAGGGTGTCGGGTACCAGAATACGCTTGGGTAAATGCGGTTTGCTGCGAATAGCCATGAAAATGGCCTCTGCCAGTGCGGTTGCGCCATCATAAAGCGAGGCATTGACCACATCGCTTCCCAAGAGAGTCGCCATCATGCTCTGATATTCATAGAGTACTTGCAGGGTTCCCTGGCTGGCTTCTGCCTGGTAGGGTGTGTAGGCCGAGTAAAACTCACCACGACCGGCAATTTCCCAAATGGCGGCTGGGATATGATGTTCATAGGCTCCTGCTCCGGCAAAGCAGAGCAAAGGGCGATCCTGACCGGCGCGTTCGCGCATCAGACGGCTCAAGGCCATTTCATTGAGGGGATTGGGTAGTGCCAGTTGTTCGTGACAGAGCAGATCGACGGGGATCTCTGCAAACAATTGTTCCAATTGCTCAAGGCCCAAAAGGGAGAGCATCTCCTGCATCTCCTGTGGGGTGTGGGGAATAAAAGGCATACGGTTGGCCGATTAAAGTAAGTTAAAGTAATGAATGATCAAGCAGTTTACTCTGTTCTGCCTTCCGAGCCAAGCAGGAACGTGCAGGAAGCCAGGGCAAGCGCATTGACACATTGCCTCACTGTTGCCACAAGTGAAACTGTGCCTGTCGGGCGTCCGCCCTCCCAAAGAGTGCCCCTTCGGGGCACAAATCGGTGCGGCGTGCGCGAATGCTACGCATTCG
>NZ_RXIU01000055.1 GCF_004217665.1 Candidatus Magnetaquicoccus inordinatus | reverse complement strand
CTGTATGTGCTATCAATGCTGGAGAAATCGGCTTCGGTTCCGGTCAGTAAAGCCTGAAGACGAATGCGCTTGGCTTGCAAGCCAGCCATGCGCGCCATAGCCTGTTTTTCATCGGTATCGATGGGAGCATTGTTGAGCTTCAATAACAGATCCCCCTTTTCTACCCTATCTCCCTCTTTCACAGCAATGGTTGACAGAATACCTGCTTCTGTAGATTGCACGCGATAGACTAAACCTTGCGGTACAAATTGACCATTGGCCTTGACCGCTTCATCAATTGAGGTCGCCATTGACCATAGGACAAACAGAACGGTAAAAAACAACGTTACCAACAAGGCCAAGCGCACTTTCCAGGAGATCACCGCCTCTTCCAAGGTGATGGCATCTGCGAAGCGGTGGGCGGAGTGGCGAGACATCATAAGAGGCGGCCTAATAACGGATGGTTACACAAAATTTTTCGACAATAATTTTTTCACTTCGTTTGGTGGTCCAGAGCCGCGCAAATATCCTGAATCCAAATAGAGTACGATGTCGGCCATTTGCATATGGCTGGGACGGTGCGTCACGATAAAAATGGTCGTCGAACCACGCAACTCTTCGACAGCATCCCGGAAGAGCTGTTCGCTATCTCCATCCAAATTGTTGGCTGGTTCATCGAAAAGGGCGATTCGCGAATTTTTGAGATAGACACGCGCCAATGACAAACGTTGTTTGAAACCTGCCGCCAGCGAAGAGGGGCGACTTTCATCCAGACGGGTATCAAAACCATTTGGCATGGCACGGATTTCGGATAACAGGCCGGCTTTGGCTGTTGCCTCTTCCAACTCTTCGTCACTGGCAACGGGGTTGACCAGACGCAAATTCTGGGCTACCGAACCAAAAAAGATGTCACAGATTTGTGGCAAATAGCTGATGGATTGCCGTAAAGCGATAGGATCCAACTGGCGAATATCTTCGTCATCGATTTGAATGCTGCCGGCTTGGGGGGTATAGAGTCCTAAAAGCAGTTTGATGAATGTAGATTTACCGGAACCGTTGGCCCCGATAATGGCAACCACCGACCCGGCGGGGATTTGGCAATTGACGCCAACCAGGGCAGGTTCTGCATCATTGGTATAGCGAAAGGAGACACGGGAAAAGGTGACTGAGCCTTTGAATTGCAACTCTGCCCGATTGGTGGCGGTATGGTGATCCCGTTCGCCTTTGATCTCCATCAAGCGATCGACTTGTGACAAACTGCTGAAAATCTGCACCATACGTGAGATGCCCAGAAAGGTGGTCTGAATAGGTGCCAGGATGCGCCAGGTCAGCATCATCGCCGCCACCACCGAACCAGCACTTTGAGTACCGCTTAATACTCCCTTGGCAGTCATGGCCATCACACCGATCGAAGCAGCCATGGTCAGCACTTGTGCCGATGCAGAGAGAATGGTGGTCAACTGTGACACATAGAAGTTTGCCAGAATCGCTTTGCCGGAGAGCTCCCGATAGCGATCATACCAGGTTTCTCCGGCATGGGAGCCTTGAATGACGGGCAGATTGGCCAAGGATTCGGTCAAGAAAGCCTGACGTTGCGATTGCAGACGTCCAGAATTGGAGGTATGGGTGCGCAATATGGGTACCAGAACCGCTCCCACCAATACCAGACTGGCGACCAAAAGAATCATGAACAAGATCACACCGGGGCTGACCACCCAGAGGACAACCAGAAAAAAGAGCGTTGTCGGAGCATCATAATAGAGGACCGCCAAATTGCCGGTAAACATCTCCCGGATTACTTCCAGCGATTTGATCCGTGCCACCTGTACACCGACAGCAACCCGTTCCGTAAAGGGAGCGGGCATAGCCATTAACCGCTCCAGGATACCAGCTCCCAGGATGCGTTCTGCTTTGGCACCGATATAGGCCAGGATGCGCGCTCTCTGAAAGCGCAATCCGGCATCCAGGGCAATAGCGACCAGAGTACCGGCCATCAGCCCCAGAATCATCGACCGGGAACCACTGGGAATGACGCTGTCATAGATGGCCATGTTGAACAGGGCACTGGAAGTGGCCATTACATTACCGACCAGGGTGACCAACATTGTCAACCAAACCAGTGAACTGAAACGTAATATTTGCATTGAGATCCAGCTTTTTGGACGTGTGGCATCCTGTCCAGGCGGAATGAAAAAGTAGGCACGTCCCCACAACTGACCGGGTATGGATTTGACCGTGCCATCCTGGCCATCAAAAATTTCGATTCCCCCCTGCGGACTAGCCCCCAAAACCACCATCACCTCTTCCAAAGAGCGTCCCACAAAGAGGAATGGGGCACTGCGCAAATCGATGCGTGACAAAAAATTGGATTCGGAACGATGCGTATATTGTAGATTAGCCAGGGTATTGCAAAAATCGGTAATATCCATTCCGCCGCCGGCAATTGCCGTTCCCGCAGCAATTTTTTGCGTATTGCCAAACAGATGCGGTAAAGCCTCGGCGACTTGTCGTGCCGCTCCCTGCCAGTGCAACGCTTCCAACATTCCTCTCAAACAACGGGTAAAGCTGTTTTGATGCGGCAAACGACTGACAAACTCCTGCCAGGTGGTTTGTTTAGGGGCTTCAAGCGATTCTGGTTGATGTTGTTCAACAAGAGTCTGATTGTCGGCAGCACTGGTGGCCACAGGAGTGGCAAAGGCATCCCGATAATCGGCAAGGGGTTCCAATCGCCCATCGATCAAACGAAATACCCGATCCGCCAGACGCAGCAGGGAGGGACGCCAGGAGACCAAGACGATTGTACAATCATAACGATCTTTCAACTGTTCCAGACTGTCGCGCAGCAAGGCGTCACCTGCCGAGTCGATAGCCATATTGGCTTCATCAAAGAGCAAAACCTGTGGGGTCATGGCCAGAGATCTGGCAATAGAGATGCGTTGTACAACACCAGCAGGCAACGATTCTGCAGCCCCATCGCCGACAATGGTTTGGTATCCCTTTGGCATGCGGGCAACCGAGGTATCCAAGCCCAGCATGGTCGCCATTTGCAAGCCAACCTTTTCCAGGGATTCGTCAAACATGGTAATGTTTTGCAAAATCGTTCCGTTGAACAAGGTCCCTTTTTGGGGCACATAAGAGACGGCATTGATAAACTCTCGTGGCACCTCCTGCACTGTGTCACCATTATAGCGCATCACACCGGCGGTCGGCATGACCCGACCGGTCAACAACTGCAGCAGGGTCGTTTTGCCGCTACCACTGTCACCGATAATAGCAATGGTTTCCCGATGACGAACCGCCAGGGAGACATCGTTCAAGACCGGTCTTTTGCCGGTAAAATCGACACTGACATTGGCCAGTTCAAAACAAAACTCTTTGGGCAGAGAGCGGCTGGCTGGACGCATCATGCCCGCGTTTTGGCTACTCAAAGCGACAGGAGGTTTGCTTGGAGGATCGGGCAGACGCAACAGATCATTGACATCACGGCGGGCGATGCGAATCGTCTGCAAACGTGTCCAGCCACCCACCAAGGTTTGCAAGGGTTGGAACATGCGGCCCGATAACATGGTGCAGGCGGCCAGTCCACCGGTAGTCAAATCTCCATCCATCACTGCGATGGCTCCAAAGGTAACCACCAAGGCAGTATTGGCCTGGGCCATAAAGGAGGAAAAGGTGGGCAGAACCACCCCACGAAAAATAATCTCCCTGGTTTTTTGTGCATGAGAGTTTTGCAGCAGTTCATAGCGACGCAGCATCAGTGATTCCATCGCCATGGCTTTGACGGTGTGCACCCGTGCCAAGGTCTCATTGATAAAACCGAAGCGGCGCATGACCGATTTGCTGTCGTCATCGAGAGCCTTACCCATCTGCATACCCAGGCGATAAGAGATGGCGGTCACCAAGACAATGGAGCAGATGGGAATGACTGCCAGCTCACCTCCCAACTGCAACAGCAGCATCAGGTAGAGAACCAAAAAGGGCAGATCGAAGAGAGCCAGGAAGAGCTGACCGGAATAGAGTTCACCAACAGTTTGAATGGCACTCATCCGCTCCTGCAGTTCGGAACCGGCCTCTTTAGGTTGGCCTTTGCCGGAGGCAAAGAGCAAGCGACGAAATATTTCACACCCCGTGACATGTTCATAGCGGGCACCAATCCACCCGGTATAATAGGAGCGAAACCAACGTAACACCGCTTCCAACAGCAGAGCACCTAAGACCCCGACCACCAGAATGGTCAGAGTGGTTTCGCCCTGATTGGGAATGATACGGTTATAGACCTGCAACAAGGCCAATGGAACAGCGAGGCCGATGATGTTGATCATCAGCGAAAGAGCTGCCAGCAGCAGCAAAGTGCTGTGCAGTTTGCTGCCGTCCAAGGAGAGCCAGTTGCGCCAGTTCAACATCGCTGACGCACTCCGATAGATTCTGTAAGGAAGAGGTTGGCCATAAAACAGCTCACCAGTCAGCCAGATGCCAAACCCCCAGACAGGCACCATGTTCTCCATCCGGCAACAAGCGACGTGGTGGCGGCAGGGAAAAGGGTGGAGCTGTCAGATTGACCGGTCGCCATTGACCGGCTTCGATATCGCGGTTCTCCTTGTCAGGAAAGGTTGTTGCCAACAGATAACGGGCTTCACTCTTTTTGAATTGGCGTAAAGTATCATTGGCTTGGGAATTGGATAGATGGGTCAACAGATTGCGGCATAGCAGCGCATCACCACGGGGCAGAGGATCACAGCTCATATCTGCTACATTGAAAAAATGGTTTTTGCGATGGCCATATAAAACACGATTGCGTTCGATCAACGCGGGAACCATATCGAAACCCAAATAAAGCTCCAAATCATTTGTAATATCGGCCAGCCAGACCAAATCGCCACATCCGGCATCCAGCAAAATGCGAATACCCAACTCTTTGAACAGAGCTGCCAGAGTGTTGCGTAAAGTACGGGTAGCCTCCCAGGAGGAGCCTGGGCCGCTACGGGTATCCCAGGCTTTCCAAAGATTTTCATCATAGATTTGTGTAAAAACACGTCGCATCCGCCACTGCTCATCATTTTCTGCCGGCAACAGAGGAAATTGACCATCTGCTGCGCGTGCTCCGATGCTCCGGCGTACAAAATCCACATCGGCAAAGGCTTCATATTCTCTCAAATTTCTGCGCTCACCCAGACCATATTGCTCCACATCACGCAAAGCCTCAGCATCCTGCTCCTCAACTCGTTGTGGAGCCAACAGATGGCGCAAACGAATCATTGCCCGGCGGTTGATAACGCTCCAATCGGTATGATCACTCCAATGGCGTCTGCGCCCCCGGTCGGTATAATCATGATAGAGGATCACCCTGTTGGGACAAAACAGATCATAGCCATGGGTCCACAAGCGCACACCCATGCTGACCTCTTCACCGTGAAAATAGAGGTAGGGGTCATAGGGAACATCACGAATGATCTGCGATGAGGCAAAGACAAAGCCGGCACCGATAAAAGCGCTTGGTAATGGTTTGGCGGGAACAAAGGATTTCGGCAAGCCTTTTGCCTTGGGCATCAAAATACCGGCATCATTGAAGCGCCCGGCAGTCAAGATCGGCAACAGATCGGCCGACAATTGATCGGGTGGTTCATAGCGGATGGGATGGGTAGTCAAAACCGGCTTATGCGCCGGACACTCCGCCAACACCTGCAGCACTGTTTCATCCCATCCCGGTGCAAACCGGCTGTGACTGTCGATTTGCAGATGATACTCTTCGTCTTGCCACAACTCCCGCTGGATCCGACTGCGAGCCCAACAGGCACCCATGCTGCTGGCAGCATCGACCTGCAATCCGCGCACCTGGCTCGCCCAGGCCTCTGGTATCCGACACCATTCTGGAGGATCCTCCGGGGCAACCTGCCACAAGACACCGGCATAGATCCGTTGTGGATAGCGCGCTTTGGCAAACAGATCCTGCAGCGTCCACGGTGTTTCGCTGTCTCGGTAACTAGCGATTGAAACAAATATGCGCACTGAGGATAGAGTAAGGTTATCCATTGCCATCTACCGTTCGTTAAACCCACCACTGGTAGCACGCTGCAGGGCTACCAACATGCCTTTCAAAATGGTTTTTTCACCCAACAAAATATCGATCTGCGCCTGCATGCCGGAGGTGATTGGATATTTATCTGGTTGATCACCGACATAATAGCGAGTCAGTGTGACACCACCACGATAGTAAGGTGCTCCCTGTTCATCTACCAACACACTGGAGGAGAGAGTGGTCAATTTGCCCGAAACGGTGCCAAAGCGGGAAAATTCATAGCTGCTGATTTTGACTACCACCGTTTGATCAAGTGCCACCCGACCAATATCGTTGGGTGGAATACGGGCTTCAATTTCCAAATAGTCCTCAACCGGAACAATACGCATTAACACTTCACCCGACTGTACAACCGTTCCGGGAATGTGCACTTTCAACTCTTGCACAATACCACGAATAGGTGCCCTTACTTCCGTTCGTTCTACACGATCCACCATCTTTGTCAACATCTCTTTCACCTGTGCCATTTCGTTAACGAGAACAGCCAGTTCATCGTTAGCGCTCTTATAGGTATCGGCGATGGTTTTTTTGCGACGCTGTTGGACCTCCTGTAGTGCAGCTTGTTGATTTTCGATCTGTTTACGAAAACGATCGATCTCTCCTTTGGCAACGATATGGGCACGTACTGTTTCCAGATAGATCAAACGGGAGATAGCCTGTTGTTCGACAAGCTCTTTGCGAATTTTGACCAACTCTCCGGTCAGTTCATACTGTTTGTAGGCATCATCCAGCTCCCCTTTGGCCTGGTCAATATCAGCCTGCCGCTGGGCAATTTGACTATCCAAAACCGACAAATTGTTTTGCAGAGCAATTTTTTGATTTTGGTAGATCTCCCACTGTTCGGCATACAAAGGATCTTTTTGCAAAGCGATGATATACTCTTTGGCCCGTTTTCCCTCAGCCAGAAAAGCACGCAAGCGCAGAGCACGCGCTTCCAAACCACGCAGTTGCGCCATGGCCTGTTCCCGTTCTGGCACGGAAAGATTGCTGTCCATACGTACAAGAACCTGATCTTTTTCGACCAACTGGCTATCTTGCACCAGTATCTCGGCAACAGCACCCCCTTCGAGATGCTGTACCGTCTGCACCGATCTTTTGGGAATCACCTGCCCTGGAACATGCGCCACCTCCTTGACGCTGGTGATGGCGGACCAACTCAACAGCAACACCATAGCGCCAATAATCAGAACCAAAGTCTCCCGCAGCAACGGGGGGGCACCGGTCTCCTGAATATTGCCCATATCTGCTAACACCCGAACACGGGTGGTGTTGAGCATTGACTTGCTGGCGGCCATAAATTACATAGTTAGTTAAAGGCAGTGAGAAACGCTGGCAATAGCGTTGTGATTTCATTTTATACACGTAATTTATGCCAGACAACCTATACGCCCTGGTCGTCTCACGATTGTTTGAGGCAATTTTCAGGCCAACAAACGGAACTCTTTGAATGTCCGCTGTTATCCGGCCATCTTTACCGACAGAGGCATTTTCCGTGCCCAAACGCGCACTAAGAAGCTGCACGGTGTGGCGAATAACTGCGCGCAAAATCTCCTGTGTTTGGCCTGCTCTTTTGGCAATTGCTGTCGGTTTCTCCTCTTCTCCGCTCTTGGGAGCGGCAAACCCGGATGTACAAACCTTTTGGATAGCGGTTGATAACGGCTTGGCACGCAGTCCGATGATCCAACGACAAGAGGCGGTCTTGCGGGCGACTCGTGAGGTGGATCCGCAGAGTCGGGCGCGTCTGTTACCCACAGTGGATGTTACCGCTTCTTCTGTTCTGGATGAGACCACCTATTACCGTCGCATCAATAAATATGCCCACAATGAGCCGAACCAGGTAGGGGTGCGCGTCAATCAACCGATCTTTAATTTTGTCAATCTGTTAGGACGAGAACAGAGTTTGCCACAAATTGATGGAGCCGTCGCCGATCTGGAATATACCAGACAGGATATGGTGGTACGCATTGCCACCTTGATCTCCAACTGGCTGGAAGCCCGTGAAGTTTATGAACTTTCCGATAGTTATACCCATGTCACTGCCCGCCATGCCCGAATTGTCGCTCTGCGTTTCAAGGCCGGAGAATCAACGGAGACGGAGGTGCATGAGGCCGATTCACGGGCTTTGCAGGCGGAAGCAGCGCGCACCAATGCGCGCAATGTCATGGACAAGGCTGCTGCTTCTTTTGCCGAAGTAACTGGCGAGCTGCCCCCGAAGCAGATTGTCCTTCCCGAGTTCAAATGGCAGGAACCTGCACAATTTGAAGAGCGCTTGGCAGAGATGGTGGAGTCGCGTGCCGATATTCGTGCAGCACGGGCTAAGATGGAGTCTGCGGCTATTGCCACTAAAATGCGTCGTGCGGAGCATGCGCCCACTTTGCGTTTTACCTATACAGCAACCCGCACCTGGAATACTGAAATGAGCGGGACTGGCAGCTCTTTCAAGGAGGATACCGATAATCAATCTTCCATGTTGACGCTGGATGTGCCCATTTACAGCGGAGGAATGATCACCTCGCGTACTCGTCAAGCACAAGCCGAGTGGGAAAGTCTGGTAGCCGATGTTGATCGTCTGCGCCATATTGCCTTGCGGGAGGCACAAGAGGCGCGCATGGATGTGGCCAATCTTAAATTAGCCATCGACTTTCAAGAACGGGCTTTGCGTTCCAACCAAAAGGCATTGGCTGGCCTGCAGGATGCCTTTTTGGCAGGCACCCGTACCATTTTGGAGCTGCTGGACACTCAATATGAGACTTTGACCATTCAAACCAACCTGGTGCGTAGCCGCTATCAACACCGCTTGGCGCGGATTCGCCTGTGGGCAGCGATGGGCTGGCCTTTGTTGCCAGAGCATGCTTTGGATATTGTTGCGGAAAGCGGGGCAGGAGCCAACCAAGCCCACGATGCGCACCCCTCCTCCTCCGCCACAGCGGCGCCCCGACAGAAAGCGGCACCCACCCCGCTCAAGGAAGCAGCCGCAGTCAACAAGGAGAGTCGCAGCAGCTCGCCCGTAGCCATGAAGGAGTCTGATCTGGCCGATCCGTTGCACACCATCACCCAGCAATCTCCTGTTGTGGGTGATTTTGCCTTGCATCGTGATGGAGCCACTCTGATGGCGGCGTTATCCACTCCGGTGACGGCGACATCCAGCCAAGAGACAACTGCTTTTCATTCACCGCAAACCAGTATCAGAGAGTCTATTGCACCGGTACTGCCAGCAGCACCGGGGGCAATTGAATCGGTGATTCCTTCAGTATCTGCGTTGACCCGACCTTTGTTGCCGGAGTCTGGTCTGCGACCGGAATCATTCTGGATGCGTTTGCCGATTGAAGAAGGGGAGAAGGTTGCGGATGCTGAGGGCCATTGCATAGCCGCCACGTCCAGCGACGCTGCGGAGCAACAGGAGGAGGACACAAAGAAAAAGGGCAACTGTTATGATGGTCCTTTTTTAGTCACCCCTCCAGACGATACGTTACCGAAAATGGGTTGGGGCCCTTATTATGCCTGTATTGGCATCTATCCAGACCGGGAGAGCTTGCGCCCCATTGCACAGGCTTTGGCAACCCATGGTGTTTACAGCCGTTTGGAAACGGCGCGCACCTGGGATAACCGTTATGTATTGCGCATGCTGGTTGGTCCGTTTGCTGATTTTACCGATCTGACCCATGCACGCGAGGTGATGCGCAGTTGGATTCCGGTGACGGCGGGTTGGGTACGCAACCGCAAATGGGCACCTGTTTTGGAAGAGGGTGGGCGTAGCAGTGACCGGAGTGGGGTCAACACTGCCTTGGAGGCATTGGAGAAGACCTCGGAAGATGCTCTGGCGGCAAAGGGGGGTGCTTCTGTTGCAGATGAAACGGCGTATCAATCCAGCGGCCCTTTTTATGCGACTCTGCCCAATCAGGAGAGAGAGAGAGCTGATCATGGTCCGCGCCATCCTTTTGTTTCGGAGGGCCCGTTTTATGTGCATGCGGGAGCCTACCAGACTGAGGAGGAGCGAGAGGAGATCATGCGCAAGTTGAGCAGGGTGAGCAAAGCGACGGAGCGGGAGGCGGAGCAGATAGCGGCGCCGGAGTGGCGAGCACAGCGTTATGAGAGCCAACGGGATACGCTACGCACGCCACAAGGCACTGAAACCCATCGGGTATTGTCGATGCCTTTTGCCAGTTATGAAGAGGCGTTGCGGGCAAGGCGGGCCATTCAGAAAGAGACAGGCATACGCACGGGTTCGGTGGACAATCCCCGCTGGGAGGATCATCAAAATTGTCCGCAAGAGGCATTATTGTGGGCGGCAGATGGTGATGAGCGCACGGCTTGGGACAATCGGGTCAAACGGGTGCGTGCCGTTGGCATTCATGATGATATCAGCCTTTTGCACTGGGAGGAGCCAGAGGCTCCAGCCACTCCTGAAGCGGAGTTGGCGACCAAGCGACAATAGTAGTGGGACCATCTGTTCCTCTTTTTTTCATTTTTCCCTGTGTTGCTGTTTGCTGGTTCTGTTGTTCTACGCGCTTTTCATCTCTAAAATTGCTTGTCAAGCTCAATCAAAGTGGCTATCCTGACGGAAATGGTCAAAGATAGACTTGAAATTGCTGTCCATACACACTTTCTCTCTGTATGAGTTTAACAATGTTGATTCGTTTTGGTGTAGGTAATTTATTTTCTTTCAAGGAATATCAACAATTTTCTATGGTAGCTTCTTCAACTTTGAAGGAGGAATCTGCCTACCGTTTTCATGTCAATGGTCTTGGTCATTCATTACTGCCAATAGCGATCATCTTTGGAGCAAATGCGTCTGGAAAAACAAATCTGCTTGCTTCATGGAAATATTTTATCAATGCTATTGTCAAATCTCATCATATTTCGAACAAGCAAGGAAACATTAGTAGAAAGTTTTTTCGTCTTGATGAAAAGATGGTTGATTACCCCACACATCTTGATTGCGATGTGATAATTGATGGAGTTCGGTATCATTACGGATTTACACATAATAACTACCGCATTCTTGAAGAGTGGTTGTTTGCTTATCCTGACGGTCGTAAACAGGTATGGTTTCATCGCAAACATGGAGAAAATAACGAGTATTATTTTGGTCCGAACTTAAAGGGAAAAAAACAAACTCTTGCAGAATTTACTGCACATAATAACCTTTTCCTTTCCATTGCTGCAAGTAATTCACACTCGCAATTAGCAATTGTGCGTAATTATTTCAGAGACTACTATATTTTGCTTTATTCGACAAATCTTGGAAATATATCACAATGGAGAAACTTGGCACAATTTGAAAATGAAGCATTTCGTCAACGAATTGTTAAATTTTTGTCTGAAGGTGATATTGGTATCGCCGAAATATCAATGGAAGACGCTCCAATACCTAAAGATATATCAGAAAGTATTGTGAAATTAATATCAGATCGGATTGGTACAGCCAACTCAGATATGGATATTCAGCAGAAAATTTTGAATCAGCTCCCCAAACAAATAACTTTTAGTTTAGGTCATTTAGACTTGAACAACAAAATTGTATTTTTTGATCCTAGCTTGGAGAGCAAAGGCACTCTTGCTCTGCTGCGTCTTGCGGAAGCCATTTTTGCGGTTCTGGACAAGGGAGGTACCCTGTGGATCGATGAGCTATCCGCACATTTACATCCCTTGCTGGTAGATAAAATCATCTCCTTGTTTGGTAGTCCAGAGACCAACCCCAAGCAAGCACAGTTGATCTGCATCACCCATGATACCCATTTACTCACTCTGCCGGTGATTCATCGCGACCAAATCTGGTTTACCGAAAAAGATGAGCATGGCGCTACACGCCTTTATCCTTTGACCGATTATCAGGTACGCAGCCGCGATAATGTACAAAAGGAGTATCTGCGCGGCGTGTTTGGAGGCATTCCTTATTTAGGCGCACCGGGCCGCTTGCTGGGCAAGGAGTGATATATTGCATGTCTGCCTTACCAAAGAGAAAGTTACCGCCCAACACCACTCTCAAAAGAGACACAGCACACTGGAACCCCAAAAATACGACCCTGGTGATTGTGTGTGAGGGCAAAAACACAGAACCTGACTATTTGTGCGCTTTTGCTGATGATCATCAATTTTTGCCTGATCATTTACGGATCATAGCGGGTGCAGGAACACCAGAGAAAATTGTCGAGCGAGCTGTTGATGAAAAAAACAAGTTAACTAAAAAACGTGACCAATCCATGGTCTATGAAATTTGGGCAGTTTTTGATCGTGATGAGCATCCATATATTGCGCAAGCCCGCAACCGTGCCCAAGTCAGCGGTATTCACGTTGCCTACTCCAATCCCTGCATCGAATTGTGGGCTTTGTACCATTTTGTTGATCATAATGCAGAGCTTGACCGCCATAGCGTGCAAAAGTTACTAAAAAAACACATGAATTATGATCCAGATAGTGACAAAAAATTTGCTTATGAACCAATGAAGAAAAACTATCAAACAGCCTGTCAACATGCTGAAAACGGACTCAACAAAAGGGAGGCAGAGGGGGATCCACACGGCAACCCCTCTACGACGCTACATTATTTGACAAAACGCATTATAGAGCTTGCTCAAGACAAAACCACACCCTGAACTTGCAAAAAGTGACAGATCTTTATATTTTTTAACTTCCCCCACCTCACTTAGTGTGCTTCAATAGGGGGTGGCTTTCCTGATTTTCACCTTTTACCGATAAAGCAGAAGAAATGGATATCCAAGTGGCTCATCCGGGTCAACTGGCGGTTGATCCTTCCATGGAGGAGCGTTATCAACGTGCCCTGACAGCAAAAATTGTCCGGAATGCCGTGCTGGAAACCATTGTCGAAACCCTCAGCATGGCCCGACAAATCGAGGTCATGTTGGAAATCATCTTTGCTGTTCCTTGGCTCTCTCGCCACAACAAAGGTATTCTATTTCTGGTCGATGAGTCTGCCAATCAATTAATACTCGCCGGCTATAAAAATATCCCAGAAGCACTGCTCAATCAGTGCGCGCGCGTAACCCTGGGAGAGTGCGATTGTGGCAGTACGGCACAAGCACGTGAAACACAATTTTTCACTACCCCACTGCATGCCACCCATTGTGCCGGTCTTGCACCCCATAACAGCTATCGCGTACCACTGCTCTTTCATGGTCAACTCTTGGGTCTGCTCGCCATCTATCTCAACGAAGGGCATCCCTATCTTGCCGATGAAGAGGCTTTTTTGACTGCCATTGCCGCACCCATGGCCATGGCTTTGCATCATCGACGCCGCGAAGAGCAGGTCCGCAAGGCAGAAGCCAAAATCCGCCACCTGGCCTATCATGATGTGCTGACCGGTCTGCGCAACCGGCAATCCTTTGATGAAATTATCGATAGCATCTACCAAAAGTTGCAAAAACATACCCGCCGTGGCAACGACTCCTGGCAAAACAGCGCCTTTTTGGCCATTCTGGATATTGATCATTTTAAAAAGGTGAATGATACCTATGGTCATCTGATTGGTGATGAGGTTTTGGTCACTTTTGCCCGTCTGATGGAAAAAACCTTTCGGGATCAGGATTTTGTCTTTCGCTTTGGCGGCGAGGAGTTTGTGGTGCTTTTGGTCAACTTGACCGAAGAACAAGCCTTTGCTGCCCTGGATCGTTTTCGCTACACAGTGGAAAATCATCCCTTTCCACAAGTCAACCGGGTCACCGTCAGCCAGGGAGCCATCGAGATCAAACCCACGGAGATGCCTGGCACCTTGATGGAAAAGGCCGACAAGGCCCTCTATTTTGCCAAGCAAAACGGACGCAACCAGGTGCGCTTTTACCAGAAATTGGTTGCCGAGGGAGCGATTGAAGAGAGCGATTTTGGTACTGAGGATAATGTGGATTTGTGGTAGCGCTGCAGAAGGGCAGAGCTATTGTCTCCTGGCTGGTCACCCCTCCTGTTGCACAACCCAACCACAAGACAACCCGTTAGCGCTGCTCCTGTTTACCAGTAAGCGCTTGTTGCAGACGTTGTTCCAACCACTCCTGGTTATCCGTGCTCTGATAACGCTGCTCCCGTTCCACTGCCAAGCAGGTTTGCCGCCAAAAATGTTGTCGGGCTGTTGCGTCGGTAATGCGCCTTTTGACCTGCTCCCGGCAAGCTCCAAACAGTTGCGCCAAGGCACCCCAACCAGGTTCCAGAAAACCTTCCAGACGCTCTTTCAACAGACGGGATAGGGCTGGCGACATCCCGCCCGTAGTCACCGCTACGGTCACTGCACCACGCCGTACTACCGCTGGCACCAAAAAACTGCTGCTGCCTGGATCATCCGCTGAATTGCACAAGATACTCCGCTGGGCAGCCAGAGCGGCAATCTGCCGGTTTAGCGCCTCTTCTCCGGTCGCCGCAAACAATAGGTGGGGTCTGGGCTGCTCATCCAATACCGCCTCCTGAAACCACTCCTGACGGTGTCTGATACCTCCTTGCGCCTGCAAAGCGGCTAATTCTGGATGCAGTTGCGGCGCCAAGACCGTCACCTGCGCTCCACAACCTGTCAAACCCTGCACCTTGCGCCATGCTACCTGCCCTCCGCCGATACAAAGCACCACACGATCTGTCAAGAGTAGTTCCGTCATGTAACCAACCATGTTATGCTCCTTAATGTAGGTCAAGAGGGGTATCAACCCAGCGGCGGCAAGCCAATACAGCCTGAAATGGAAACGGGAGAGCATGAGCGAACGAAATATTGTCATTCGTGGCGCACGCGAACACAACCTGAAAAATATCGACCTGGAACTGCCCCGCAATGCCCTCACCGTGATCACCGGTGTCTCTGGCTCCGGCAAATCTTCACTGGCTTTCGATACCCTTTCGGCAGAGGGACAACGTCGTTATGTTGAATCTCTCTCCGCCTATGCCCGGCAATTTTTAAGTCTGCAAAACAAACCGGATGTCGATTCCATCAGCGGGCTCTCCCCCTCCATTGCCATCGAACAAAAAAGCACTGGTCGCAATCCCCGTTCCACAGTGGGTACGGTCACCGAAATTCATGATTATCTGCGTCTGCTCTTTGCCCGCATTGGGCATCCTTATTGTCACGGTTGCGGCGACCCCATCAGCAGCCAGACAGTGAGCCAGATGGTGGATACTCTGATGGCGCTGCCAGAACGCACCCGTTTGTTGATTTTGGCACCCATCGTGCGCGGTCGCAAAGGAGAGCATCGCAAAGAGCTGGAGGCCCTCCGCAAGCAAGGTTTTACCCGGATTATGCTGGATGGCACCATCCATGAGTTGGAAGATCTACCTGTTCTGGATAAACAGGTATCCCACACATTGGAAGCTCTGGTAGACCGCATTGCCATCAAGGCGGGTATTGAAGCACGATTGGCCGACTCTCTGGAGACCGCTCTCAATCTGGTGGACAATCTGGCCATGAAGAGTGCTGGCAGTCGCAGTACTGCTGTATCGGGGGCGCTCAGTCGTGGTCAAATCGTGCGTATTCAGGTGGTTTCGGAACCGGTACATGAGCTGCTGTTTTCCACGCAGCATGCCTGTATTCGTTGTGGCATCTCCTATCCAGAGATTGAGCCGCGTCTTTTCTCCTTTAACAATCCGTTTGGCGCCTGTCCGGAGTGTGACGGCTTAGGTACCCGCGCCTTTTTTGATCCTGAAAGGGTGGTGCCCAACCCCCGTCTGTCACTGCGACAAGGAGCGGTTGCCCCATGGGCCAAGCCGACCGCGCAACTGGCGCAAGCAACCCTTTATACTTTGGCTGCCCACTTTGGCTTTGACATCCATACCCCTTGGGAGGAGCTCTCGGAAGAGGCACGGCAGATTATCCTCCATGGTGCGGGTGCCGAAAAAATTCGTTTCCAGTATCAGGGCAACAAGCGACGTTTTTCCTCGCTGCGCATCTGGGAGGGGGTTCTGCCGCTATTGCAACGACGCTATCTGGAGACCGACTCTGAAGAGATGCGCGAAGAGTTGGGCCACTATCGCTCGACACAACCCTGCCCTGCTTGCCAAGGACAACGGTTGCGCAAAGAGGCGCTGCATGTACGGATTGAGCAGGAGACCATTGCCACCTTATCCTCCTGGCCTTTGACCCAGGTGGAAAAGTTTTTTGCCCAGTTAACCCTCAGCGCACGGGAACAGGCCATTGCCGCCCGCATTCTGCGCGAGGTCTATAATCGACTCGGCTTTTTGATTGCTGTTGGATTGGACTATCTCAGTCTGGATCGGGCAGCGGCCACCCTTTCCGGTGGCGAGAGCCAACGCATTCGTCTGGCCAATCAAGTGGGATCCGGTTTGACTGGTGTTCTCTATATTCTCGACGAACCGAGCATTGGCTTGCATCAACGGGACAATCAACGCCTGTTTGCTACGCTGTTGCGTCTGCGCGATTTGGGCAATACCGTGGTGGTGGTCGAACATGATGAAGAGGCGATTCGCGGTGCCGACTTTGTGGTCGATATGGGACCGGGGGCCGGGGAACAGGGGGGACATATTGTTGCCGTGGGTACACCGGAGGAGATCAGCCGCCATCCCAGCTCATTGACCGGACACTATTTAAGCGGACAACGGGCCATTCATCTACCCACGCAACGTCGAGCAGCAGCCCTACAGGCGCAACTGCAACTGCAACAGGTCAGTACTCACAATTTGCGCGCCATCGATGTTGCCATTCCCTTGGGGGTATTTACCTGCGTCACTGGTGTCTCAGGATCTGGCAAATCCAGTCTGATTCTGGATACTCTGCTGCCGGCTTTGCAACAACGCCTGCACAACAGCGCTGGCATGCCAGGGGGACGCTTGCAACGGATTATCGGGCTGGAACATTTGGACAAGGTGATCCATATCGATCAATCCCCCATTGGACGCACTCCCCGCTCCAATCCAGCCACCTATACCGGACTGTTTACACCCATTCGTGAACTAATGGCCTCGGTGCCGGAGGCGCTGGCCAGGGGCTATACCGCCGGTCGTTTCAGTTTTAATGTCAAGGGTGGACGTTGTGAAGCCTGTGCCGGTGATGGTCTGGTCAAGATTGAGATGCACTTTTTGCCCGATATTTTTGTCGAGTGTGATGTATGCCACGGCAGTCGTTATAACCGGGAGACTTTGGAAGTACGGTATAAGGAAAAATCCATCGCAGAAATTTTGCACATGACGGTGGATGAGGCCATGCTCTTTTTTCAGGCCATTCCGGCAGTCCAGGGCAAACTGACCACCTTGGTTGAGGTAGGCTTAGGCTATATTCGTTTGGGCCAGGCAGCCACCACTCTTTCCGGAGGGGAGGCGCAGCGGGTAAAAATCGCCCGTGAATTGGCCAAGCGCGCCACAGGACGCACCTTGTATATTCTCGATGAACCGACCACCGGCCTGCATTTTGAAGATATTCGCAAATTATTGGAGGTTTTACAGCGTCTGGTCGATGCTGGTAACACCTTGGTGGTGATCGAACACAATCTGGATGTTATCAAGACTGCCGATTGGATTATCGATCTGGGACCAGAGGGAGGGAGCAAGGGCGGCTGTATTGTCATGACTGGCACCCCGGAAGAGTGTGCGGCCCATCCCGACTCCTGGACGGGTCAACATCTTCGACCTTTGTTGTCTGTCCGTCAATCGTGACGGGAACAGAAACAATTCCGTTTTGCCGATAACACAAACGGCAATCAAGAATTGGCAAATATGCTTGCCCTGCCTGCTATTGCATGGCAAGCATATTTGCCAATTTCCTCACTGTTGCCACAAGCGAAACTGTGCATGTCGGGCATCCGCCCTCCCAAAGAGTGCCCCTTCGAGGCACAAATCTGTGCGGCGTGCGCGAATGCTTGCGCATTCGCTTTTGTGAAACGCCGCACATTACCAGCAGGGCTTTGCCCCATAAGCGTTAACCTAACATCCCCAGAGTTGCCATCTGACGCTTTCGTTTCCTTGGTGAAT
>NZ_RXIU01000546.1 GCF_004217665.1 Candidatus Magnetaquicoccus inordinatus | reverse complement strand
AAGAGTAGCGGAAACCGTTGCCCAGGTCAAGTCTCAACCTGCAGCCTAAGCACAAACCGCTCTCTTTACAACTTTCCCTGCCCAAATACAACAGGAACCACTGTCTGAAAAGCTTTGCTCTCTGCATGCCGTGCCGAAGAGGTCACATCCAAACGGACATGCAGTTGACGCGGCTCCGGTTGCCACGGCATCACCAGCGAACCACTGGCGCTCCCCCCAGGAGCCTGTAACAATAACATCTGCGTCGCCACCTGGCGGGCATCCACAGTCCATTTGCTCGCTATCCGCTCAAAAACAATCGGCGAACTCATCAAACCACGCGCAAAACCCAGCCTCCGCAACACCTCACCCCAAATCTTCTCAGGATCGGCAATCATCGCCAAATGGCCTACCTTGATCCGCTCTGCCTCCAAGGAAAACAACTCTTGCCGCTCCCCAGATCCCTGCAACCTCTTATAACTAACCGGCAATAAAGCCATCCCCTTGGCCGCTCGCAATGGCAAATGGCGTAAATGCAATGGACCACTCTCCACCTGCCAGTTTTTGCGTTGATCCATCCATCCCGTTACCTGTTGCACTCCTCCCTCCGCAATCTCGGCACTGGCCAGTTGCAATCGGTATCCCTCCGCCGTCACCGTAATCAATAGATCACGCAAGGTTAAATCCTGAACATCCACCAAAGCAAAAAATTGCTCAAAAGAGCTCTTCACCCCCGGCAACAGGCGCATCAGCATGCCAATAATCTGCTTCGGTTCTCCTTGTGCCCGCTGCAGACGCAACTCTCCACTCAATGGACTAAGAGTGCGTAACACCAACTCCCCATCCATCTGCAGATCTGCTCGATCCACACGAATCTGCTGCACCAACAACTCCCGACCACCATTGACCTCGGTTTGCTGACGACGGCTTGCCCCCTCCTCCGCAGCCGCATGGCCTTGCGCAAGCGGAAGTGCTCCCAGAGCCAGCAGTAAAAAAAGACTAACGAACCAAAATGAGAAGATTTTCATTGCCACGCCGAATACCAATCAACAACTTGTTTTTGACCTTCTGCATAATTGCCTTGATTTCACGAAATGAGTTTACAGGTCGTTTCTGCAGAGAGATGATCCTATCCTCAGCACGTAATTTAATCTGCCATGCCGGACTATCCTCTTCCACAGAAAGCACACGCACCCCTTCATTTTTATCAGTGCCCTCTACAGCCTCCAACACTGCCCCCAGCAAACGTTCGTCCAACTGCTCTCCATCAACCCGTTGCCGTTCCGGTTCTGCGACCGTAACCGTGACTGAACGCTGCCGCCCATCACGCACAAACTCCAGTTGCACCTGTTCGCCGGTTCTGACCAAGCCAATGGCATTATGCAAATCACCGCGACTGCGAATAGCATGGCTGTTGACCCGCACAATCACATCGCCCCGACGCAAGCCCACCTTTTCCGCCGGAGAACCAGAGCTCACTTTGGCAACTACTGCCCCTTCCCGTACCGGTACCGCAAAGGCTTCTGCCAATTCGCTGGTCAAATCCTGCGCCTGAATGCCTAACCCACCACGCCGCACATCACCATACTGCAACAACTGCTCCATGATCTGTCGGGCCATATTAACCGGAATCGCAAAGCCGATCCCGACATTGCCACCGCCGCGGGCCAAAATTGCTGTATTGATGCCGATCAACTCACCACGCAAGTTGAGCAATGCCCCGCCAGAATTGCCTGGATTGATCGGAGCATCCGTCTGAATAAAATCTTCATAGCCCTTGATCCCTAAACCCTTTCTGCCCAGGGCACTGACAATACCTGAGGTGACCGTCTGTCCCAGACCAAAAGGGTTGCCGATTGCCACCACAAAATCACCCACCCGTAAACTGTCTGAATCCCCCAAAGGCAAATCCTGTAAATTTTTACTCTGCACTTGAATGACAGCAATATCGGTGGCCGGATCCACTCCGATCATCCGCGCCTGTACCGAACGTCCATCACGCAAAGTAACGGTAATTTGATCCGCTTTCCCAATCACATGCTGGTTGGTCAAAATGATTCCTTTACGTGCATCCACCACCACCCCTGAGCCAAGGCTTTTTTGTTCCCTCTCCTGACCACCCGGACGCTGTTGCTTGAAAAATTGGCCAAAAAAGGGATCCGACAATAAAGGATGTTCGGGAACCTGAGTACGGGTGCTGGTCGCGATATTGACCACCGCCGGGATGACCGGTTCAATAATATCGGCCAGAGTGGGTAAAGAGGTGCCCTGTACCGACTGCGGCAGAGTGGCACCCGCCCACAGCTCAAAAGATCCTGCGGTGACTCCCCATAAGCCAGTCATACCGATTATGATGGTGCGCAAAAGAGGATTCATCGGCCCATTCCCAAGCGGAGTAAAGAATAAAGGTCACGGAAAGCAAGATAAGAGCTCCTTATCCGAACCGCAATGGCGTAACCGAGCCCGTGCTACGAAAAAGCAGATAATCCGATAAAATGGTGGCATGATCGAAGGCCATCGGCAAAGGCAGTTCCGAAAGAGAGACAATGCGCACATTTTTGGCATCATCGGCAGCAACAGGCATCCCATGCGCCTGGGCAACATAGACTGCCGAGACGGTATGGGAACGGCTATCGCGTGTGGGATCAGAATAAAGACCCAACAAGGCTTGCAAAGAGACCTGCAAGGTGGTCTCTTCGGCGGCCTCACGCAAGGCGGCCTGTTCCACCCGCTCACCGACATCGACAAAACCACCAGGAATGGCCAGACCATAGGGTGGATATTTGCGCTCGATCAAGACAATCGGCCGATCCGGCAGATCCAGCAGTTCGATGATGATGTCTGTGACCAGATGCGGGGTTTGTATGGTAAACATGGTTTTTTAACTTTCTGCCAATGCCAAGGTTTGCGCCAGGGTATCCATGGGTAGATCGACAACCTCATACTGAAACAGTTCACAAAAGGCGGTCAACAACAGCTCTTCCAACGCTTCGCGGGTGAGCGAAATTCCCAAACAGGAGAGCGAGGTCACAGGCCGATCCGGCAATCCACAGGGCACAATTCCCTCATAAAAGCGCAGATCGGGATCTCGATTGAGGGAGATACCATGATAGGTAATCCCTTGTTTGATTCGTACACCTACCGCCGCAATTTTGGCATCTCCCACCCAGACACCAGGATACTGTTGCTCACGGACAGCCTGCAGACCCAGGCTGGCCAGACAACGGATCACCACCTCTTCCAGTTGAAAGAGATGTTTGCGCGCAGCCATTAAGGCATGGGGACGCAGATCCCGCAACAGATAGGCGACCAACTGTCCCGGTCCATGATAGGTGATCTTGCCGCCGCGATCGGTCATAAGCACTGGAATGGTTGAACAGACATTCTGATGCGGCAACAGATCGTGCAAACGACCAGAGCGACCAATGGTATAGACCGAAGGATGCTCCAAAAACAGCAGACGATCTGGTTGTTTATGTGGGCTGTTCAGCATGATCTCCACCTGCTGTTTTTGCCATCGCAAAGCCGCTGCATAATGGACCTGTTGACTGCGCAACCAGAGCAAAGGGTGAGCCATACGCAATTCTCTTAGCCAGGGGATGAAAGGGGCACGGGGCGCAACAAAGGCTCGCGCTCTGCAAAAACCGTCTCGATTATCACGCACAATAGGACAAAAAACAATGAAATTGCACTAAATAATCATGTTTTTGCTTCCTGAAAGCACAGAGGAACACAATCCCG
>NZ_RXIU01000545.1 GCF_004217665.1 Candidatus Magnetaquicoccus inordinatus | reverse complement strand
GCCATTTCTCACTTGCACACCACACTTTCCACGAATCAAACGATCTTGGATTGGATGGTTGCGACTCTAAAGTTCAGTCTATAAACAATACTATAAGCAACTCATACTGCTGGTTCTATTATATTTTTTATACTAATCATTATATTGATTCGCCTATTCAGGCTTTTATCTGAAAACATTTTACATTTGCTGTTTCATCTCTAAAATTTAATTTATGTATAGCATTACATAAAGCGCTTGCAGCGTATTGTTTTCCATATCTATCTAATGCAATTGAACCATGCTCGTGGCCTACAAGTTCATTAATAATGTTTATATCGGTGAATATTTGTTTGAGAAAATTCATAAATGTATGCCTAAAGCTATGAAACACTTCTAGCCTGTCAGTTATGCCAAGTGTGTTTAGGTATCTAGCAAACCACTTCGATGCAGCTTGTGAATAACCATCTCTTCCTCTTTTCAGTTCAGGAAACAACCTTCTATGTCCATTTTCCTTTAATTGTTCAACGTATTTTAATAGTCCGAATCGAATGAGCTCTTCGTGAATTGGAACCAAACGAACACTATTAGTGGTTTTAAGTTTCTTGTTTACAGTTGCGCTGTTGTTATCAGTGTCCGCAATATCATTAATATCAAAAACCCACACCGCCCCCTCCATACGTATATCTTTAATATCTAGCTGACAAATCTCTTCAATTCTGGCCCCAGTATACAACGCAATCAGCGGCAACCAATAATAATACGGATGAAGATGAACGTTTTCTGCAAATATTGATGAACTAAATATTTTTTTCAGGTCATCACTTGTAAAAACGCATCTTTGCTCGTTGGCTTTTTTATTATTTTTTACTTGCATGCCATCAAAGTAATTTAATTTTACGTATTCTAACCTCTTCATCCAATTAAAAAACGAACATAAACGAGAAGCATGCTTATTAATAGTATTGATCTCCATTGGCTTTGGATTGGCTTTTAATATATCTTCAATCGATTTATTTTTCCATACTGGATTTTTATTTAAATTAGGAGGTAATTTCTGGAGCTTTTCAAAATATCCGTCTACAATCTTTTTGTTTATTGCGCTTACATCAAGATCACCAATAATTTTTATAAAAACATCAAACACACCCATTGTTTCGATTTTAGTTTTTTCTGTCCATTCCTTTTTCATCATTTTTTCATCAACATATTCGCCAATAGTTTTTAATAACTTACGTTTTTCTATTGTTTCTTGATCGGGCACGACTATTTGTTTGTTTTTCATCTTGGCATCTAAAGCATTAATGAGGGCTAGAAGCTGCGTTGATTCAGCCTCTTGGTGATTGGGGTCAGTATGAATCTCTGCAATTTCATATCCACCATCAGATCGAATGTTTAATCCTTTGACTATCAGAGACATCCGATTGTTTGACCAATCAGCAGACATTGTTTCACCTCGCGTCACTCGGAACAAATCAAAAACATGCGTAGCGACATGTCTTGCACGATCAACGGCCTCGCGTCGATCATGCGTATGCAAGGAACACTTGATCTCTCGCCGACCAAAGTATGCCCTTAACGAAAGAGGGACGGCAACCCTAAAATAGAATCTTCCGTTTGAATGTTTCTGGAGGTATGACGGGAAAGTCAGCATCTCAGGTGCACCTTTGTACCAGTGTATGTACAATTGGCGAATGAACCCCTGAGTCTAGGAGGAATATTGCAAATAAATCAATATGTTATGGTGTAGTTGGTGGAGCCGAGGGGAATCGAACCCCTGGCCTACGCATTGCGAACGCGTCGCTCTCCCATCTGAGCTACGGCCCCACATCAGTTGGCCATTATCTCTATTCTCGCCTACAAAAGCAAGTCTCGAAACACGGACCTAACTATTTTGTTGTACATCACCAGGATACAATACCTTCTCCAAATATAAACCCCACGGCGGAACCGTCGGTCCGGCTCGGCGTCGATCACGACTGGCCAAAATCTCAGCCATCATCCCTACCGGCCACTCCCCACGCCCAATCATGCTTAATGTCCCAACAATATTGCGAACCATGTGCTGCAAAAAACCATTCGCTCCTACCCGAATGTGAATCTCCTGCCCAACCGGCACAACATCCATCCGACTCACCGTTTTGATCGGCTCCTTCGACTGGCAAAAAGAGGCCCGAAACGCCGTAAAATCATGCGTCCCTAACAAGAGCTGGGCTGCCTCCGCCATCCTCTCAATATCCAAACGGCGCGGATGATGCCAAACCCGCCGCCGGTCCAACGCCGGCATCGCACTGCGACCGGCCATTATCCGAAAATTATATTCCCGATAATGCGCCGAAAAACGTGCGTGAAAGCTCTGCTCTGCCTCCTCCACCGCCAAAACCGTCACCGTCTCCGGGGTCAAGACATTCAACGCACGCAAAATCACCCATCCCTCGCGAGGGCAAACCGTGTCAAAATGCGCAACCTGTCCCGTCGCATGCACCCCCGTGTCGGTCCGACCCGCACCTACCAAGGTCACATCATGACCAAACAAACGACGCAACCCCTCCTCCAACACCCCCTGTACCGTGACTATCCCCTCCCGCTGCCGCTGCCAACCGCGAAATCCGCTGCCATCATACTCCAATAAAAGGCGATATCGTCCCACTACTCCCATTCCTAACCCATCCCAATACCTACGCCGCTTCCTCCTCCGAACCCGCTTCCTCCTTGGCCGCCGCCGCTCCCTTCTTCGGTGGCTTGCCCAGCGCCGGTCGATACAACTCTACCCGATCACCCGCCGCCAATACCTGAGTCAACGGTACCAGCTTACCATAAATCCCGGTTTTCAAGCTCCCCAAATCCAATCCACCAAATTTTTTCAAAATTCCAGATTTGATTATCGCCTGCTCAACCGTGGCCCCCTCCTCAACCTCAGCGTCCAAAACCGCCTGATGCCTGGCCTCAGCATATGTCACAGATACTTTCATTTACCTCTCCCCCAATAGATGGTCCATCCACCTCTGCCAACCCACGCAACCTCTCTTGCCTGCCGACAGATACTTTTTGCGCTTTCTCCACGACATGTATAGAATACTCCCTGGTCGGTCGCCTTTCAAGATACGTTGCGGCATCCCCGCCGCCGTCCTTAACCGGCCCTTCGTCAAACAAACATTACCAGGTCCTTCATCCATGAAAATTTTTTCTGTTTACAATATCAAAGGCGGCGTCGGCAAAACCACCACCTCGGTCAACCTGGCCTATCTCTCTGCCGCTGCTGGCGCGCAAACCTTGATCTGGGATCTCGATCCCCAAGGCGGTACCAGCTATTATCTCTGCGTCAAACCTAAAATTAAAGGCGGCCCGGAAGAGCTCCTGCAAAGCAAATCCCGAACCATGACCCAGTTGCGCATGACCGGCTATCCCAACCTCGACCTGCTGCCCTCCGATATCTCCTATCGCCACCTCGATGCCCACCTGGCCAAATCTTCTAAACCCCTCATGGGCCTGGAACGGATGGTCGCACCCCTGGCAAAACAGTATGATCACATGTTTGTCGATTGCCCTCCGGGTCTCTCCCTGGTCATCGAAAATGTCTTCCAAATGACCGATGTGCTCCTGGTGCCGATGATCCCTACCCCGCTCTCCCTGCGCGCCTATAACCGTCTGGTCCAATTCCTGGTCAAACGCCGCACCAAAAAACTGCGCGTCATCCCCTTCTTCAATATGGTCAATCAGGAAAAACCAATCCACCGCGTCGTTACCCGCAACATCGGGGAGAAACATCCGATCTTCCTCAAAAACAGCATCCCCGAATCAACCATGATGGAAGCCATGGGTGTCAAACGCTCCCCCATCTTTACCTATGCCCGTGAGTCCAGCGAAGCCGACTCCTTCCGCTTCCTCTGGCAGGAGATCCAAGAGCGCTCCCGCTAACCGTTATGTAAACAGATCGGTCGAGACATAGCGATCTCCGCGATCCGGTAAAATCACCACCACACAGCCGCCATCGGCAGCCAACTCTTGTGCTACCGTCAAGGCGGCTGCCGTGGCACCCCCCGCCGAATGACCAGAAAAAATCCCCTCCTCGCGGGCCAAACGCAAGGTCATCTCCCTCGCCGCCTCTGCCGAAACATCCATAATCCGATCCACCCGCGAGGCATCAAAAATCTTCGGCAAATATTCCTGCGGCCAACGCCGTATCCCCGGAATCTTCGACCCCTCCTCGGGATGCACCCCAATAATCTGAACCCCCGGATTGCGCTCCTTCAAATAGCGCGAGACCCCCATAATTGTACCCGTGGTCCCCATCGAACTGACAAAATGGCTCACCTTCCCCTCGGTGTCACGCCAAATCTCTGGCCCCGTCCCGCGATAATGGGCCTTCCAATTGTCATCGTTGGAAAATTGATCAAAAATGATCCCTTCCCCAGCCCGCACCATCTCCCACGCCCGGTCAATCGTCCCCTCCATGCCCGCCTCATCGGCAGTCAACTCCAAATCTGCCCCATAGGCCGCCATCACCGCACGTCGCTCCAATGACATCGATTCCGGCATCACCAGTGTGATCGGAATACGCAAACGTGCCGCCATCATCGCCAAGGCAATGCCCGTATTGCCACTGGTCGGCTCAATAATCCGTACTCCCTCCCGCAAACGACCCGAAGCCATCGCCCCCATAAACATGCTGTATGCCGCGCGATCCTTTACCGACCCTGCCGGATTGTTTCCCTCCAACTTGGCCAACAAACGAACCCCAGAACAACCCGCCGCAATGCGGCTTAACTCCACCATCGGCGTATTGCCTATACACTCTTCCAGTGTCGCCATCCCTCTCCACTCCTTCTGTACAATGTTCCACTGCCCTGCACTATAATGCTACCCTGACAACCAAGCAACCATCCACCCAGGAGCATCCCCCATGTATCGCCTCTTCGATACCCTGTTCACCGCCTACGGCCCGCAACATTGGTGGCCGGCTGATTCCAGCGAAGAGATGATGATCGGGGCCATCCTGGTGCAAAACAGCTCCTGGCAGCAGGTCAGCAGCGTGATCCAACAGCTCCGCCAGCAGCAACTGCTCTCCTTCCTCCTCATTCGGCAACTTCCCGCCGAAACATGGTGGCAACTATTGCACCCCGTCGGCTTTTTTCGGGTCAAACATCGCCGACTCAAAGCCCTCGCCGACTTTATGGCACACTTCGCCGATCAACCCTCGCAACTCTTTCAAAGCGACAGCCAATCTCTGCGTCAGGCACTGCTCGCCATCCCCGGCATCGGCAAAGAAACGGCCGATGCCATCCTCTGCTACGGCGCCCAGCGTCCCCTCTTCGTCGTTGATAAATATGCCCAACGCCTCTTTTCTCGCCTGCAATGGTGTACCGAAATAACTGATTATGATACCATCCAACAGATGGTCCATGCCGCTCTGCCTGCCGATGCCGCTCTTCTCGGCGAACTGCATGCCTTGATCGTCCAACATGGCAAACTCCATTGCCGCAAACAGGCCAACTGCCCTGGCTGCCCGATCCCTTTCTGCCCTGCTGCGCTAGGTATTGTTTCATGAGCAACCCGCCAGAACCTCTCCGCCCCATCCAACGGCTGCCTGAACAGCTCGCCAATCAAATCGCCGCTGGAGAGGTGGTGGAACGACCCGCCTCCGTGGTCAAAGAGCTGGTCGAAAACAGCCTGGATGCCCAAGCCAAGCATATCGAAGTGGCTATCGAACAGGGGGGCAAGCGCCTGATTCAAATTATCGATAATGGCCATGGCATGGATCAACAGCAGGCATTGCTGGCTCTGGAACGGCATGCCACCTCCAAAATCAGCTCCATCGAAGATCTCTTTGCCATCCGTTCCCTGGGCTTTCGCGGCGAAGCGCTCCC
>NZ_RXIU01000544.1 GCF_004217665.1 Candidatus Magnetaquicoccus inordinatus | reverse complement strand
CAATTGCTCTGGGTGGTGCATGTTATTAAGCGCAGATAATAACTGTACGCCATGCCCCTTTACACATCCAGATTGACCACATTCAAGGCATTGTCCTGAATAAAATCGCGCCGAGGCTCCACCGCATCCCCCATCAAGGTGGTAAAGACCAAATCGGCCTCAATCGCATCCTCCACCCGCACCTGCAACAAGGTGCGGGTCGTGGGATCCATGGTGGTCTCCCATAACTGGTCGGGATTCATCTCACCCAACCCTTTATAGCGCTGAATACTCTGCCCCTTGCGCCCCTCTGCCATCACCCAATTGACCAACGATTCCAAACTCTGTACCAAAAACTCCCGGTGGCCTTTGCGCAAAAGCGGTTTGCTGCCCAAACGCTCGCGGATCCGCTGCACCCGCTCCACCATCTCGCGATATTCCGGCGAACGGGTCAAACGCAAATCCAAAACCGTCTGCGTCGGCACCCCATGTACCGTGCGCACCACATGAATCGCCTCTGCGCCCACCTCCGCATCATGTACCACCAACAACTGCAAACGCTCTGCCTCCCCCTTGGCATCGCTCAACGCCGCACGCAAACGATCACCCGCCGCATTGGCTTCAGCACTGTTTTCCAAACTCTCATCACTGATCCCTGCCTCTTCAATAGCCGCGGTCAGCACCAATCGATCATAATAGCGCCCCAAACGGTTGAGTAAGGTCACATAACGCTGACTCTCGCGCAGCATATTCAACAACAAAGGATCCGCTTCGCTGGCAATCACCTCCCCATCACGCCGCAAGGAGACCCCCTCCAGACCATTGACCATCAACAACTCATGCAGCGAATCCTCATCCTTCAAATAGTGCACCGCTTTGCCACGGGTCATGCGGTATAAAGGCGGCTGGGCAATATACAAATGGCCGCGTGCCACAATGTCCGGAAATTGCCGGTAAAAAAAGGTCAACAACAGCGTCCGAATATGCGCTCCATCGACATCGGCATCGGTCATGATGATGATCCGATGATAACGCAATTTGTTGATATCATACTCTTCGCTACCAATACCGGTGCCCAGGGCAGTGATCAATGTCCCCACCTCTGCCGAGGAGATCATCTTGTCAAAACGGGCCTTCTCCACATTGAGAATCTTGCCCTTCAACGGCAACACCGCCTGATTTTTGCGATTGCGCGCCTGTTTGGCCGAGCCACCTGCCGAATCCCCTTCCACCAGATACAACTCGCATAATGCCGGATCCCGCTCCTGGCAATCGGCCAATTTGCCCGGCAAGGAGGAGATGTCCAACGCACTCTTGCGCCGCGTCAACTCACGCGCCTTGCGTGCCGCCTCACGCGCTGTTGCCGCCTCCAAGGTCTTGGCAGCAATCTGCTTGGCATGTTGCGGATGCTCTTCAAAATAGGTGGCCAAACGATCATTGACAATCGCCTCCACCGCTGTGCGCACCTCCGAAGAGACCAGCTTTTCTTTGGTCTGCGAGGAAAATTTGGGATCCGGCAGCTTGACCGAAATCACCGCCGTCAAACCCTCCCGGCAATCCTCGCCAGCCATGACAATCTTCTCTTTTTTTGCCAAATTGCTGGCAAGCAGATAATTGTTCAAGGTTCGGGTCAACGCCGCCCGAAAACCAGCCAAATGGGTGCCCCCATCCCGTTGCGGAATATTATTGGTAAAACAAAAAACATTCTCCTGATAGGAATCATTCCACTGCATCGCCACATCCAAATGCACAATGCCGCGCTCGTCGGAAAAACAGATCGGTGGGGCATGCAGCGGAGTCCGCGCCTTGTTCAAATGCTCGACAAAAGAGCGAATGCCTCCCTCATAATGAAAATGGTGTATCTTGCCCGTGACATCTTCTCGAATATGAATCTGCACCCCATTGTTCAGAAAAGAGAGCTCGCGCAAACGTTGCGACAAAATATCAAAGGAAAATTCGGTCGCCGTAAAGACCGCGCGACTCGGCAAAAAGGTGATCTCTGTACCTGTCCCACTGGTCTCCCCGGTGATGCGAATCGGCGCTACAGGATCCCCATTGCGATACTCCTGCATCCACACATGACCATTGCGCCGTACCGTCAAGATCAACTGCTCGGAAAGCGCATTGACCACCGAGACACCCACACCATGCAAGCCACCCGATACCTTGTAGGAGTTCTGATTAAACTTGCCCCCGGCATGCAGCACCGTCATCACCACCTCTGCGGCAGAACGTCCCTCCTCTTCGTGCATCTCTACCGGTATGCCACGGCCATTGTCGCTTACCGTCACCGAACCATCACTATGTAAAATCACCTCAATGCGATTGCAATATCCCGCCAAAGCCTCATCAATGGCATTGTCCACCACCTCAAAGACCATGTGATGCAATCCTGAGCCATCATCGGTATCCCCAATATACATGCCAGGACGTTTGCGTACCGCATCCAATCCCTTGAGCACCTCAATGCTGCCCGCGCCATAACTCTCTGCACCATTGTTTTTGCTCACTTCATTCTCTGACATGTTCCTCCTCCTTGTTGCCGGTCTACTTGCAATAACACAAAATAGGCCCAGCTCCGACTGATGGCAACTAAAAAAACAAAACCCCTGCTCCCGGTCCGGCCATGCCTTTCCGAAAACAGGGGCTGCAACCCCTCACAAACATCCGGTAGATCGTTAGCTACCCCGATTCATCACTTTGGCAAACACAGAGGAAAAATCGTTATCCTCTCCCTCTGTTTTGCGACGCACCTCCTGCGTCGAGCGATTGTTGGTCTGGCTGCTGACTCCCATACTGGGATCCACCACCTGACGCGGCGCCTGCTTTCCTACCTGATGATAAAAATAGACCAATTCCGGGCAACTGATGCTCAACATGGCCTTCACCTCTGCCAGTGTTAATATATTTTACTTAACTATATTGATCGGCAGATCTCCCCTGCAAGTCAAGCACTATTTCATGCTGCACTGCACAATTTTTCATTTTTCCGACTTTTTCTGCAACACCAAACGGGAAATATGGCTGGGAACCTCCTGATACCCAATCACCCGCATCGTATACAGACCGCGACCAGAGGTGATGGCATTCAAAATATTGCCATAATCCAACACCTCTGCCATCGGTGTCTCAGCCAACACAATCTGATTGTTTACCCGCGGCGTCACTCCGGTAATCCGTCCACGCCGACTGTTCAAATCTCCGATCACATCACCCAAAACATCGTCAGGTACGGTAATCTCCATGCCCATGATCGGCTCCAGCAAGGTCGCGCCACCCTCCTCCATCGCCTTGCGCAGGGCAATACCCCCCGCCGCACGAAAAGCATTATCCGAAGAGTCCACCGGATGATAGGAACCATCCACCAGGGAGACCTTCAGATCCACCACCGGATACCCCCCCAATATCCCCCGCAACATCTCCTCCTGCAGCCCTTTTTCCACAGAAGGTATATATTGTCTGGGTATCGCTCCACCCACAATCAAATCTGCAAACTGGTATCCACCACCACGCGGCAACGGCTCTACCTCCAACCAACAATCACCAAATTGCCCACGACCACCACTCTGCTTTTTCAAACGACCCTGCACCCGCACTGCCTTGCCGATCGTCTCCCTATACGGCACCCGTGGCGCCTTCAAAGTGGCCACCACCGCAAATTTGCGTTTCAAACGATCCAAAGTCACCCGCAAATGGGTCTGACCCATCCCCGCCAAAATCATCTCATGCGATTCGGCATCCCGGAAAAATTGCAGCGTCGGATCCTCTTCCGCCAACTTGCCCAAACCCAAAACCACCCGATCCTCCTGCTGTGGATCTGCCTCCACCGCATAGGTCATGATCGGTTCAATATAACGGACCCGCTGATAGTGAATCGGATGCTCCGGTGAACACAACGTATCACCACTGCGGGTCGCCTCCAGCTTGGCAATGGCTCCCATCTCCCCAGCCTGCAAGCGGTTGACCGCACGCATCTCCTTGCCCTGCAACCGATACAAACGACCTCCCCGCTCCTTGACCCGGCGATCACTGTTATAGACCGGTTGATCCACCTCAATGGCCCCGGAAAAGATTCTGAAGATCGACAACTTTCCAGCAAACGGATCGATCGTGGTCTTGAAAACCACCGCCGAAAAGGGATCCTGTACAGAAGGAGAGCGCGCAATCTGCCGCCCCTCATGCAGCGGATCCTCCCCCACCAGCGATTTGATATCCGCCCGCTCTACTGGATTGGGCAGATAGTAGATAATCCCATTGGACAAAGCGCGTACACCAATATTGGCCAACCCGGAACCACAAAACAGCAAAAACAAGCGCCGTTCATGGACCGCCTGCCGCAACAAAGCATGAATGGTCGCCTCCTCAGGCTCCTCCCCAGACTCCAAATAGCGCTCCAACAGTTGATCGTCTGCTTCCACCACCTTTTCAATCAACTGCGTGCGATAGTGCTGTGCATCTTCCCGTACCTCTTCGGGAAAATCAATCTGTACAAATTGACCGTTGCGCGCCGACCAGGCGGTCATCGGAATCAAATCAATAATCCCAGAAAAACTCTCCCCAGAACCTATCGGAATCGTCAACGGCAAGGCGGTCACCCGCAAATTCTGCTCAATATCCCCCAAAACCCGGATAAAATCACTGCGCGGCAAATCCATCTTGTTGATAAAACCAATGACTGGAATCCGTGCCTCTTCAGCCATCCCCCATAAACGAACATTCTCCGGCTTTACCCCCAACTGCCCAGAGATGATCATCACCGCCCCACCCACAACCTGCATCGCCCCACGTGTCGATTCCAAAAAATCGACATAACCAGGGGTATCTACCAGATTTAACCAATGTCCACGCCAGGTGCAATAACCAATATGCGGCGTAATGGTAATACCCCGTTCCATCTCCTCTGCTTCCGTGCTCATCACCGCCGTTCCCATTCCCACTTCCCCACGACGATCAATGGCCTGACCATTAAATAAAATTGCCTCGGCCAATGTGGTTTTGCCTCCCCCCCCATGAGCCAATAAAGCAACATTGCGAATGGTACGGATCTCTGGTGATTCTATAGCCATGGCACAACCTCCCCGTCTGTTGCTCGTTGGATGTCAACGATGGAAATCGGTGCTCTTTTCCCGTTGTAACCTTTTCAACACATATGTTGCCAATCCACTTCCTGTAACGCAAATACCGGCCCCTCGACACAGACTCGACGGTAGAAGCGCTTCTCTCCCTCGCCACGCACGCCGGCCACACAGCCCACACAGACCCCAAAACCACAAGCCATGTGCGCCTCCAAAGAGGCCTCCCCCGACAAACCACTCTCCGCCGCCCAGCCTGCCAACGCCGCCATCATCGGTAACGGACCACAGGTATACAAGCGCACAGAGGCTCGCTCATCCTCCGTCAACCGTTGATAATACTCCTTTGCCAAATCGGTAACATATCCGTGATACATTCCCTCCCGATCCTGCAACGATGCCAAGCGATTCTTGACTCCCACACTGTGCAAATGGCTTAACGACAACCCCTCGGTCAATCCACTCCCCGCTGCCTCTCTCTGCAGCGCAAAGGGTACCGCACTCTCTATACCCCAAAACAATACCGTCTCCAGACCACGCCCAACCAAGTGCCGCGCCAAAAAATCCAATGGTGCCAAACCTACCCCACCAGCCACCAGAATCAACCGACTGCCCGACGGCGGCAGAGAAAAGGCACGCCCCAACGGCCCCAATACAGCATGTTGCTCACCAATCTTCCAGGTTGCCAGACGTGCGCTTCCCACGCCGACAATCCGATAAAACAGATCAATGGTCCCCTCATCCGGGTTGCTGGCCCATACCGAAAAAGGCCGGGGCAGCGTTAAATCTTCACCACAATTCAACTGCACAAATTGCCCAGGAGCCACCTCCCCCAATCCCGGAACCGCCAAACGCATCCAGCCTAAATCTGCCCCATGCCGCTCATTGCGCAGCACCTGCGCCGAAAGATAATGAATACTGCTCATCCTTTGCCTTGACCTCTAACGGCCTTCATCCGTATAGACCACACGCCCCGCAACCAGCGTCTGCTTCACCCGTCCCTTGACCCGCCGACCATGAAAACAACTGTTCTTGCTTTTGCTCTGCATCTGCCGCGCATCGACAATCCAGCTCTCCTCTGGATCAAACAGTACCACATCTGCCGCCCTTCCCACCTCCAAAGTGCCATGGGGAATACCCAACAAACGGGCCGGATGACAACTCATCGCCGCCAAACAGGCGGACAAACTCATCACCCCGTCACGCACCAACTCCAGACTAACCGGCAACAGGGTCTCCAAACCGATCACCCCATTGGCCGCTCTGCAAAACTCAACCCGTTTGTTCTCTTCATCATGTGGCGCATGATCGGTGGCAATTACCGTAATCACCCCCTGGGCCAAACCATCCAACAAGGCTTGTCGATCTGTCGTGCTCCGCAACGGCGGCGACATCTTGGCATCGGTGTCATAACCAATCACCGCCTCATCGGTGAGCGAAAAATGGTGCGGAGTCACCTCACAACTGACCGGCAAGCCCTGCCGCCGTGCCTGCTCCACCGCCACGACCGCCTGGCGTGTTGACAGATGTGCTACATGATAGCGGCCACCTGTCAAAGCCACGAGGCGAATATCTCGATCTACCATCACCGATTCTGACTCACTGGGAATCCCCGGCAAGCCTAAACGACTGGAAACAATCCCCTCGTGCATACAGCCCCCAGAGAGAGAGGGCTCTTCGGCATGCTGAATCAGCAACGCCGAAAACATCCGGGAATATTCCAATGCTTTGCGCATCACCCCACTGTCACTCACCGGACGACCATCATCAGAAAAAGCCACACAACCGGCCCGCTGCAACAATCCCATCTCCGTCAAAACCTGACCCTGCAACCCCTTGGTGATCGCCCCCACCGGAAATACCCGCACCACTCCACTCTGCCGTGCCCGCTCCTGAATATAGCCGATCACACTCAAATCATCCGCCACCGGTTGCGTGTTGGGCATACAGGCTACAGAGGTCACCCCACCCGCCGCCGCCGCCCGCGTACCACTGGCAATATCCTCCTTGTACTCCTGACCCGGCTCGCGCAAATGCACATGCATATCTACCAAACCGGGCGCCACAACCAGCCCTTCTGCCTCAATAACCCGACACTGCGCCGTAAACTCCAAGCGCCCCACCGCTTGAATCACACCATCCACAATCAGCACATCGGCTGTCTCATCACGACCATGGGCTGGATCAATAACCCGTCCACCACGAATCAATATACTCTCAGTCAGAGAAGGGTTATACATCTTACCTCCGTACTCCAGATCCACACAGTAGATATAACACCGCCATCCGCACCGCCAAGCCATTGGCAACCTGCTCCAAAATCACCGAACGATCGGGATCATCCACCACCTCGGAAGAGATCTCCACCCCCCGGTTGATCGGACCAGGGTGCATGACAATCGCTTTCGGATCTGCCAAACGCAGACGGTTGCGGGTCAGTCCCCAAAATTCCGCATACTCGCGCACACTCGGCAAATAGGGCGAGTTCATCCGCTCATTCTGCAACCGCAACATCATCACCACATGGGCACCGGCCAAACCCTCTTCCAAACGATGGTGCACCGTCACCCCAAAGGCCTCCTCTGCTTGATTCGGCATCAAGGTCGATGGCCCCACAAAACGCACCTCAGCTCCCAGACTTTTCAAGCCCAAAGCATTGGAACGGGCCACTCGCGAATGCAGTACATCGCCACAAATTGCCACCACCAACCCAGAAAAAGAGTCCCGCTCCAGCAAGGGGAGATGGTCCTGGATGGTCAAAATATCCAATAACCCCTGGGTCGGATGCTCATGGCGCCCATCACCGGCATTGACCAATGCCGTATTCAAATGGTTGGCCAAAAATTGCAACACCCCCGATTCCGGATGACGCATCACCACCACATCCGGATTCATCGCCTGCAAATTGGCCAGGGTATCCAACAAGGTCTCCCCCTTCTGCACCGAACTGGAAGCAACCGACATGTTGATGACATCCGCCGACATCCGCTTGCCAGCCAACTCAAAAGAGGTGCGAGTGCGCGTTGAATTTTCAAAAAACAGATTGATGATCGTCTTGCCACGCAAGGTCGGAACCTTCTTGATCTCCCGGCGATTGACTTCGCGCAAAGAGACCGCTGTGTCCAACAAAGTGGCAATCTCCTCCTTGCTCAAGCCAGCCATACCAAGAAGATGTTTGCGCGTCCATAAATTTCCTGCCGTTCTCATAGAAATGCCCCAGCTTTGCGGAAGTTATAAAATGTGGCTCACCATTGCGCGCATAAACCGGTCTATCCCAGTTTACGCCGGACAACCTGCACATTCTCTCCCTTGTCTACCAACTTGATACACTCACCCATACCCGCCTGTACCACCAAACCCACATGATCCGGTTGAATCGGCAATTGCCGACCACCTCGATCCACCAACACCAACAACTCCACCCGTTCCGGTCGCCCATAATCAAACAATGCATTCATGGCCGCGCGAATCGTCCGCCCAGTAAACAAGACATCATCCACCAATAATATATGCTTATGATCAATATCCATCCGCAAATCGGTCTCGCCGACCACCGGATTGGGACCGATGGTATCCAAATCATCTCGATAAAAGGTAATATCCAGGAAACCTATCGGAATCTTCTCCTGCACACGCTCACAGAGCCGATCCCATAACCGCTCGGCTACCAATGCCCCGCCACGACGTATGCCAATCACTACCCAATCTCCCACCCGTGCCTGGGGATCCGGCAAGCCCAAACGATCCGCATGCAGACGTGCCGCCAAGGCATCAATCAAAGCCAACGTCTCGGAAGAGGTCAACAACAGTTCATCTGCAAAGGCCACACTCATCTCCCTTCTCCCCCTTCTCCAAATCCCTCTTCTCTCCTGCTTACCCCCAACCATCCACCCTAACAGCACGCAACGCCACCGATCATACCCCCCCTCTCTCCGACACACCACCAAAAAAAAGAGGGAACAGCTTCCTGTTCCCTCTCATCGACTAACCACTCATCGCCCATTCTACGCGGGACAGGATATCCCATCCTGCCCCGCGCCCCTTGCCCTGCTGCTTTCCTTCTTTCGTATACCTATTGCACACACTACACACCCCACAATACCGACATCGCTCCGGTACCGGTGGCATGCAAATTATCCAAGTCGGTAATTTGTGTCGTCGTCAAACCAGCCGCCGTCCAGGCATTCTGTCCCGTTGTATTGGCGGAAGAGCCATTCCAGGAAGTGGCAATGGACTGCACTTGCGACACGGTCAAACTATCCAACTGCGTCGCTGTCAAGGCAGCAACCTGCGTCGTCGTCATCGCCGTAATCTGACCCGCCAACAGATAGGTGATGGCTGTGGTGGTCAGCGCCTGCACGCCTGCGGTAGTCAACGCCTGCAACGTGGAAATGGTCAGATTGGCCATACGCACTGTTCCCATACTGCTCAACTGGGTGTCTGCCAAGGATGCCAACTGCGCCGAGGTCAAACCATTCAACTGCGTATCGGCCAACGCGCTCACTTGTGCCGCCAACAAACCATCCCACTGCGTATCAGCAAGAGTTTGCAACTGCAACGAAGTAAAGCCATTCCACTGCGTATCCGCCAACGCCCGCAACTGCAACGACAGCAAACCATCATACTGTGTATCCACAAAAGCAGCCAACTGCGCCGAGGTCAAACCATTCAACTGGGTATCGGCCAACGCACTCAACTGCAACGCCGTCAAACCATCCAGTTGTGTATCTACCCAACTGCTCAATTGTGCCGAAGTCAAACCATCCAACTGCGTATTCGCCAAATTGAACAACTGCGCCGAAGTCAAACCATCCAACTGCGTATCCGCCAAAACATTCAACTGCAACGAACGCAAGCCATCCAACTGCGTGCCAGCCAAAGATGCCAACAACGTCGAACGCAAACCATCCAACTGCGTATCCGCCAGAACATTCAACTGCAACGAACGCAAACCATCCAACTGCGTATCGGCCAGGCCACTCAACTGCAACGAAAGCAAGCCATCCAACTGCGTATCCGCAAGGTTGCTCAATTGCAGGGTGCGTAAACCATTCAACTGTGTATCCGCCAGCGCTGTCAATTGCAGCGACAACAGACCGTTCAACTGTGTATTGGCCAAAGCTGTCAATTGCACCGACGACAAACCATCCAATTGCGTATCCGCCAAAGCCACCAACTGCAACGACAACAAACCATCCAACTGCGTATTCAACCTGCTCGCCAACAATACCGAAGTCAATCCATCCAACTGCGTGTCTGCCAGCGACTGCAACTGCAACGATTGCAACCCTTGCAACTGCGTATTTACCAAGTTCTGCAACTGCAAGGAGCGCAGACCATCCAACTGGGTATTCGCCAACGATCTCAATTGCAGCGAACGCATGCTATCCAATTGCGTATCCGCCAACGCCTGCAATTGCAGCGACAACAAACCATCCCATTGCGTGTTACTCAAAGCAGTCAATTGCAGAGACAACAAACCATTCAACTGGGTATCGCTCAAGGCACTCAATTGCAACGATCCCAGCTCATCCAACTGGGTATTGGCCAATCCCTGCAACTGCAACGACAACAAGCCATCCAATTGGCTATCCGCCAACGCATACAACTGTAATGCCTGCAAACCATCCAACTGGGTATCCGCCAATCCCTGCAATTGCAAGGAACGCAAACCATCCAATTGCGTATCGGCAAAAGTGGAGAGATTGGTCGCACTCAAACCATTCAACTGGGTATCGGCCAACCCCAGCAATTGCGACGAACGCAACCCATCCATTTGCGTGTCCGCCCAACCAGACAACTGCATAGACATTAATCCATTCAGTTGACTGTCCGCCAAACCGCTCACCTGTGACAAACTCAAACCATCCAACTGGGTATCAACCAAACCCTGCAACTGCAACGATAACAAACCGTTCAATTGTGTATCAGCGAGAGCAGTCAATTGATCCGAAGTCAAACCATTCAACTGCGTATCGGCCAGATTTTGCAACTGCAAGGAGAGCAGGCCATTCAACTGGGTGTTGGCCAGACTCAGCAAATTGCTTGAGATCAAACCATCCAACTGGGTATCCGCCAACGCCTGCAACTGCAACGATTGCAAACCATCCAACTGCGTGTCTGCCAAACTCTGCAACTGCAACGATTGCAAACCATTCAACTGCGTATCTGCCAAGCCTTGCATATGCAGCAAACGCATTCCATCCAACTGCGTATCAGCCAGATTGAAGAGTTGCAACGATAACAATCCATCCCACTGCGTATTGGCCAAAGCCGACAGATGCGCCGAAGTTAAACTGTTCAATTGGGTATCCGCCAACGCTTGCAATTGCAGCGAACGTAAACCATTCAACTGTACATCCTGCAATCCTGACAACTGCAGCGCAAGCAGACCATCCAGTTGACTGTCAGCCAAATTGCTTAAATGCTGCGACGACAATCCAGCCAACTGCGTACCTGCCAACGCCTGCAATTGCAACGATTGCAATCCATCCAACTGGGTATTGGCCAACGTCGCTACCAACACCGAAGTCAAACCATCCAACTGCGTATCCGACAAAGCCAGCAATTGCAGAGACTGCAAACCATTCAACTGCGTATCCGCAAAACCCTTCAACTGCAAGGAACGCAAACCATCCAACTGACTGTCTGCCAATGCCAGAATCTGCGTCGAGAGCAAACCATCCAACTGTGTATCGGCCAAAAGCTGCAGTTGCAATGAACGCAAACCATCCAACTGCGTATCGGCCAAACCCTTCAACTGCAATGATTGCAAACCATCCAACTGCGTATCCGCAAGAAGTGTCAAGTGCAACGAACCCAACCCATCCAATTGCGTATTCACCAGCGACTTCAATTGCAACAACAACAAGCCATTCAATTGCGTGTCGGCCAACTGCTGTAACTGTAACGATTGCAAACCGTCCAATTGCGTATCTGCCAACGCCGTCAACTGCAGAGAACTCATGCCATTCAACTGCGTATCCGCCAGCAACTTCAACTGTAGTGAACGGAAACCATCCAACTGTGTATCTGCCAGCGCCGTCAATTGTAATGACAGTAATCCATCCAACTGTGAATCAGCCAAGCTCCGCAGATGCAACGAATGCAAACCATCCCACTGCGTATCCGCCAAACCCTGCAGTTGTAACGCTTGCAAACCATCCAACTGGGTGTTGGCCAAACTGGCCAGTTGCAGCGATTGCAAGCCATTCAACTGGGTATCCGCCAAACCATACAACTGCATGGATTGCAGACCATCCCACTGCGTATTGGCCAACGCCAGCAATTGCAGAGAACGCAAACCATCCAACTGCGTATCCGCAAAACCGGCAACCTGACTCGAGAGCAGACCATTCAACTGTGTGTCAGCCAACTGTTGCAACTGCAACGACCGCAAACCATCCAACTGCGTATCCGCCCAATTTTGCAACTGTTGCGACAACAAACCATCCAACTGCGTGTCAGCCAAAGCGCTCACCTGTGACAGCGTCAACCCATCCAACTGGGTATCCGCAAGTCCACGCAACTGCAACGACAGCAACCCATTCAATTGCGTATCGGCCAGACCAGTCAGTCGATCAGAGCTCAAACCGTTCAATTGGGTGTCGGCAAGCATACCAAGCGACAATGAACCCAAACCATCCCATTGTGAGTCAGCCAGCACCGCCAAATGCAGCGAACTTAAACCATCCAATTGGGTATCCGTCAAACTCTGCAATTGCAACGAACGCAAACCATCCAACTGGGTGTTGGCCAGAGATGCCAACTGTAACGAACGCAAACCATCCAGTTGCGTATCCGCAAGTGCCTTCAAGTGCGCCAATTGCAACCCATCCAACTGGGTATCTGCCAGATTGGTCAGGTGCAATGACAACAAACCATCCAATTGGCTGTCCGCCAACCCCTTCAACTGCAAGGAACGCAAACCATCCAACTGGGTATCCGCCAAGCCTTGCAACTGCAGGGATAGCAAACCATCCAACTGGGAATTGGCCAAATTGTACAAATGTGCCGAGGAGAAGCCATTCAATTGCGTATCGGCTAATGCCTGCAACTGCAACGACAGCAACCCATCCAACTGCGTATCCGCCAAAGCGGTCAATTGCACAGAACGCAAACCATTCAATTGTGTATCGGCCAACGAGCTCAACACCCCATATTGCAATCCATTCAATTGGCTATCAGCCAATCCCTGCAACTGCAGAGACATAAGACCGTCCAATTGCGTATCGGCCCAATTCACCAATTGCGACGATTGCAAACCATCCAATTGACTATCTTCCAAAGCAGCCAAATGTATCGATGTCAAACCATCCAACTGCGTATCAGCCAGACTCTTCAATTGCAGCGAACGCAAAGCATCCAACTGCGTCCCATCCAGATTTTGGAGTTGTGTCGCAGACAACCCATCCAACTGCGTATCGGCCAAATTACCCAACTGCAGCGACAACAAACCATCCAACTGCGCATCAACCAATCCCTGCAACTGCAGAGAAGACAAACCATCCAGTTGACTGTCGGCCAAACTCTGCAATTGAAGCGACTGCAGACCATCCAACTGGGTGTTCGCCAGCGCACTTAATTGCACTGAACGCAATCCATCCAACTGCGTGTTGTCCAAAACAACCAACAGAGTGGACAATAAACCATTCAACTGCGTATCAGCCAAATTAAACAGTTGCAGCGAAGACAAACCATCCAACTGGCTATCTGCCAAGGTGCTCAACTGCGTAGACAGCAACACATCCAACTGGGTATTGGCAAGCGATGTCAATTGCAACGACAACAAACCATTCAGTTGGCTGTCAGCCAAGGAGCTCAACAACTGTGAACGTAGACCATCCAATTGCGTGTCTACAAAATTCATCAACTGCAAAGAGAGCAGACCATTCAACTGCGTGTCGGCAAGAGCACTCAACTGCAGTGAAGTCAAACCATCCAGTTGCGTCTCTGCCAGATTGCCTAAACGCAGCGAGAATAGGCTATTCAACTGCGTATCCGCCAATTGAGCCAACTGTAACGACAGCAAACCATCCAACTGGGTATCAGCAAGATTGGCCAATTGGCTGGACAGCAAACCATTCAACTGCGTATCGGCCAAGGAGGCCAACTGCAACGACTGCAGACCATTCAACTGCGTATCCGCCAACGCCGTCAATTGCAACGACTGCAGACCGTTCAACTGCGTATTCGCCAACGCCGTCAACTGCAACAACTGCAATCCATCCAGTTGTGTATTCACCAACGTGCCCAATTGCAATGAATGCAAACCGTTCAACTGCGTATCGGCCAGATTCAGCAACTGCAGTGATTGCAGAGTGTCCAACTGGGTATCGGCAAGAGAGAGTAATTGCAACGACTGCAGACCGTTCAACTGCGTATCGGCCAAACCAGTCAACTGCGCCGCACTCAGACCATTCAGTTGTGTATCGGCCAAACCAGCCAACTGCATCGAACTTAAACCATTCAGTTGTGTATCGGCCAACTGAGCCAATTGCAACGACTGCAAACCATCCAACTGCGTATCCGCCAGGTTGCTCAACTGCAGCAACTGCAGACCATCCAACTGTGTATTGACTAAAACTGCCAACTGCAGAGATTGCAAGCCATTCAACTGCGTATCGGCCAATGCCAACAACTGCAGCGATTGCAAATCATCCAATTGTGTATCTGCTAAAGAGCTCAACTGGCTGGACAACAAACCATTCAACTGTGTATCCGCCAAACCACTCAACTGGACAGCAAGCAAACCATTCAACTGCGTATCCGCCAGATTATTCAACTGCAACGATTGCATACCATCCAATTGAGTATTGACCAGAGCCGTCAACTGCAACGAATGCAGCCCGTTCAACTGCGTATCCGCCAAACCACTCAACTGCAACGATTGCAGGCTATCCAACTGTGTATCAGCCAACGCCAACAGTTGCAGCGACAGCAGACCATTCAACTGTGTATTGGCCAAACCGCTTAACTGCGTTGCACTCAAACCATTCAATTGTGTATCGGCCAACTGCGTCAACTGTAGAGACAACAGGCCGTTCAACTGCGTATCCGCCAACGCCGTCAACTGTAGCGACAGCAAACCATCCAACTGCGTGTTGACCAGAGCAGCCAACTGTAGCGACAGCAGACCGTTCAACTGCGTATCCGCCAACGCCGTCAACTGATCGGAACGCAAACCATCCAACTGGGTATCGGCAATGGCACTCAACTGGCTAGACAACAAACCGTTCAACTGCGTATCCGCCAACGCCGTCAACTGATCGGAACGCAGGCCATCCCATTGGGTATTGGCCAACGCCGTCAACTGCAACGACAACAGACCGTTCAACTGCGTATCGGCCAGACCACTCAACTGCAACGATTGCAGACCATCCAACTGGGTTCCGGCCAAGCTGGT
>NZ_RXIU01000543.1 GCF_004217665.1 Candidatus Magnetaquicoccus inordinatus | reverse complement strand
CTGCACCCACCAGGAGGAGATAATCTCCTCCTGGACCTCCATAATAATTTTCTGATTTTCAAATGCGATTGCCATGGGTGTGGAAAGTGACTTGCGTTACTTGCCGATCCTGATTATGCTGTACCGAGCAACTCAGGCTTGTTTGGGAAATCAGGTAGTGAATTATGGAAAATTGATTTCCTTGGCATGGGAGGGGTTTTGTTTTAGAGTAGGTGAGACTGACTCGCCGTTGTCTGGAGCTGTTGGGAAGGATGACGGGTCACTGGTGTGGTGACTAACCTGTGTTTTCGGAGACAAAGTCGGCTGAGCCGGCTTTTTTTTTTCTTTGCGGGGGCAGAGGTGAGGGAAGCTTTCGCCGTGTCTGAATACCGCAAGGGGAGTCAGGCTGGCGGGTTCTGCCCAGTTGTTTTGTCTTTCTAATATGAAGGAAGCTGAGATTCATGACTGTTGAGATTGTACAGATTGCAGAGCAACTTGCCCGTGAGCGGGGCATCAAGCGTGAAGTGGTGATTGAGGCGATGGAGACGGCGATTCAGGCGGCTTCACGCAAAAAATATGGTGCCCACAAAAATATTCATGTCAAGTTCGAGTACAAGACAGGCGACTTTCTCATCAACCAGTTGCGTGAGGTGGTGAGCTCAGACGACGATGATGCCTATGAGGGTGAGGATACCCATATTATTTTGGATGAGGCGTTGCGTTTGAATCCGGCGGCCAAGGTGGGGGATTTGATTGCCGAACGCTTGCCACCGATCGATTTTGGGCGTATTGCCGCGCAGACAGCCAAGCAGGTCATTGTGCAGAAGGTGCGCGAGGCGGAGCGCAACAGTGTCTATCTGGAATATTTTGATCGTCAAGGTCAGTTGATCAACGGTTTGGTCAAGCGTGTCGAGCGCAACAATGTGCATGTGGATTTGGGTCGTGCTGCGGCCTTTTTGCCGCATGAGCAGCAGTTGCCTCGCGAGCATTATCGACCGGGAGATCGCATCCGCGCCTATATTTTTGAGGTGAGGGATTCGCCACGAGGTCCACAAATTATTTTATCGCGTACCGATCCGCGTATGGTACCGCGTCTGTTTGAGATGGAGGTGCCTGAGATCTATGATGGCATTGTCGAGATCAAGGCGGTGGCGCGTGATCCGGGATTTCGCAGCAAGATTGCTGTTTTTTCCAACGACAGCCATGTCGATCCGGTAGGCGCTTGTGTGGGGGTGCGAGGTTCCCGTGTGCAGGGGGTGGTGACCGAACTGCAAGGGGAGCGGATCGATATTATCGAATGGTCTCCGGATCCGGCGGTATTTGTCTGCAACGCTTTGGCTCCGGCTGAGGTGGCCAAGGTGGTGGTGGATGAAGAGGAGAAGGCGATTAAGGTGATTGTCGGTACCGATCAACTCTCTTTGGCAATTGGTCGCCGTGGCCAGAATGTGCGTTTGGCCAGCGAATTGACTGGTTGGCGCATTGATATTGTCACCGAGCAGGCGGATCAGGCGGTACGGGCGGAAGAGTTTGAGGAGTTGACGAAAAACTTTGTCGGTTGGCTGGATGTCGATCGCGATGTGGCAACTGCCCTGGTGCAGGAGGGTTTTTCGGCCCTGGAGGAGATTGCCTACGTACCTTTGGAAGAGTTGGCCAGCATTGATGGCTTTGATGAAGAGATTGCCCACGAGTTGCGCAACCGGGCCAGGGATCGATTGATGTCTTTGGCGATGGAGAAGGAAGCGGCGCGCATGGCGGCGCGGATCGATCCCAAGTTGTCGCGTTTGCCTGGATTCCCGGAGGGGCTGGAGCAGCAGTTGGCCGATAAAGGTATTGCCACCTTGGACGATCTGGCCGATTTATCGACCGACGAGGTGATGGAGATCATGGGTGAGAAGGTGACCCGTGACAAGGCGGAGAAGTTGATTCTGGAAGCGCGCACGGCAGCAGGATGGTTTGATGGGCCCGGGAAGATGCGTTAAGGGTGGTGGGGCCAAAGGTGATGGGGTGACCGATGCGGAGGAGGGTGTTTTCCGACAGTGTGCGGTTACCCGTACCCGGCGACGCAAAGAGCATCTGCTGCGTTTGGTAAGTGACCCACAGGGGCAATGGACGGTGGATTTGCCGGGGCGCTTGCCGGGACGCGGGGTTCATGTTCTACCGGATCCGCAGGTGGTGCGCCGCTTTCTGCAACGGCGCGGGGGAGCCATGGTAGCAGTCGATCCCTTGCTGGAGCAGGTAGGCAAGGCTTTGACCAGTCGGATATTGGATGGTATCGGCTTGGCGCGCCGGGCGGGATGTTTGCAGCGGGGTTTGCGGGATGTGTCGGAAGGTGTGGCGGCTGGGGCAAAGCCGCTGATTCTCTTGGCGGCGGATACGGCACAGCATACCCGACAAAAGCTGCAGCAGTTGTTGCACCGCCATGCCGCGTTGGAGATGTGGGAGTTGCTGGATCGGGAGCGCTTTGGCAATGCGTGTGGCAGTAGTGGTCCGGTAGCGGTTTTAGGTGTGACAGAGCTGCGTATGGCAGAGCGGTTACGGCATGATCTGCTGCGTTGGCGGGAGTTTGGTGCATCTGTTTGATGGTGCAGCAGAGCAGGTAGGCAAAGCGGTTGAGGCAAGGTTTGCCGTGGATGACCTCGCAGAGGTGTTGCCAGGGCAATGGCGTAAAACAATCAAGTTGGTGGGGATGTTCTTTTGAGCGATATCAAGAAAGGCGATGGCGAGGACGAAGAAGCTGGCATGCTGCGGTTGAGTGCGCCGCGGCGCATCGTTCTCAAGAAAACGGTGGAGGGAGGCTCCATTCGGCAGAATTTCTCCCACGGACGCAGCAAGAGCGTTGTGGTTGAGGTACGCAAGAAAAGGACGTTTGTGAAGGCTGGCGAGGAGGGGGCTGCATCGCCGGAGAACACGACACTGCCTGCTGGCTCGGCGGCGCTGGGTGATGATCGTGCGGCGGCGCTGCGGAGTACGGCTCCCGCCAAGCAGATTCTGGCACCGATCTCCTCAGAAGAGCGGGCCATTTTGTTGCAGCAGCAAGAGGAGCAGCGGGCGGCTGAAGAGCGGCAGCGGCAGTTGGAGCTGGAGCAACAGGAGCGAGAGCGACAGTTGGAGCTGGAGCGGCAGCGGGAACGGGAGCTGCAAGCGGAGCGGGAGCGGCAGGCAGCGGCAGAGGCAGCGGCAGAGGCCGAGCGTGCCCGGGCGGCCAAGGCAGCTTTGGCGACGCCAGAGCCAGAGACAACCACTCCACAGCAGGAGGTGCAAGAGCGCGTTGCAGCTCCGATTGAACGCGAGTCGCCGGTGGTGAGTACACCAGCTCCCAGTGTGACTGTGCAGGTCCGAGAGGTCGCCAGGGTATCGTTCCAGGATAACAGGGGCAGAGGCGCGAAAGAGAGTGGTGGGGCCGCAGAGGCACCCAGTGGCGTTGCGGGGCAGGGTGGTGCCATGCGAATGGCGGCATCGGTCAAGAGTGGCAGCTCGGTAACGCGCCGTGATGTCAGAGAGGAGAGACCGCAGCCGTCATCGGGTAAACCGGCTTATGCGGGTCGGGGCGAAGCGCCGACATTTCGTCGTGAGGGTTCTGGTGGACCGGCTCGGGAAGGGGGAGCGCCATTTCGTCGGGAAGAGGGCGCCCACAGACGCCCGGCAGGGGGAGGGGCACCGCGTCGTGAGGGAGGAGAGTCGCATTCTACGGAAGAGCCCTCTTATACACCCCGGCGTGAAGGGCGAGAGGGCTCCTCTTATGCAGGTCGCAGTGGCAGTGGTGCGGCTCCGGGGATGGAGGGCGGTGCAGGGCGTGGTCCCTCGCGCTCCGCGACTGGTGACTCTGCCTCGGCGGGACGTCCTGCAGGGGCAGCACGGCGGATCGAGAAGCCGGTGGTGGTTCCGGCTGAGTTGGATGCGTCAGGAGATTTGGCCTCTGGCAAGAAGATGACCCGGGCGCAGCGCGAGGATGTGGCGCGCAAGAAGACCGATGCTTTGGTGGCCAAGCGTTTATCTCAGTTGGATGAGATGCGTCGGCAAAAGCAGGAGGTGGATGAAAAGCGCAAGCTGGATAATGTTGTGCCTTCACCGGCACGGGTGACGCTCAAGGCTGGTCGGGTCAAGTATAAGGGCAAGGCGATTATCGAGGAGGATGAGAAACAGGTTCCGATGCGTCGGTCGCGTTCCCCGGCGGCGAAGAACAAGTTTGCACGTCGTGAGGATGCACAGAGCCTGGGTCCGGTGATTCGCGAGGTGATTGTCCCGGACATGATTACTGTGGGTGATTTGGCAGCGCGTATGGCGGTCAAATCGTCGGAGGTGATCAAGCGTTTGATGGCACAGGGCATGATGTTGACCATCAACCAGGTGTTGGACCAGGAGACGGCGGTATTGGTCGTGGAGGAGATGGGGCACAAGGCCAAGATGGTTTCCGAGGCGGCAGCGATTGATGCTGAGTTGTCGGATACAGCCAGTGCCGATGATGCTTTGCAGGAGCGGCCTCCGGTGGTGACGGTGATGGGTCATGTCGATCATGGCAAGACCTCGCTGTTGGATGCGATTCGCAAATCGGATGTGGCGTCGCGGGAGTTTGGTGGTATTACCCAGCATATTGGTGCCTATCAGGTAACGATGGCCAATGGCGCCAGTATTACCTTTTTGGACACACCGGGCCATGCGGCTTTTACGGCCATGCGGGCGCGTGGTGCACATGTGACCGATATTGTGGTGTTGGTGGTGGCGGCGGATGATGGGGTTATGCCCCAGACGACCGAAGCGATCAATCATGCCAAAGAGGCCAAGGTGCCGATTGTGGTGGCCATCAACAAGATTGACAAGCAGGGGATCAATATAGATCGGGTGACCCAGCAGTTGGCGGATCATGGTTTGGTGCCGGAGGATTGGGGTGGCGAGACCATTTTTGTCAAGGTGTCGGCCCATACAGGAGAGGGCATTGAGACTTTGGAGGAGATGATTCTGCTGCAGGCCGAGGTGTTGGGGTTGCAGGCGGATGTGGCACAGCGGGCGCGTGGTGCAATCATCGAGGCCAAGTTGGACAAAGGACGTGGTCCGGTGGCCACCTGTTTGGTACAGAATGGCACCTTGAAGGTGGGTGATATTTTTGTTGCCGGAACAGAGTGGGGCAAGATCCGCAGTTTGATCGATGACAAGGGACGGATGGTCAGTGAGGCGTTGCCAGCCATGCCGGTGGAGATCATCGGTTTTTCCGGGATCCCTGAGGCGGGCGATGATCTGGTTACGGTTCCAGATGAGCGTCGGGCCAAGGAGATTGCCGCCTTCCGCATGCGCAAGTCGAAAGAGCGCGGACAAGCCAAGCATACGCCACAAATGGATGATATTTTTGACCAAATTCACCGGGTGGAGTCAGATGAGGTCCGGGTGATCATCAAGGGTGATGTGCGCGGCTCGGTGGAGGCGGTGGCCGAATCGTTGCAGAAGATCGTCCATGAGTTGGTGCGGGTCAATGTGATTCATGTGGGGGTTGGTGGCATCAATGAATCGGATGTGATGTTGGCGGCGGCTTCGGATGCGATCATTGTTGGTTTTAACATTCGTGCAGATGCCAAATCACGGGATCTGGCCAAGCGTGAGCAGGTGGATATTCGTTTTTATACCGTCATTTATGATTTGATGGATGATATCACCCAGGCGCTGGAAGGCAAGTTGAAGCCGTTGGTGGAGGAGACGGTGGTGGGTCGTGCCAAGGTGCGCGAGTTGTTCCGTATCTCCAAGGTGGGTTTGGTGGCAGGGTGTATGGTGATCGAGGGAACGATTACCCGCAAATCCAAGGTGCGTCTGTTGCGTGACAATGCGGTGATCTATACCGGGGATCTGCAGGCATTGAAGCGGTTCAAGGATGATGCCAAAGAGGTGCGTGAGGGAATGGAGTGCGGTATTTGTCTCGACAAATTTAGCGACATCAAAGAAAACGACATCATCGAGGCATTTACCTCGATGGAGGTTCGGCAGACCATTGATCGTTAAGGGTCGGAAAGCAGGGTACAAGTGCGGAATATTGCCGCTTCAGGGTCGGAAAGCAGGGCATCGGTGCGGAATATTTCCGCACGGTTGATGTGGCGACCATGTGCCTGTTGGACAATGGCCCTCCCTAAAAGAGTCTTTCTTCGCGGCCAGGTTGTGTGCTCTGCGCGCATGTTGTGCATGCACTGAAAAGCGAGGGGCCGCATCCCTGCAGGGATGGTATCCTGCTCTCGCCAGGGGCGATAAGCGCTCCTGGATTCCAAAAGCGTTTTGCACAAGCAATTGCCCTGGTTGCGCGATGCACTACTACCGGGAATACGAGAGGATGGGTATGCACGTCGTGGCGCTGGAGCTCCGTTTGGATCTGCCGGGGGTCTACTCTCTGAAGGCAAAGCGGGGGATCATCAAGGGACTATTGCAGCGGGTGCACAATCGTTTTGCGGTGGCAGTGGCTGAGGTGGCGCATCTGGACCATTGGCAGACGGCTGGTTTAGGCTTTGTTGCGGTGGGTAATGAGGTGGCGGTATTGCAGTCGCGCATGCAGAAGGTGTTGGATTATATTGAAGGTGAGGGTACAGGGATAGTGGTCGATTTGCGGATGGAGTTTTTGGCATGAATCGCACAATGGAGCTGACTGGAGGATCGGGGGGACGGATTCGCACCGAGCGGGTGGCCGGTTCGATTCGTCAAGAGATTGCCGAGATGATTTTGCGGCAGGAGATTCATGATCCGCGTTTGGCAGGGTTGCTGACCATCACCGATGTGCAATTGAGTGCCGATTTACAGCATGCCACGGTCTTTTTTTCGCTATTGGGTGGGGAAGCAGCAGGAAGCGAAGTGACGGCAAGCGAGGCCAAGGCGGCAGTGGAAGAGCGTATGCAGAGCTGCCAGCGCGTATTGACGCATGCTGCCGGATTTATTCGCAGTCAGTTGAGCAAACGTTTATCGCTGCGCCATACTCCGCAGTTGCGTTTTGAACCGGACACCTCTCTGGATTATGGTATGCGCATGGATCGTTTACTGCATTCGCTGCAGATTCCGCCGGAAGGGGCGGCGGGAGAGGATGGAGAAGAGAAAAAGGGAGAGCAGGAGCAGTGAGTCGTGGCAGACGGACGGGCCGTGATATTAACGGTTGGTTGGTGATTTTGAAACCGGCAGGAATCAGTTCCGCTCATGCGGTAGCCATAGTCAAGCGCTTGACCCAGGCGGCCAAGGTGGGGCATGGCGGAACCTTGGATCCCTTTTCCGAGGGGTTGTTGCCGATGGCCTTGGGCAGGGCGACCAAACAGTTGGCACATATTCTGGAGGGAAACAAGGGGTATCGTTGTTGGATACGCTTTGGTATAGAGACCGACAGCGGTGATCCGACCGGAGTGGTGGTTGCGGAAAACGGGATTATCCCGGAACGTGCTCTGCTGGAGCAGGCGTTGCAGGCCTTTTTGGGGCCACAGGAGCAGGTTCCTCCGGCCCATTCGGCGGTGCATGTCAATGGGGTGCGGGCCTATGAGTTGGCGCGACGGGGTGAGACGGTGGAGTTGCCGCCCCGGCAGGTGGTGATTCACCAATTGTTGCTGGAGAGTTATGAAGAGGGGGTAGCGCAGGTATTGGTGCGTTGCAGTAAGGGTACCTATATGCGTTCGTTGGCGCGGGATTTGGGGCGTCATTGCGGAACGGTGGCCCATTTGCAGCGTCTTCTGCGCACGGAGACGTTGGGTTTTTCCCTGGAGCAGGGAATTACCCTGGACCAACTGGCCCAGGTGGTCAGTCAGGAAGGTTTGGCAACCGTGTTGTTACCGATGGATCGGGTGCTGGACGACATCCCGGTATCGCGTCCACAGGTAGCGTGAGTGTGACTGATTGTTGATAGTAAAGGAGAGATTCGATGTCGATTACGCCGGAGCGCAAGCAGGAGTTGATCAAAGAGTATGCTTTAGCGGAAGGAGATACCGGTTCACCGGAGGTGCAGGTTGCCCTGTTGACGGAACGGATCAATAACTTGACCGAGCATTTGCGCAGTAATCTGAAGGATCATCATTCGCGGCGCGGTTTGCTGAAGATGGTGGGACTGCGTCGTCGTTTATTGACCTATGTACGTGGTCAGGATGTAGAGCGTTATCAGCGCCTGATCAAGCGGTTGAATCTGCGCAAGTAGGAAATGGATATAAATAGGGTACGCATGGGTGTGCCCAAGAATTGGGGAAAAGACGAAATGTTCAAAATTGTTAGGAAGAGTGTCCAATTTGGGGCGAGTGAAATCATCCTGGAAACGGGCCGGATGGCACGGCAGGCGGATGGCGCAGTGCTGGTGACCTACGGCGAGACGATGGTATTGGTGTGTGCTACGGCGGACAAAACGGTTCGTCCTGGTGCCGATTTTTTCCCGTTGGGGGTGCATTATCAGGAGCGGAGTTGGGCGGCAGGCCGCATTCCGGGAGGCTTTATCAAACGGGAGACACGTCCTTCTGAGAAGGAGATTTTGACTTCGCGTCTGATTGATCGGCCATTACGGCCATTGTTCCCCAAGGGGTACACCCTGGATACCCAGGTGGTGGCGACGGTGATCTCTTATGACGGTGTGCATCAGCCCGATATTCCGGCGATGATTGGCGCCTCGGCAGCTTTGGCGATCTCTGGCTTGCCTTTTGATGGACCGATTGGTGGGGCACGGGTTGCCCATATCGACGGGCAGTTGGTTTTGAATCCGAGCGTTGAGCAGATGGCCAGCAGCCGCCTGGATCTGGTGGTAGCCGGAACCGACAAAGCGGTGACCATGGTGGAATCCGAAGTCGATTTCCTCAGCGAAGAGGAGATGCTGGATGCGGTGATGTTTGGTTTTGAGGGGTTCCAGCCGGTTGTGACCTTGATTCGTGAGTTGGCTGCCGAGTGTGCCAAACCACGGATGGCGGTGGAGGCGCCGGTGGTGGATGCGGCGTTGCAAGAGCAGGTACGCCAGGGTTATCTGGAAGAGATTCGCGCCGGCTATCAGGTGGTGGAAAAGTTGGCGCGTCAGAACGCGGTAGGCGAGTGTCGCAAACGGGCGATTGCTGCCTTGTCAGCGGAAAACAGCGCTTTGGCGGCAGAGGTGGCTTCCATTTTCAGCCATTTGGAAGCAGAGGTGATCCGGGAGCGCATTTTGTCCACGGGTACGCGCATTGATGGACGTGGTTTGACCGATGTTCGCCAGATTGTCAGTGAGGTGAGTTTATTGCCTCGGGTACATGGTTCGGCTCTGTTCACGCGCGGTGAGACCCAGGCTTTGGCGGTGGTTACGCTGGGTACCGGCCGTGATGAGCAGATTGTCGAGAGCTTGGATGGTGAGTCGCGGGATGCCTTTTACTTGAACTATACCTTTCCTCCGTACAGCGTTGGAGAGACGGGACGTATGGGGGCTCCGGGGCGGCGAGAGATTGGTCATGGCAAGTTGGCAACCCGGGCGGTGGCTGCCATTTTGCCAGAGAAGGACTCCTTTCCCTATACAGTGCGCGCCATTTCCGAAATTACCGAATCCAATGGCTCGTCGTCGATGGCGACGGTTTGCGGTGTGGTGCTGGCAATGATGGATGCCGGGGTGCCGATCAAGGCGCCGGTGGCGGGCATCGCCATGGGGTTGGTCAAGGAGGGAGAGCGGTTTGCAGTTTTGTCGGACATCATGGGTGATGAAGACCATTTTGGCGATATGGATTTCAAGGTGGCCGGCAATGCGCAGGGGATCACTGCATTGCAGATGGATATCAAGATCACCGGAATCAATCGTGAAATCATGGCGGTGGCCTTGCGTCAGGCGCGTGCAGGCCGGATCCATATTCTGGAGCGGATGCAGAGCACCTTGGCGGAGCCACGGGCTGATTTGTCCAACTATGCACCGCGTATCTTCACCATGAAGATCAACCCCGACAAGATTCGCGAGGTGATTGGTTCGGGTGGCAAGGTGATTCGTGGTATCACCGAGGAGACCGGTTGCCAGATTGATATTACCGATGATGGTACGATTACCATTGCGGCGGTGGATGGACAGAGCGCCAAGGCAGCAGAGACCATTATTCGGCGTATTGTCGAAGAGGTGGAGGCGGGGCAGGTTTATGAAGGCAAGGTGGTGCGGGTGACCGATTTTGGTGCCTTTGTCAACATTCTGCCCAACAAGGATGGTTTGGTACACATTTCTCAGCTTTCCGGGCAGCGGGTCGCCAAGGTGACCGATGTGGTCAAGGAGGGGGATGTGGTCAAGGTCAAGGTTTTGGATGTGGATCGGCAAGGGCGCATCAAGTTGACCATGAAGGATGTGTAGAGATTTGCCACAGAGTCTGTTCATCCCTGGAGACAAGTAGAGGGATGGGCAGGCGCACAGCCTGATCTGGGGAGGGAGGCCACTCCCTCCCTTTCTGGTACAACCAGAGTGACTGTTCAGGTTCGTGCTGGCTCGCCAGCTCTACCCCTATGGGGATGCTGTGGGCATTGGCGCAAAAAATGCGCGCCAATG
>NZ_RXIU01000542.1 GCF_004217665.1 Candidatus Magnetaquicoccus inordinatus | reverse complement strand
ATCTCCTCCTGGTGGGTGCAGGGCAAAGCCCTGCTGAAAATGTGCGGCGTTTCACCAGAAGCGAATGCTTAAGCATTCGCGCACGCCGCAAAGATTTGTGCCCTGCATGGGCACCCTTTGGGAGGGCGGATGCCCGACATGCACAGTTTCGCTTGTGGCAACAGTGAGGAAATTGGCAAATGCGCTTGCCCTGGCCAGTTGCCGATGGCAATCAAGAAGGATCTCTAACGATCTCCGGCAGGTAAAAGTGCTTGGCACGCAAGGCTTGCAGAGAGTAGGCAAGCATCTGTTGCAAAGAGAGCCATTCCGCCTCCAACACCAGATCAAATTGGACGCTTTCTAATATTTTTTCTGTAAATAGGCTAGATAAAAATCGTTGTCGTTCTGTTTCCAGTTGCAAAAAAACCAGCATTGCTTCTGCTTCATCAATGGCATGACGGGAGGCCAAACGGCGGGCGCAATAGCGGGCGCTGGCTTTGACGTGCATGCGAAACAAACAATCCCCCGCCTGCACAAGGTGCGGGCAAATTCCAGCGATTATGCCACCCTGACCGGCAATCTCCCGAATGGCGAGTGATATGCGTGTCAAATGTTCCTCTGCTGAGAGGTCGGAATGATCATGCAAATGGCCCAGCCAATAATCAAAAAAATCTCCCTCCGCCATTTTCAGATCACGCCAGGCGCGCTGATGCTGTTCGCGATTGCTTGCCAGATCTTCCAACCGATGCGGATCATAAAAGGGTAACTGGAGGTGTTGTGCCAAGAGTTCGGCCAACTCTTCCATCCCGGAACCAAAAGGACCAGAAACCAAAATCAATGGTGTGTTGCGCTGCAGGTCGGCTTTTGATTGTTTTTGTTTGCGAGGTGGAAGAACATGCTTTTTCATGGTGGTGGTGGCTCCCGAAAGGAAGCGCTCCTTGATCATTGATTGGTGGTGTAAGGGTGCAGGGAAGGGGTGGTAACAATAGGACTTTGTCCTGAATGTTGTTTGAGATTATTTACCTGATTTACCTCTATTGCAAGATAAAATTTTCACTGTTTTCTTATATTGCTAAATATAAGTATGCGAGGATGAATATGCGGAGAAAAGAGCGTGTTTGCTGTGTTGGCCGGGTAATGGCGGAGAAAAAAAGCAGATAAAAAAAGCGGGGTTTGCACCCCGCTTTTCAGAGTCAAGCGCTGAACCAAACTGAGTTAAAAGTTCATGCGGATATTGGCGGTGATAGACTCTTGATCGATATTGCGGCGTCCCAGATTGCTGCCGACGCGCACATCACCGACCAAAGAGGCTGGCAGATTGATGCGCAGGCCAAGCCCTGGGGCGATACCGGTATCGCTGTAATTGGCATTGGCAGCTTTGTAGACCAAATCCTGCTCATAATCGAGATTGAAATAGGGTTGCAGGCTATCCGTGGCGGAATAGGAGACACCGATGCCGGTTTTTACTTGAGAGAAGTCAATGCTGTGGGCGGTTGAACCGGTATAGCCGTCTACCTTATCTTTGACATACATGAAGCCCAAATGGCCATCGATCTCCCATTTGCCCAGATTGGTGGTATAAGCGCTCAGGTTTGGGGCGATAAAATATCGCTTGCTGTCATGCTCACCGGCGGCGACCCCATTTTCGGTAGTGATCCAGGTATAACCGGCTACCAGATCGAGACTCATGTTGTTGTTGATCAGGTAGGCCATATAGGGAGCGATGGTCCAGGCTTCGGCATCACTGTGGATTTGGCTGGAGTTGGTGTCTTGAAAGGTAAAGGAGGCACCGAGGGCAAGATCTTTTTGGATTTTGCGGTCACCACCGATCACAAAGTTGTGCAGTTTTGTAGTGGTATTAAAGAGGGAGTCACCGACACGGGTATAGTCATAGTTGCCCCAGATACCATTTTGCGGGGCGGCACTGCCAGCGGCCAGACCAGTCATGACTGTATCGCCGAGCAGGGTGGTGTTGATGGTCCCGGCACTGCTGCCACGCAAGGAACGCACGGCGCCTTGACCGATCAGGGAGATGGTCTGCGTGGCGCCGGTACGAGTTTGTGTGGTTTCAGATAAATCCTTGCATGAACTGGAACTTTGATATTCTGCATATTGGCAATAATCATCATAAGTTGCCTCTGCATTATTGGGTAGAGCGGCAATCAGCAGTGTTCCGGCGACAAGTGACAAAGCACCTTTATGCAGACTGGACATGGAAAATTCCCCAAGAGCAAAAAGTATCGGTCGTGGACCGAAATGAGTGAATCGTGGCAATCAAGCAACAATCTGTTGCGATTGAGCAACACCAGTTTATACGGAATGCGCGGAGATCTGTCAAGCAAAATCATGTTGACTCGGATTACATTAACCTATACAACAACCTCGATATGAATAATCTTCGGTGGGAGGGCAAGATGGGCAAAGGTTCAACGCTTTTGTGGCAATCGGCATTGCTGGCCGGTGGTGTGTTGTCTGTTTTGGTGGCTGAGGCGTGGGCCTTGCCAGCGCATGTGCGGGCCGCAGGAGTGAGCAGCACACTGACAGCAATTCATATGAATACACGGCAGATTTTTCGACCGTCGTTTACGATACGTTCACGCCATGCCGCAGCGATGCGTGATGGGCGGTTTAGCAGTGATGGGCAGTGGTTTGTGACTGCCGGTGAGAATGGTGGGGCGCAGTTGTGGAGCGTGGCCACTGGACAACGTGAGCTGGATGTGCGGGGACATGCGGGGGCGGTGACGGCCGTTGCGGTGATGAGTGGGGCGGCGGCTCCGCCTGCTGAGAGCAAAGCGGCCAAGGGAGCAAAAGGCAAGGTCAGTAAACGGGCTGTGACAGGCAAGCGGCAAGGAATCATGGTCAGTGGGGGTGCGGATGGGGCGGTGCTGGTGTGGAATCTGGCCACCGGGGAGGAGCAGCAGCGTCTGTCTGGACACAGCGGTGCAGTGACTGGGGTGGCGCTGAGTGCCGATGGTCGGCGGGTTATCAGCAGCGGTGAAGATGGTACGGTCAAGATCTGGCAGGTGGCCAATGGCGCGTTGGAGTTGAGCATTGCCAGCGGACAGGGGGCGGTACGCTCCTTGGCTGTACACCCGAAGGGGGATCAACTGGCCAGTGGGGGTGAGGATGGCTCACTGCGCATTTGGTCGGTGGCGGGTGGCAATCCGTTGCACAATTGGCAGGAGGGTTCAGAGTCGGTTTTATCCTTGGCCTGGAGTGGGGATGGACAGCAACTGGCAAGCGGTCACAAAGATGGCTCGTTACGCATTTGGAGCGTCAGTGGTGGCAGTCGGGTGTTGCGCGACCATGATGGTCCGGTACAGGGAGTCGCCTTTAGTCCCAGTGGGGACCAGGTGGCATCGGTGGGGCAAGACAAGATAGTGCGGCTCTGGTCGTTGCAGAGCGAGCAGGTACGGTTGCGCATGGAGGGGCATCAGCAGGAGATCCATGCGGTGGCTTTTGCGCCAGAGGGGCAGCATCTGTTGACGGCGAGTGCCGATCAGACTGCGCGTTTATGGTGGTTGGATGGTCGCAATGAGTTGGCGCGTTTGGTCAGCTTGCGTTCGGGGTGGGCGGTGGTGTCTCCCGATGGCCGTTTTGATGGCACCTTGGATGGTGATTTGGAGGATCGTTTGGATGCCATTCAATGGAGTGGCGAGGGGCACAGCTTTGCCTTGGATGGCTTTTTGGAAAAATATTATCGTCCGGCTTTGTTAGGGCATCTGCTTTCGCCCCGGGATTCGGTGCAGGCAGAGGCGGCCAGTGACAGCGGCGCACCAAACGTCAGCGAGGGCTTTTTCTTGCCGCCCAAGGTGACGATTGCGGAACCTGCCGTGTCGGCAAAGAGTGTGGCTTTGCAGGTGGAGGCGTTGGATCAGGGGGGTGGTATTGCCGAGACCCGCGTTTATCATAATGACAAAATTATTGAACCGGGCAAAGGACGCAAGGAAGAGGCGGAGGGGGATGGTGGCAAGGTAGAGAAGATCACCTATAATGTAGAGCTGGTCGATGGGGAAAACCGTTTTCGAGTGGTCAGCTTAAGCAATGATCGTATTGAGAGTGAACCCTCATCGGTGGTGGTGAAGCATGGGGCAGGGGTTGCCGAGACGCCACGGCTGCACTTGCTGGTGGTTGGGGTCAACCGTTATGCCAATCCGGCTTTGAATCTTAATTTTGCCGTGCCGGATGCCAAAGGAATGCTCTCCTTTATGATGCGTTCCAATGTTGATATTTTTAAACAGGTGGTTACCTATGAGATGTATGACGGCAAGGCGACCCGTTCGGCAATTAGCACCAATATCGGTGATTTATATAAGGTGCCGGCCCAGGATGTGGTGATGCTCTATTTTGCCGGACATGGCAAGGCGATGGGTGATCAATGGTTTTTTGTGCCGCACGAGTTGCAGGGGTTGGATGGATCGGCAGTGCAGGAGCAGGGGATTTCGGCACACCATTTCAAGGAGCATGTGGCGCGGATTGGGGCGCAGAAGGTGATCTTGCTTTTTGATGCCTGTGAATCTGGGGCGGCGATGCAGGCGTTTGCCGAGTTTGGCAGCAAGCGTTCGATGGCGTTATTGTCGCGTTCCACCGGTATTCATATTGCGACTGCTACCATGGGTACGCAGTCGGCCAGTGAGTTGACCGATTTGGGGCATGGTGTGTTTACCTATGCTTTGTTGGAAGGGATGAAGGGCAAGGCGGATCGCAAGCCACGCGATGGTCAGGTATCGGTCAGTGAGTTGTTGGAGTTTGTGCAGCAATATGTTCCTTTCTTGAGCCAAAAATATGAGACCTCGGCGATGACGCCGGTGGTCAATTCACGTGGGAACAATTTTTCGGTTGCCAAGCAATAGTTTGAGAAAGAGGAGAGGATGATGCTCTGGCGTGTTTTGAGTCTGTTGTTGGTGGGTTTGCTGCCGCTGTTTGCCTGGGCGAATGAGCGGGTTGGGGTGGCATTGGATGTCCGTGGTGCGGTGGTTTTGATCAGTGAATTGAATGGTTTTTCCGATGAATCACCGTTGCAGCGCACCAATGCGCTGGCGGTAGGCAATCGCTTGCAGTTGGCTGAGGGTGCAGAGGTGGTATTGATGCATCTGGGCAGTTTCAAGCGTTATGTGTTGCGTGGACCCAATGAGGTGACGGTGAAGGAGGGGGGCTTTGTCGCCAAACGGGGCAAGGCAGAGGTGCAGGAGGCGGCAGGTGGAGGGACGCTGATGGCAGCTTTGGGCAAGGGGCGCAAGGCGGTCAACATGCCGGAGGTGGCGATTGGTGTGCGTGAAGTGAGCAAAAAATTGGGTGATATTTTGTTGGTTACCCCTGTTGACAAGGAGCGTCTTTTGGGTGGAGAGCAGTTGTTGAGTTGGCATGCACTTTCCGGGGTAGAGAAATATCGTCTGTTGGTGAAGGAGATGGGTGGGGCTTTGCTGTTGGAGCAGGAGGTGGTAGGCGAGAGCTTTACGCTGGCGGAGGGGTTGCTCAAGGCGGGTGGTCGGTATACTTGGCAGGTTTTGGATGAGAGTGGTTCGGCGCAGTCGGAGCCGTGGCGTTTTGAGGTAGTGAGTGAGGGGGAGCGTGCGGAGTTGCAGGGGATGGAGCCTGCAAGTGGTGCCGCGATGAGTGAGCAGGTTTTGTATGCCATGGTTTTGGAGAAGATGGGGGTAGTCAGTGCTGCAAAGCGGCAGTGGCAGCGTCTGCATGAGTTGGATCCGGCGGATCCCCTGTTTGCCCGCAAGGCCAAGTAAGAGAGAACAATCAGGGAGGCTCTGGGAGGAGATTGTCTCCTCCCAGCAGGGGTTTGGAGACGGAGTTTTCAAGGTTTTGCTCAGGGATATTCACTCTTTGGCTGTGATTCAGCATCCTTTGGGGCATTCAGTTGTTGCAGAATTTCCAGGGCAGGGGTACGAATTTCCGGGGCAAGGCTGTTGAGCTGTTTGGGGTTGTTGTTGACATACGCTCGTATGGCTTCCCAGAGGGGCAGCCACTGCTCACGCATGCCGATTTGCTCGATGAGTTGTAGCACCTCTTTGCCGTGGCCTTGTTGTGCTGTCAGTTTGATAAAAGCGAAGGTATTTATCAACAACAATGGGGGTCCAATGTCTTTGGCCGAGAAGACTGGAAGCCAGTAATGGGCTGCTTCGTGCCAGCGTTTTTCTTGCATGAGATAGAGGCCAAACATATATTTGGCAGGTAAATGGTCCGGCATAAGATTGATTGCTTCAGTAAAATAGCCTTCGGCTTTTTTGTTTGCATTGTTCCAGAGATATCGAGCCATCATCAGACGTAGCACTGGTGAAGAATCAAGAGCCAGAACTTCCTTAGCTTTTTTGCTATACATTGCTATCTGTTCGGGGGTGTGCTTTTCCAAGGTTAATGAAAGACCGAACAGCAGGAGCCAGCAACCAGAATTAGGTTGTCTGGCGTTTTCGGATGCAATAGCAATAGCAATATCAGAAAGCTGCAGTGGAACATCCAGAACACCCTCACGCAGCAACCTGTAAATTTGTTCAACATGGTTTTGATTTGAATAGACTACCAACGAATAATCCCATTCAGCAAGAAGAGCGCTGAAGGTTTTTACTTGGTCTTCTGCTGGTAATTTATTCCAAAAGATAGCGAATCCATGCTTTACTGAAGCTGGTGTAAAACTCCCACCAATTAAATTCCACAACTCTTCTGCAGTTGGTGCCTCTTTCCAGGCAGGAGGAGGAGCTGCCAAGATACTCTCCTTGGCCTCACGCAACAGTCTGTGCCGTTCGGCTATACTGCTCAAATGTTGATCCTCACCGGTCAAATCCAGCAGAGGAGCATATTCGTGCATCAGGGAGGTTTGGGAAAAAATTTTCTGCACTGCAGAGCGTTCCAGAACCCTGGTCAGCAGAGAAAACTCACTGCCCAAGGCTCGCGCATAGGCCAATCCCTCTTCAATCCACGCGCCATTTGCGTGTGTTCCTGCTCGCAAATGGCGATTGGCCTTTTCGGCTAATTCCTGACTGCTGTAGAAAAGGCGTAAAAACTCCACCAGCCAGCTTAACCGCTGCCGCAAGCGACGACTGGCGCGCATCAGATACCAGATATTAAAAAATCGTTCGGCAACCTGAAAACCGGTACGCTTACTGTCCGGCAACTCCACCTTTTCCACCACCCCATCAATGACCAGTCGGTGCAGTTGTGCAGAGACGCTGTTGACCTCCAGGCGGGCTGTCTCCGCCAGTTTTTGTGCTGTCATTGGATGCCAATGCAAGGCCAGGGCATCCAATACCTGTTGTGCCTGTGGTGCCATCTCCTCGAAGCGGGCTTTGTAGAGAGGGGTTACCTGATCGAGCAGGCGGGCCAGATCGCCACGAATCTCCTCTCCCCAACCGCTTAACAAGACCCCATAGAGCAAGACAATGGTGCGCGGATTGCCATCGGTCAACACATACAAGGCGCGCAGACGACCCGGATCCTCGTTGATCAGCCGATTTCCCGGTTTGTCTCTGCCCTCCTGACGGGCATCCAGAGCGCGCATCACCTGTTTGACCTCTTCCAAGGTGAGACCGCGCAGCTCATCTATTTTGAAAAAATCATAAAAGGCGCCATTATATTGATAACTGCTTTCGATCATCCGGCTGCTGGCACCCAGCAGCAACAACTCTCTGCTATGTCCCAACACCTCACGCAACGACCACTCCTCGCTGCGGATGCGTTCCAAAATCAGATCGATATTATCTACCAAAAGCAGCAAACGCCGTTCAAGCTGTTGGGCAAACTGCAACAGGGCCGCCAAGCCTTGTTTTGCCCGTTCTGCTGGAGCAAGCGCTTGCAGGCGTTCGACCTGTTGATCCAGATTGTGCAGCAGAGGCAATTGATTGCGTCGTTCCAGAGCATCTCCCAAGGCATCCAGGCAGTTGAGCCAAAAATCGCCCAGACAGGCCACACTGTATTGCTCTTCCGGGAAGAGCAAGGGCAACCAAATATTTTGCAGAGCAGGGTGCTCTTCGATCTCCAAGGCCAGCCGATGCAGCAAGGTGGTTTTGCCCATGCCGCGGCTGCCGAGCAGCAAGCGATGTTGTCCTTGGCCACTATTGCCCATGGCTGAGATGTCGGCAAGGATACGCTGCAGCAACGATTGCCGGGCCACAAACAGGCTGCGGCACTCCTCACGATCGAGCAGGCTGGGGTTGTAAATGGCCATGCCGCCTAAGGGATGTTGTATCTCAGCCATTTGAATTTCTCCGCACAATGTTTCGCAACCAAAATTCGCGCAACAACGGGGAGCGAAAACGCCATCGCTCTGCATCTGCAACCAGATAACCATCCCGATGCAACAGATCCAGCAACTGCTGCACGCTGCTCCAGCGACTTTCCGGGTCGGCAAGCCCAGTACCCAGGCTCTGGGTCAGGCTTTGTTCTGTCACTCCCTGTGGATCCTCTGCACAGTGAGCCAGGATGCGCAGCGCCCGATCTTTGGCTCCAGCGCCAGGGATCTCCAGCCGATCATGCCAATGGCTGAAATATCCTTTATTTGCTGGTGCCAACAAAGATTGAAAGGCTTGCTCAACCCGTTGTGCAGTGACCGGACTCCTCTCCTGGCGCAGTTGATCGAAGAGCAGTTGCAGGTAGTAGGGTATCAGCCAGCCACAGCGCAGCAACAGAGCCTGCATTCCTTCTTCGGTGATAGGGATTTGATAGTTGCTGCTGAGTGCGTTTAATAGCCGCCGTGCGGTCTCTTCTGAATAGGGCCCTAAGGCAAAACGGTACAGATCATTGATGCTTGGGGTGAGTTGATAGAGTTCGCTCACGCTATCCAGACTGATGGAGCCACAAAAAATCCAACGTGTATGTGTGTATGTGATGCGCAAAGAGCGCAAGGAGTGCAGCAACCATTCTGCCTCTGCTTTTTTCTGACTGCCAAGCAGACGTAGGATCAATAAAGGGAGCTCATCGATCATGATCAACCAGGGGTTTTGCTGGTCGGCCAACAGCTCTTGCAGTTTTTCCCATCTTTGTTGCCAGGGCATGTCTGCAGATGGCTCCCATTTGATCCAGGGGATTTCTTTGATGGAACAGAGTTTATTCTGTACGGAGTGGCCGAATTTAAGTATGTACTGACCATCGAGGAGCTCTTTGACCCTGTGGTACAGCTTGTCCAACAGGTCAGCGACGGAGTGGATGCTTTCGGCGCTGAGATAGAGAGTGCGGTACTCTTTTGCCTGCGACTGTGTTCCCAGAGCATGCAGCAGGGAGGTTTTGCCAACGCGGCGGGGAGCGAGCAGCAGCAGGCTGTGTTGGCGCAGATAGTCATTGATGCGTTGCAGTTCTTGTTCGCGACCGAAAAAATTATCATCTTGCACAGGTGGTCCGACGATGTTGTGTGGCATGCTGCATCTCCTTGAGGTGAGGAGTAAACTGTAGAGAGGTAGCAATACAAATTTATTTTACTACAAATCCGTATTACAACAAATCTGTATTATGCGTCAACCAAAATTGCCTGTGCACGGTGATTTTTTTTTAGCGCACGCGAGAAAAAATGCGCCGACAACAAAAAAAGTGTCAAGTTGCTTGCAAATTATCCGATAAAGTGAACAGGGTTTGTTTATGCAATGAATGTCAGATGAAGCATTTGTCGAATAAAATTCTAGAAAATTTATGAAATTATTGCCCTTTCAGTACCGCTGCAGGCCAGGGGGCGCTTTTTGGGGCAAAACAGGAAACAGGGATGAATCCGCCGGGCTACGGATGCACAATCCGTCTCTCATTCCATGACATAATGAAAGTAGGGTAGGGGCCATGTTGAAAACGCTGATTGTCTGGTTTGTGGTGATGTTCTTGCGCAAATTTGGTCGCAATGTGGATCGCAAGGAGATTGCACGCTTAAAAAAGGTCTACAGCCAGCACGGCGGTGCACGTATTGAACGGCGAATCGACAGTATGCCGCAGAGCAAAACTGCCAAAGGCATGCTCCCTGGCGCCCAACCGGTTTTGGCAGGGGTCGGCGCGCAACGGGTCTCCCTCTATAACAAAAATGGCAACCTGATCCGCTTGAATATGGGTGTGGAACCAAAACAGTTCAGCACCATTTGAGCCGACAGCGACTCTGCACGGCACTATCTGCCCTGCATTGCAAGGAGAAGAGTAACTATTCAGGTTCATGCTGGCCTGCCAGCTCTTCTAACCCCATGGGGATGCTGTGCGAATTGGCGCAAAAATGCGCGCCAATCCGCACAACTTGCTTCCATTAAGCGCTTAAGCCGACGCAAAAAGCGCGTCAGCTTAGTGTGAAAAGCGCGCCAAAGGCAAAACATTAAAAAGATTAAAAGATTAAAAGATTAAAAGATTAAAAGATTAAAAGATTAAAAGCAAAATCCCAGGGATTCCATCCCTGGACCCAGCCAGGGAGGTGCCCTCCCTGGACCCGCAGTTGTTTTGAGTGGTGAATAGTTACGGAGAAAAAATGAAAAAAATCATACTGTTGTTGGGTGTAGTCCTCGGTTCTGCTGCCCTGCTGTGGACTGTGTGGGTTATAGACCCGCACGGTAAACAAGAAAATTATCTGCTCAGCGAACAGACCATCGCTTGGCAGCGGCCTGTTACCGGTGAGGGAGTGGGCTTGAAAATGAGTGCCCGCTTGCACCTGCCACAAAACACCTGGCAGTTGGCCCAGGCCAAATTAAGCGAATGGGGAGTTCCTTCCGCCTGGTTGTCCAGCAATGGCTCCCTCGCCTTGACGGGAATAGTGTTGGCGATTATTTTATGACCTGGGATGGAGTGTCACTCCAATCCTCTTATCAGTCAGTGTCAGTAGCGGTCAGGGATGTCTAGCTCAAGGGGATCAATAAATGGATGCTTTTGTTTTTACAGATGATTTGCTGGTGCATGTCGATGTGATCGATAATGATCATAAAGAGTTGTACGAAATAACAAATATTCTTCTATCCTCGTCGGCGCAGAGTGGCAGTATGGATGCCATCGTCAGCAAGCTCTGGCAATATACGCGCGACCATTTTCGGCGCGAAGAGGAGTTGATGGCAAGCAAAAATTATAACAAATTAAATGAACATAAAACCGAGCATGAATATCTGGTCTTCAAGTTGGAACAGTTGACCGGACATCTGATGGAAGAGGGAAGTGCAGGAATTACTGCCGAAATGTCCACTTTTCTGACTACTTGGTTGAAAGAGCATATCGAAAGCTATGATCGGCAGTTTGCACTCTCCTTGTCCGCGTGAGCTTGACACTCCTGAGTATTCTTTCTGAAATTGTAACTATTCAGGTTGGTGCTGGCTCGCCAGCTCTACCCCCATGGGGATGCTGTGCCCATTGGCGCAAAAATGCGCGCCAATCCGCACAGCTTGCTTCCATTAGGCGCTTAAGCCGACGCAAAAGGCGCGTCGGCTTCGTGTGTAAAGCGCGCCAAAGGCAAAGGATTACAAGCAAAATCCCAGGGATTCCATCCCTGGACCCGGCCAGGGAGGTGCCCTCCCTGGACCCGCAATGGTTCTGGGTGGTGAATAGTTACCTGAAATTTTCCGTCTATCGCTCTGTTATTGCCTTCAGTAGCATGGCAGGAGAGGGAGTACAAGCAATCTCCTGCCATGTCGCCAAGACTCCTACTCCTGCTCTTTGCTGTAGCGTTTGCGCTCGTGCTCTTTGAGCAGCCTTTTGCGTAAACGAATCGAATGGGGGGTCACCTCCACCAGCTCATCGTTATTGATAAACTCCAACGCCTGCTCCAACGACAAACGAATCGGTGGGGTCAAGATGATTGCTTCATCGGCTCCAGAGGCGCGAATGTTGGTCAGTTGCTTGCCTTTGAGCGGATTGACCACCAGATCGTTGTTGCGATTGTGCATGCCGATGATCAGCCCTTCGTAGATCGGCGCGCCTGGACCGATAAAATGGCGGCCACGCTCCTGCAGATTCCACAAGGCGTAGGCGGTGGCTTTACCCTCCTCACGGGCAATCAATACCCCATTTTTGCGCTGTCCCAAACCGGAGGGACAGATCGGTCCATAGTGGTCAAACACATGATACATCAAACCGGTGCCGGAGGTGATGGTACGAAACTCGGTTTGAAAACCGATCAAACCCCGTGCCGGAATCACATAATCCAAACGCACCCGTCCGCTGCCATCGGAAGCCATATCCTGCAGCGCTGCCCGACGCTGTCCCAGGGCCTCCATCACCCCTCCCTGGTAACTCTCCTCAACATCGATCACCAAAGTCTCATACGGCTCCTCCTGCAGCCCATCGCGTTCGCGTACAATCACCTCAGGCCGTGATACCCCCATCTCAAAACCTTCACGGCGCATGGTTTCAATCAATACCCCCAGATGCAGCTCACCACGGCCAGAGACGCGAAAACGGTCGGGATGTTCGGTCTCCTCCACCCGCAGCGCCACATTATGTTCCAGTTCGCGGAACAGACGTTCACGCAACTGGCGACTGGTGACAAACTTGCCCTCCTTGCCGGCAAAGGGGGAGTCATTGACCTGAAACATCATGCTGATGGTCGGTTCATCCACCGCCAGCGAGGGTAATGCCTCCACCCCTTCCGGGTGACACAAGGTGTCGGAGATACCCAGCTTTTCCACGCCGGTAAAGGCGATGATCTCCCCGGCAAAGGCTTCCGCTACCTCTACCCGCTCCAGACCAAGAAAACCAAAAATTTGCAGAATACGTGCCGGTCGTTGCCGATCATCGGCAGCAATCACCGTGACCGGCGAGTTGCTGCGGATTGAACCCCGCTTGATGCGTCCGATGCCGATCAGGCCGACATAGCTGTTATAATCCAAGGCCGATACCTGCATCTGGAATGGTCCCTCTGGATCAACCAAGGGCGGATTGACCTCGCGCACGATGGTTTCAAACAATGGGGTCATATCGGTTCCCGGCTGTTCGGCATCCAGAGAGGCAAATCCGGCCAAGGCCGAAGCATAGATGACTGGAAAATCCAACTGCTCATCACTGGCCCCCAGTTTGTCAAACAGCTCGAAGGTTTGATCCAGCACCCATAAGGGGCGGGCACTGGGGCGATCAACCTTGTTGATCACCACAATGGGGCGAAAACCCATATCAAAGGCTTTGCGGGTGACAAAACGGGTTTGTGGCATGGGGCCATCCACCGCATCCACCAGCAGCAGCACCGAGTCAACCATCGACAAGACCCGTTCCACCTCGCCGCCAAAGTCGGCATGGCCTGGGGTATCGACAATATTGATGCGATATTTTCCCCATTGAATGGCAGTGTTTTTGGCCAGAATGGTAATCCCCCGTTCCCGCTCTTGATCATTGCTGTCCATGATCCGTTCGCGCACCTCGCCGCGTTGCGATAAGGTACCCGACTGCTGCAGGAGTTTGTCCACCAAAGTGGTTTTGCCATGATCGACATGGGCGATGATGGCAATATTGCGTAGATGTTGAATCAATCCCGTCTTCCTTCTTCATGCTGCTTGTGATGCGATGGAGGCTGTTTGGCCTCCTGCCACAACCTCTCCAACTGTTCCAGGCTGGCCGAAGAGACCGCCTGACCCTCCTGATGTAACCGGTGTTCAATATACCGGAAACGATCCTGAAATTTGCGTGTTGAACCACGAAGAGCCATCTCCGGGTTGATCTGCATATGACGGGCAACATTGACCAGGGTGAAGATCAGATCACCCAACTCCTCGGCGATGGCCTCGCTGTGCCCCTCCTGGCAGGCATCCTCCAACTCCTGCAGCTCTTCATGTACTTTGCGCAGTACACCGTGTACATCGGGCCAATCAAAACCGATCTGCCCCATTTTGCGTTGCACCTTG